>NZ_MUMF01000035.1 GCF_002155905.1 Streptomyces tricolor | reverse complement strand
CTCCGTGAATGTTTACCGGTGATCCGGTGCAACACCACGAGAGCGGAACATCGGGAGGAATAGTCCCGATGTTCACAGCGTCCTCGCTGTGTTTTTTCAAAGGAACCTCGACCATCGGATTGTTCCGACGGACGGGGTATCAACATATCTGGCGTTGACTTTTGGCACGCTGTTGAGTTCTCAAGGAACGGTCGCTTCCTTTGTACTCACCCTCTCGGGCTTTCCTCCGGGCGCTTCCCTTCGGTGTTTCCGACTCTATCAGATCTTTTCTCGATCCGATTTCCTCGGTGCTTTCCAGGTTCCCGCTCTCGCGTTTCCCTTTCCGGCGGTTCCGACTCTATCAGAAGTTCTGAGTCGGTTTTCCCACCCGCTCCGGGCATCCGTGTCCAGCGCGTGAAGTGCTGGGGTTCCCGGTTGGGCGGAGCCGTAAACGTACTGGAGCGGGGCGCCCCGATGCAAATCGAGGCGCCCCGCTCCTGACGTACACCGACGGGTCGTCAGACCTCCACGACCACCGGGAGGATCATCGGCCTGCGGCGATAGGTCTCCGAGACCCACTTGCCGAGGGTCCGGCGGATGAGCTGCTGGAGCTGGTGGGGCTCCACGACGCCGTCCTGGGCGGACCGCTCCAGGACCTCCGTGATCTTCGGGATCACGTCGGTGAAGGCCGAGTCCTCGATGCCGGAGCCGCGCGCCTGGACGTGCGGGCCGCCGGTGATCTTCCCGGTGGAGGCGTCCATGACCACGAAGACCGAGATGATGCCCTCGTCGCCGAGGATCTTGCGGTCCTTCAGCGCCGGCTCGCCGACGTCGCCGACCGAGAGGCCGTCGACGTAGACGTAACCGGCCTGGACCTTGCCGGAGATCTTGGCCTTGCCGTCGACCAGGTCGACCGCCACGCCGTCCTCGGCGATGACGATCCGGTCGTGCGGGACGCCCGTCAGGGCGCCCAGCTCGGCGTTGGCCCGCAGGTGGCGCCATTCGCCGTGGACCGGCATCAGGTTCCGCGGGCGGCAGATGTTGTAGAAGTACAGCAGCTCGCCCGCGGACGCGTGACCGGAGACATGCACCTTGGCGTTGCCCTTGTGGACGACGTTGGCGCCCCAGCGGGTCAGGCCGTTGATCACGCGGTAGACCGCGTTCTCGTTCCCCGGGATCAGCGAGGACGCGAGGATGACGGTGTCGCCCTGGACGATGCGGATCTGGTGGTCGCGGTTGGCCATGCGGGACAGGGCTGCCATCGGCTCGCCCTGAGAGCCCGTGCAGACCAGGACCACCTCGTGGTCGGGCAGGTCGTCCAGCGTCTTGACGTCGACCACCAGGCCCGCCGGGACCTTCAGATAGCCCAGGTCGCGGGCGATGCCCATGTTGCGGACCATGGACCGGCCGACGAAGGCGACCCGGCGGCCGTACTCGTGGGCCGCGTCCAGAATCTGCTGGATGCGGTGGACGTGGCTGGCGAAGCTCGCCACGATGATCCGCTTGCGGGCGCCGGCGAAGACCTGCCGCAGGACGTTGGAGATGTCGCGCTCGTGCGGGGTGAACCCCGGGACCTCGGCGTTCGTGGAGTCGCTGAGAAGGAGGTCGATGCCCTCCTCGCTCAGCCGCGCGAAGGCGTGCAGGTCGGTGAGGCGGTTGTCCAGCGGGAGCTGGTCCATCTTGAAGTCGCCGGTGTGCACCGCCATGCCGGCGGGCGTACGGATGGCGACGGCCAGGGCGTCCGGGATGGAGTGGTTGACGGCGATGAACTCGCAGTCGAAGGGGCCGATGCGCTCCCGGTTCCCCTCCGCCACCTCCAGCGTGTACGGACGGATCCGGTGCTCCTGGAGCTTGGCCTCGATCAGGGCGAGGGTGAGCTTGGAGCCGATCAGCGGGATGTCCGGCTTCTCGCGGAGCAGGAACGGGACGCCGCCGATGTGGTCCTCGTGTCCGTGCGTGAGGACGATGCCCTCGATGTCGTCCAGGCGGTTACGGATGGACGAGAAGTCCGGCAGGATCAGGTCGATTCCGGGCTGCTCCTCCTCCGGGAAGAGCACTCCGCAGTCGACGATCAGCAGGCGGCCGCCGTACTCGAAGACCGTCATGTTCCGGCCGATCTCGCCGAGGCCGCCGAGCGGGGTGACCCGCAGGCCGCCCTCGGGGAGCGGCGGCGGCGGGCCGAGTTCAGGATGCGGATGACTCAAAAGACTCTCCTCACCACGCGCGCCACGTACCGGTACGGCACGTGGCGCGCATGACGTTCGTGCGGAAGCAGTTGTCGTTGTGGATGCAGGCACCGGTGGCCTGCCTCGTCTTCTGTTGTTCTTCAGTTTTTTCTTCAGTTCTTCTTCAGTTGTGAAGCCCCTGTGGTGCGAAGTCTGTAGTCAGAGCTGTACCCCGCCGGCGGCAAGATCGATCTTGAGCTGGGCGATCTCCTCGGGGGAGCACTCGACCATGGGCGAGCGCAGCGGTCCCGCGGGCAGGCCCTGGAGGGCGAGGGCGGCCTTGGTGGTCATGACGCCCTGGGTGCGGAACATGCCGGTGTAGACCGGGAGCAGCTTCTGGTGGATCTCGGTGGCCTTGACGACGTCGCCGGAGACGTACGCGTCGACCAGGGCGCGCAGGTCGGGGGTGACGAGGTGGCCGACGACCGAGACGAAGCCGACCGCGCCGACGGAGAGCAGCGGGAGGTTGAGCATGTCGTCGCCGGAGTACCAGGCGAGGCCGGACTGGGCGATGGCCCAGCTGGCGCGGCCGAGGTCGCCCTTGGCGTCCTTGTTGGCGACGATCCGGGGGTGCTCGGCGAGCCGGACGAGGGTCTCGGTGTTGATCGGGACGCCGCTGCGGCCGGGGATGTCGTAGAGCATGACGGGCAGGCCGGTGGCGTCGGCGACGGCCGTGAAGTGCCGGTACAGGCCCTCCTGCGGGGGCTTGTTGTAGTACGGCGTGACGACCAGGAGGCCGTGGGCGCCGATGCGCTCGGCCTCGCGGGCCAGCTCGATGCTGTGGTGGGTGTCGTTGGTTCCGACGCCGGCGACGACGTGGGCGCGGTCGCCGACGGCCTCCAGGACGGCTCGTACGAGGTCCGATTTCTCCGCGTCGCTGGTGGTGGGGGACTCGCCGGTGGTGCCGTTGACGATCAGGCCGTCGTTGCCTGCGTCCACCAGGTGGGCGGCGAGCCGCTGCGCGCCGTCGAGGTCGAGTGCGCCGTCCGCCGTGAAGGGCGTGACCATGGCGGTGAGGACCCGCCCGAAGGGGGTCTGCGGAGTCGAGGTCGGAGCCATGGGTAACACGCTACTCGGTGCGCGATACGAGGTGCGCCCTTGGGGTGCCGGGAAAGTCAGGACAAAGAAGGAGCCCGGCACTGCCTGCTCGGGGGTTCAAGCAGTGCCGGGTCCGTTTGATCAGGCTAGATGAACTTCTCTAAATGCCGCAATACGGACACTTCGCGAGGCTGATCCGCACATCCGTTCCGCCAGGGGAACAAGGCTTCGCTACGGGGCCACACGCCCGTTCGCGTTGAAGGCGGCGTACGTCAGCGGCATGAGCTTCGCCCACTCCGCCTCCATCTTCTCGCCCACCATCTCGATCTCCCGCTGCGGGAAGGACGGCACCTTGGCCAGCTCGTGCTGGGTGCGCAGGCCGAGGAAGTGCATCAGGGAGCGTGCGTTGCAGGTGGCGTACATCGAGGAGTAGAGGCCGACGGGCAGGGCGGCACGGGCCACCTCGCGCGCGACGCCCTCGGCGAGCAGCTTCTGGTAGGCGGCGTACGACTGCTCGTACGACTCCCGGAGCGCGCTGGTCACGGCCTCGTGCTGGGCCGGGGTGCCCTCGACGAACTCGTACTTGCCGGGGCGGCCCTGCTGGACGAGCTTGCGGGACTCGTCGGGGACGTAGAAGACCGGCTGCAGCTCGCGGTAGCGGCCGGACTCCTCGTTGTACGACCAGCCGACGCGGTGCCGCATGAACTCACGGAAGACGAAGATCGGGGCGCTGATGAAGAACGTCATCGAGTTGTGCTCGAACGGGCTGCCGTGCCGGTCGCGCATCAGGAAGTTGATCAGGCCCTTGGAGCGCTCGGGGTCCTTCTTCAGCTCGTCCAGGGACTGCTCGCCGGCGGTGGAGACACGGGCGGCGAAGAGCACGTCTGCGTCCGAAGCGCTGGACTTCACCAGCTCGACGGTGACGTCACCGCGGAACGTGAGCGACTCGGGGGTGGTCACGGGGGTAGGGGTCCTTCCCATCACTGCTGTGGTTGGCGACCACCTTACGGGGGCACCCGGCGGAGCCGGGCCACCACCTCGCCCCCCCAAAAAACGCACCCGAGATTTTTTCGGACATGGGCACCTTTTGTGTCACCCGCGCGTCTGTACCGGTGAGGCGTGCACGTTCGATCTTCGATGCCTTCGATCCTTCGACCTTCGATCCCGAAAGGAGTGGCGACCACGATGTCCCCCCGCGAGCCCGTACCCTTCGCCTTCCTGGCCGAGGCGGACAGGTTCCGCAGCAATGTCACTCCCCCGCCCCGTCGGCGGGCGTCCGCCGCCGAGATGGCCGGGCGCTGGCTGCTGGGCCTGACCCTCGTCGCCGGGCTCGTGGGAGCGCTGATCCTGGCGATGCCGGCGCTCTCCACGCCGTCCGGCACACCGACTCAGCAGTCCCAGGCGTCCCAGGGGCACTGAGCGCGGGCACTGACTCTTCCGGACGCTCACGGCTGGTGGGCGGGAAGAGGGCCGGATAGCCTCACGGCACAGCCCACGCGAGGAGCGAGTGAGGACCAGCCGTGCCCCTGCCCTTCCTGACGGCCGACCGCACCTTTGACGCAGTGGCCGAGAGCGCGCTGCCGTACGACGACCCGGACCGCTGGCGGCGCCCCTACCGGCCGGGGCCCTGGCGTGTGGGCGTGGCCGCGCTGGTGCTGCTGTTCGCCTCGCTCGTGCTGTTCGGCGCGGTGCTCACCGCGCTGACCGGCTCGCTGTCCACCGGCGGCGTCGTGCTCGGCGTCGGAGTGGCGATCGTCGCCGTGGCGCTGCGGCTGCTGCGCATGGGCGTGTGGGTGAGCGGGCGCGGGCTGCGCCGCACCGGCTTCCTGGTGACGCGGACGGTGCCGTGGCCGCGGGTGGTCTCCGTGCGGACGGTGCAGCAGCCGGTGCGCTGGCTGGGGCTGCCGCGCACGGTGCAGGGGCAGGCGCTGGCGCTCGTCCTCGGGGACCGGCCCGCCGAGGACACCCCGCCGCTGCTCACCACGCACGGCCTGGACTTCGTGGGCCGGCCGATGGCTTTCGACCGGGCGGCGGACGCGGTGGAGGCGTGGGCCGCGGAGAACCGTCACGCCTGACCCGGCGGACCGAACCGAAGGGGCCGGGCCGTGGAGAAGACCACGGCCCGGCCCCTTCGGCGCGGTACGGCCACCGGCCGCGGCCCGGCCACGGCGGGGGCTGTGGATGTCAGGTGCGCACGGGCCCGCCGTCGTGCAGGGTGATGGCGCGCTGCATCGCCTTGCGGGCGCGGGGGGTGTCACGGGCGTCG
The DNA here is from genome assembly GCF_002155905.1 of Streptomyces tricolor. Taxonomy (GTDB): domain Bacteria; phylum Actinomycetota; class Actinomycetes; order Streptomycetales; family Streptomycetaceae; genus Streptomyces; species Streptomyces tricolor. The sequence goes on along the minus strand of NZ_MUMF01000035.1, from coordinate 15,865 downwards.
TGGTAGGCCACGGCGAGGCGGAACCAGCAGCGCCAGTCGTCCGGAGACGCCTCCGTCTCGGCCTTGCGCCGGGCGAACACCTCGTCGGCCGAGTCGCGGTCGATACGGCCGCTGGGCAGGCGTTTCAGCTCGTCGACCGGGAGGCCGCCCTCGGCGTCGAGTTCGGCGGCGAGCTGGTTGGCCTTGCGGACGAACTGGGTGTTCTTCCACAGGAACCACAGGCCGATGAACGGCAGGATCAGCACGGCCACGCCGAAGGTGACGGTGAGGAGCGTGCCGGACTGGATGAGCAGGACGCCGCGGCTGCCGACCAGGACGAAGTAGAAGACCAGGACGGCGGCCGTGACGGCGTAGGACAGCTTGGCTCGCATGACGGTGTCAGCCCAGGTCCAGGAAGTGCTCCAGGCCGAAGGTGAGGCCCGGAGCGGTCACCACGCGGCGGGCGCCGAGCAGGATGCCCGGCATGAAGCTGCTGTGGTGCAGGGAGTCGTGGCGGATGGTGAGGGTCTCGCCCTCGCCGCCGAGCAGGACCTCCTGGTGGGCCAGGAGGCCGCGCAGGCGGACGGCGTGGACCGGGACGCCGTCCACGTCCGCGCCCCGGGCGCCGTCCAGGGCCGTGACGGTGGCGTCCGGCGCCGGGGCCGTACCGGCCGCCCGGCGGGCCTCGGCGATGAGCTGGGCGGTGCGCGTGGCAGTGCCGGAGGGGGCGTCCACCTTGTTCGGGTGGTGCAGCTCGACCACCTCGACCGACTCGAAGTACGGCGCGGCGATCTGCGCGAACTTCATCGTCAGCACGGCCCCGATGGAGAAGTTGGGCGCGATGAGCACGCCGGTCTCCGGGGACTGGGCCAGCCAGCCCTTCAGCTGGGCGAGGCGGTCGTCGGTCCAGCCCGTCGTACCGACCACCGCGTGGATGCCGTGGCGCACGCAGAAGTCGAGGTTGCCCATGACCGAGGCGGGGGTGGTCAGCTCCACGGCGACCTGGGCGCCGGTCTCCGCCAGCGTCTCCAGCTTGTCGCCGCTGCCGAGGGCGGCGACCAGCTCCATGTCCTCGGCGGCCTCGACCGCCTTGACCGCCTCCGATCCGATCCGGCCCTTGGCACCGAGGACCGCCACGCGCAGCTTGCTCATGTTCCTGCTTCCTAACCGGTGGTGTTTCAGGCGACCGCGTCGTGCAGCCGGGCGGCCTGCTTGTCCTTGAGCGGGCCGATGACCGACAGCGACGGGCGCTGTCCCAGGATGTCGCGGGCGACGGACCGGACCTCGTCCGGAGTGACCGCGGCTATCTTCGCCAGCATGTCGTCCACGGACATCTGCTCGCCCCAGCACAGCTCGCTCTTGCCGATACGGTTCATCAGCGCGCCGGTGTCCTCCAGGCCCAGCACCGTGGACCCCCTCAGCTGGCCGATGGCGCGGGCGATCTCCTCGTCGGAGAGGCCGTTGTGCGCGACGTGGTCGAGTTCGTCGCGGCAGATCCGCAGCACGTCGTGCACCTGGCTGGGCCGGCAGCCGGCGTAGACGCCGAACAGGCCGCAGTCGGCGAAGCCGGAGGTGTACGAGTACACGCTGTAGGCCAGGCCGCGCTTCTCCCGGACCTCCTGGAAGAGGCGGGAGGACATGCCGCCGCCGAGGGCGGTGTTGAGCACGCCCATGGCCCAGCGGCGGTCGTCGGTGCGCGCGAGGCCCGGCATGCCGAGGACGACGTGCGCCTGCTCGGTCTTGCGGGCCAGCAGCTCGACCTTGCCGAGGGCACGGATCGTACGGCGGCCGGCGCGCGGGGCGATGGGCTGCGCGTCGGTGTTCCGCAGGGCGCCCGCCTTCTCGAAGGCCGCGCGGACCTGGCGGACGACCTTGTTGTGGTCGACGTTGCCGGCGCAGGCGACCACGAGGTGGGTCGGGTCGTAGTGCTTCTTGTAGAAGCGGCGGATGCGGTCGGCGGTCAGGGCGTTGACCGTGTCGACCGTGCCGAGGACCGGGCGGCCGAGAGCGTTGTCGCCGAACATGGTGTGCGCGAACAGGTCGTGCACACAGTCGCCGGGGTCGTCCTCGGTCATGGCGATCTCTTCGAGGATCGCGCCGCGCTCGACGTCGACGTCCTCCTCGCGGATCAGCGAGCCGGTCAGCATGTCGCAGACGACGTCGATGGCCAGGGGCAGGTCGGTGTCGAGCACGCGCGCGTAGTAGCACGTGTACTCCTTGGCCGTGAACGCGTTCATCTCGCCGCCGACCGCGTCGAGCGCGGAGGAGATGTCGAGCGCGCTGCGGCGGTTCGTGCCCTTGAAGAGCAGGTGCTCCAGGTAGTGCGTGGCGCCGTTCAGGGACGGGGTCTCGTCACGGGAGCCGACGTGCGCCCAGATGCCGAAGGTGGCCGAGCGGACGGAGGGCAGAGTCTCGGTGACGACGCGCAGGCCGCCGGGGAGGGTGGTCTTGCGGACCGTACCGATGCCGTTCATCCCCTTGATGAGGGTTTGGGTACGGGCGACGGCCCGCGCCTCCGAAGAGGGGCGGGCCGTCGCCTTGGAGCTACGGGACGTCACTGCTCGGCGTCGTCCTTCGACTCGTCAGAGCCTTCCTCGCCCTCGATCACGGGGACCAGGGAGAGCTTGCCGCGGGAGTCGATCTCGGCGATCTCGACCTGGACCTTCTGGCCCACGCCGAGCACGTCCTCGACGTTCTCCACGCGCTTGCCGCCGGCGAGCTTGCGGATCTGCGAGATGTGCAGCAGACCGTCCTTGCCGGGCAGCAGGGAGACGAACGCACCGAAGGTGGTCGTCTTGACGACCGTACCGAGGTAGCGCTCGCCGACCTCGGGCATCGTCGGGTTGGCGATGCCGTTGATCGTGGCGCGGGCGGCCTCGGCGGAGGGGCCGTCGGCGGCGCCGATGTAGATCGTGCCGTCGTCCTCGATGGTGATCTCGGCGCCCGTGTCCTCCTGGATCTGGTTGATCATCTTGCCCTTGGGGCCGATGACCTCACCGATCTTGTCGACCGGGATCTTGACGGTGATGATCCGCGGGGCGTGCGGGCTCATCTCGTCGGGCCGGTCGATGGCCTCCATCATCACGTCGAGGATGTGCAGGCGGGCGTCGCGGGCCTGCTTGAGGGCCGCGGCGAGGACGGAGGCCGGGATGCCGTCCAGCTTGGTGTCGAGCTGGAGGGCGGTCACGAATTCCTTGGTGCCGGCGACCTTGAAGTCCATGTCGCCGAAGGCGTCCTCCGCACCGAGGATGTCGGTGAGGGTGACGTAGTGCGTCTCGCCGTCGATCTCCTGGGAGATCAGACCCATGGCGATACCGGCGACCGGGGCCTTCAGCGGCACACCGGCGTTCAGCAGCGACATGGTGGAGGCGCAGACCGAGCCCATGGACGTCGAGCCGTTGGAGCTGAGCGCCTCGGAGACCTGACGGATCGCGTAGGGGAACTCCTCGCGCGTCGGCAGGACCGGGATCAGGGCGCGCTCGGCGAGGGCGCCGTGGCCGATCTCGCGGCGCTTCGGGGAGCCGACGCGGCCGGTCTCGCCGGTGGAGTACGGCGGGAAGTTGTAGTTGTGCATGTAGCGCTTGCGGGTCACCGGGGAGAGGGTGTCCAGCTGCTGCTCCATGCGGAGCATGTTGAGGGTGGTGACGCCCAGGATCTGGGTCTCGCCACGCTCGAACACGGCGGAGCCGTGGACCCGCGGGATGGCCTCGACCTCGGCGGCCAGGGTGCGGATGTCCGTCAGGCCGCGGCCGTCGATCCGCTTCTTCTCCTTGATCACGCGCTCGCGGACCAGCTGCTTGGTGAGCGAGCGGTACGCGGCGGAGATCTCCTTCTCGCGGCCCTCGAACTCCGGCAGCAGCTTCTCGGCGGCCAGGCCCTTGACGCGGTCCAGCTCGGCCTCGCGCTCCTGCTTGCCGGCGATGGTGAGCGCCTGGGCCAGCTCGGGCTTGACGGCGGCCGTCAGCGCCTCGAACACGTCGTCCTGGTAGTCCAGGAAGATCGGGAACTCGGCGGTCGGCTTGGCGGCCTTGGCGGCGAGGTCGGCCTGGGCGCGGCACAGGACCTTGATGAAGGGCTTCGCGGCCTCCAGACCGGCGGCGACGACCTCCTCGGTCGGCGCCTCGGCGCCGCCCTCGACCAGCTTGATGGTCTTCTCGGTGGCCTCGGCCTCGACCATCATGATCGCGACGTCGCCGTCCTCCAGGACACGGCCGGCGACGACCATGTCGAAGACGGCGTCCTCCAGCTCGGTGTGGGTCGGGAAGGCGACCCACTGGCCGCGGATCAGCGCGACGCGGACGCCGCCGATCGGGCCGGAGAAGGGCAAGCCGGCCAGCTGCGTGGACGCGGACGCGGCGTTGATCGCCACGACGTCGTACAGGTGGTCGGGGTTGAGCGCCATGATCGTGGCGACGACCTGGATCTCGTTGCGCAGGCCCTTCTTGAAGGACGGGCGCAGCGGGCGGTCGATGAGGCGGCAGGTGAGGATCGCGTCCTCGGACGGCCGGCCCTCACGGCGGAAGAAGCTGCCGGGGATCTTGCCGGCGGCGTACATCCGCTCCTCGACGTCCACCGTGAGGGGGAAGAAGTCGAGCTGGTCCTTGGGGTTCTTGGAGGCGGTGGTGGCCGACAGCACCATGGTGTCGTCGTCCAGGTACGCCACGGCGGAGCCGGCGGCCTGCTTGGCCAGGCGGCCCGTCTCGAAGCGGATGGTGCGGGTGCCGAAGGGACCGTTGTCGATGACGGCCTCGGCGTAGTGGGTCTCGTTCTCCACTAGCGTTTTCTCCGTTACTTATCGTCTTTTCGTCCCTTGGCTGCCCGTGTGGCAGGGGGACGGTGGTGGAGAAGCGCTCCGTGCGGTGCGGGCCGGTCTTCGATCGAAGCACCCGGGGCTCGCTTCCCCCGGGGGCCACTACCGAGGACCGGCGGCGGCTGGGTGCGCTTCTCCTCGTTCTGTGTCGTACGTACTGCGTTGTGCTACCACACTACAAAGCGTGAGTGACACTCCGCATGTTTCCGCTTCAGCGGCGGAGTATTCCGTGTGAGCGGCAGAGCCCTGCATACGGCAAGCGGCCGGGCCCCGCATACGGCAAAGGGAGCGGTCCCCGAGTCCTTTCGGGAACCGCTCCCCTCACGGCGTCTTACTTGGCGCCCGCCGCACCGCGGCGGATGCCGAGGCGGTCGACCAGCGTACGGAAGCGCTGGATGTCCTTCTTCGCCAGGTACTGCAGCAGGCGACGGCGCTGACCGACCAGGATCAGCAGGCCACGACGGGAGTGGTGGTCGTGCTTGTGGGTCTTGAGGTGCTCGGTCAGGTCGGAGATCCGACGGGAGAGCAGAGCGACCTGGACCTCGGGGGAGCCGGTGTCACCCTCCTTGGTACCGAACTCGGCGATGATCTGCTTCTTCGTAGCGGCGTCGAGCGACACGCGTACTCCTCATAGTCTGTTGAGTGCCACCGAGTGCCCCCGGTCTACGTCTCGGGGGAGCTTCCGTTACTCGGGAGGCGGGGATCCGCTGGGCGCGGCCTCCAGAACACGGACGGTTCCGGGGGTGCGTACACAAACGGCCGTCACCGAGGGTACCAGGAGATGGCGGACTCCTTACGCCCGGTCGCCGAAACCTCCTGGTGGCGCGGCGTCGGCCACTAGGGTGAGCGCCGGGACCGTACCTACCTCGGGAAGGGGTCGCTGCACGATGGCGGAGACGGAAGCGGAGATCAAGGCGCGCAAGGAGCGGGAGCGGGACGAGCTGTACGCGCTCGACATCTCGGGCGTCGAGTGGCACTGCGCGCCGGGCACGGAGGAGCACGAGGAGCGCGTCGAGATCGCGTACCTGCCCGGCGGGGCGGTGGCGATGCGTTCCTCCCTCGACCCGGACACCGTGCTCCGCTACACCGAGGCGGAGTGGCGGGCGTTCGTGCTGGGGGCGCGGGACGGGGAGTTCGATCTGAAGCCGATGGCCCATAACGGGGGGCTCGACGTGCAGTGAGCTGCGCGACGAGACGGGGGGCGGCACGCGCGCGTGCCGCCCCCCGCTCGTATCGGGTGATGGGGGCTAGCTGGTCATGGCGCGGGCCTGGGCGTATACGTCGAAGACCGCGAGGGCCAGCGGGATCAGGGTGAGCAGCACGAAGCTCTCGGCGATCTCCAGGAAGCGCCCCCAGAAGGGGGTGACACCGCGCCGCGGGGTGATCAGGGCGATCGCGGTGACCAGGGCGGTGGCCGCGGCGACGGCCGCGGCCAGCCAGACACTGCGGATGTCGAGGGCGGCGGTGTCGCCCCGGAAGGCGTCGATCAGGTAGTCCCGGGGCGGGTTCAGGGCCAGCCCGAGGCCGAGGAAGACGATCGCGGCCAGACCCGCGGCCAGGGTGGCGCCGACCTGCGCGGTGTACCGGAACAGGTGTGCCCGCATGAGCATCGCCACGCCGGTCGCGAGGGCCAGCAGCTGGGCCCACATGTTGCTGGAGAAGCCGAGGACGATCGACGCGCCCACGGCGACGAGGGCGCAGCCGCCGACCAGGCCGACGAGGAGTTCGTGGCCGCGCCGGGCCTGGGCGGCGATCCGCTCGGCGTCGACGGGTTCCTGGGCGGCGGGCTCGCCGCTGTCGTAACCGCCGCGGGAGGGGTTGGGCGGTTCGAAGCCGATGGGCAGCCGCGCGAAACGCATGGACAGGCCGGGCAGGAAGGCCAGCGCCACGACGGACAGCGGGGCGCAGACGGCGGCCGTCTCGATGGGCCTCAGATCGCTGAGGATCGCGATGAACGTCGTGACCAGACCGATGGCGGAGGCGAAGACGAACGCCACGAACGGGCCGTCGCCCCCGGGTGACACCAGGGTCAGCACGACGGCGGCGACCAGAACGGCGGTGCAGGCGAGCAGGAACTGGAGCCGTCCGATGCCCTCGCCCGCGGAGAGCGACAGCAGCCCCGAACCGGCCACCGCGACGTTCGGCAGGGCGCCGAGTCCCAGCGCGACCGCGGAGCCCCGGTCGTCGTACACACGCGCGCGTACGCAGGCGATGGTCACGAGCAGGACGCCGCAGATGCCCGCGATGATGCCCTGCAGGCTGTGCATGTCGTGCCGGATCTGGGAGCTCCAGGCCACGAACGCGAGCAGCGCGGGCAGGATGCCGCCCGCGACGAGTCCGGCGGCCCGGGTGAGGTCGCCGTTCCACAGGGTGCGGTCCCGGGTGACCGCGGCGGCCACCGCCTCCGAGACGTCGTCGACGACGGCCGGGGGCAGCGACTCGGCGAACGGGCGCAGAGTGAGCAGTTCGCCGTCGAGGATGCGCTGGGCCGTGAAGGACCGGGCGCCGTCGAGGACGGTGCCGTCACGCCGTACGAGGTGGTAGCCGACCGGCGCGCCCTCGGTCGGGCTCTGCTGGGACAGCCGCAGGATCTCCGGGTACAGGTCGGCGACCGGTACGTCGTCGGGCAGCGCCACGTCGATGCGGCTGTCGGGCGCCACGATGGTGACGCGGCAGAAGCCGAATCCCATGCCCGCCCCGGAAGGGGCTCCGGTGCCCGGTCCACCGGTCGCGCCGGCCGGCGCGGAGGCCGTCATGCTCACCTGCTGTTCCCCCTCGTCGGTGGTGGGGCGGCCTTCGGTGCCACCGCGCACCCTTCCGCCCGTAAAGATGCTGTGTAGGTTGTGCGGCGCCCGCCCGCTGCGCCGGCCGACCGAGCGGTCCTGGCCGGGATCCACGGGAGGCACTTGCTTCGAACCGTTGCGGAATGCCCGGGTTTTCCCAGAACCATTCGCAACTGCTCACGCGCTCCACCGGCACCCTACCGCCCGGCGTTGTCGGTGGTTGTCAGTAGGATCGCGGTTCGCGATCGACGTCCGCCTGACACGGGGCGGCGGATGAAACATCTCGGTCCGGCAAGGGAATTGGTGCGTAGTGAGCCACATCGTCGTCAAGCGCCCTCCGCGGGCACTGCCGAAGGAAGTGCCCACGGACGAGGTCGTGCTGCAAGCTCCGCCGGAACTGCCGCGCGGGCAGCAGGAAGGCGCACTGATGCAGCTCCTGCCCATGCTGGGCATGGGCGGGTCCGTGGTGTTCTTCTTCAACCCGCAGGCCCAGCCCTTCATGAAGATCATGGGCATGGTGATGGTGGCCTCGACCATCGCCATGGGCATCTCGATGCTGGTCCGCTACCGCCGTGGCAACCAGGGGCAGATGGCCGACCTGCGCCGTGACTACCTGCGCTACCTGTCCCAGACCCGGCGCGCCGCCGTGGAGACCGCGAAGACACAGCGCGACACCCAGTACTACCTGCACCCTTCGCCGGAGCAACTGTGGGCGCTGGTCGCCGAGGGCAGCCGGGTCTGGGAGCGGCGCACCAGCGACGAGGACTTCGGGCAGGTGCGCGTGGGCCTCGGCCCGCAGGCCCTGGCCACCCCCCTGATCCCGCCGCAGACCGCCCCGGTCGATGAGCTGGAGCCGCTGACCGCGGGCGCCATGCAGCGTTTCCTGGCCACCCACAACACTCTCGACGACCTGCCGATGGCGGTCTCGCTGCGCGCCTTCTACCACGTGACGATCAGCGGCGAGCCGGGCACCGTGCGCGGCACCGCCCGTGCCGTCACCGCCTCCCTCGCCTCGCTGCACTCCCCCGAGGACCTGGCCATCGCCGTCTTCACCGCACGCGAGTCGGCGCCCGAGTGGGAGTGGGCCAAGTGGCTGCCGCACGTGCAGGCCCCGGGTGTCGCCGACGGCGCCGGCAGCCTGCGCCTGATCAGCACCGACCCGGTGGAGCTGGAGGACCGGCTCGCTTCCCGGCTGGAGGGTCGCCCGCGGTTCCACCCCGGCGGGCCGCCGGTGCCCGAGCAGCCCCACCTGGTGGTCGTGCTCGACGGCGTCTCCCTGCCGCCCACCTCCCTGCTGGCCAGCCCCGAGGGGCTGCAGGGCGTGACGGTCCTGGAGGTCGTGCCGGGCGACCTCAGCACCGGCCGCGGCGACCTCTCGGTCATCGTGCAGCCCAGGGAACTGCGCCTGGAGTCGGCGCACGGCATGGTCTACGAAGGGACGCCGGACGTCCTGTCGTACGAGGCGGCGGAGGCGCTCGCCCGTCAGCTGGCGCCGCTGCGCATGGCGTCGGGCGGCGACGACGACGAACCGCTGCTCGCCAACCTGGAGTTCACGGACCTGCTGAACCTGGGCGACGCCGCCTCGGTCGACCCGAAGCGGACATGGCGGCCCCGCTCGCAGTCGGAGCGGCTGCGGGTGCCGATCGGTGTCGGCGAGGACGGCCGGCCCGTGATGCTCGACCTCAAGGAGGCCGCGCAGGAGGGCATGGGCCCGCACGGCCTGTGCGTCGGCGCCACCGGTTCCGGCAAGTCGGAGCTGCTGCGCACCCTGGTGCTGGGCCTCGCGGTCACGCACTCCTCGGAGACGCTGAACTTCGTCCTCGCGGACTTCAAGGGTGGTGCGACCTTCGCCGGCATGGCGCAGATGCCGCACGTGGCGGCGGTCATCACCAACCTCGCCGACGACCTGACCCTGGTCGACCGCATGGGCGACTCGATCCGCGGTGAGCTGAACCGCCGTCAGGAGCTGCTGCGCGACGCGGGCAACTACGCCAACATCCACGACTACGAGAAGGCGCGCGCGGCGGGTGCGCCGCTGCAGCCGATCCCGTCCCTGGTCCTGGTGATCGACGAGTTCAGCGAGCTGCTGACGGCGAAGCCGGACTTCATCGAGATGTTCGTGCAGATCGGCCGGATCGGCCGTTCGCTGGGCGTGCACCTGCTGCTGGCCTCGCAGCGCCTTGAGGAGGGCCGGCTCCGGGGTCTCGAGACCTATCTGTCGTACCGCATCGGTCTGCGGACGTTCTCGGCCGCGGAGTCCCGTGCCGCGCTCGGTGTCCCGGACGCGTACGAGCTGCCGAACGTCCCCGGTTCCGGCTTCCTGAAGTTCGGCACGGACGAGATGGTCCGCTTCAAGGCGGCGTACGTCTCCGGGGTGTACCGCACCAGCTCGCAGCAGGCGGCGGCGCTCGGCGGCCCGCTTCCCGTCGACCGCCGGCCGGTCCTCTTCACGGCCGCCGAGGTCCCGGTGCATTACGTGCCGATTCCGCAGCAGCGGCAGGCGGAGACCGGCGAGCGGCAGGACGACGCGCTGGCCGACACCGTGCTCGACGTGATCGTGCGGCGTCTGGAGGCGCAGGGCCCGGCCGCCCACCAGGTGTGGCTGCCCCCGCTGGACAGCCCGCCGTCGCTCGACGCGCTGCTGCCGGGGCTCGCCCCGGTGCCCGGCCGCGGCATGACCCAGCCGGGCTACGAGGGCGCGGGCCGGCTCGTCGTCCCGGCCGGCCTCATCGACAAGCCGTACGAGCAGCGGCGTGACCCGCTGTGGCTGGACTTCGGCGGCGCGGCCGGTCACATGCAGATCGTCGGCGGTCCGCAGTCCGGCAAGTCGACGCTGGTGCGCTCGATCATCGCGTCGTTCGCGCTGACCCACACCCCGTGGGAGGTGCAGTTCTACGGCCTTGACTTCGGTGGTGGCGGTATGGCCGCGGTGGCCGGTCTGCCGCATGTGGGCGGTGTCGCCTCCCGGCTGGACCCGGAGAAGGTCCGGCGTACGGCGGCCGAGGTGTACGGCGTGATGACCCGGCGCGAGGAGTACTTCCGCTCGGCGGGCATCTCCTCCATCGCGGAGTTCCGGGCTCGCCGCGCGCGGGGGGACATCTCGGTGACCGACCAGCCCTGGGGTGACGTGTTCCTGGTCATCGACGGCTGGGGCACCTTCCGCACGGACTACGAGGCGCTGGAGCCGCTGGTGCTGGACATCGCCGCGCGCGGTCTGGGCTACGGCATCCACCTGATCCTCACCGCCTCGCGCTCGATGGAGGTCCGCGCGAACCTCAAGGACCACCTGATGAACCGCCTCGAACTGCGGCTGGGTGACCCCATGGACTCCGAGATCGACCGCAAGGTCGCGGCGAACGTGCCCACCGGAGTGCCGGGACGCGGTCAGACCCCGCAGAAGCAGCACTTCATGGCGGCGGTCCCGCGCATCGACGGCCTCTCCTCCGACACGGATCTCGCGGAGGCGACGACCGCCCTGGCGGCGGAGGTCACCCGCCACTGGCAGGAGCCCGGCGCCCCCGAGGTACGGCTGCTGCCGCGCGAGTTCCCGGCGACCCAGCTTCCGCCGGGCGACCGCTTCCCGAACCGCGGCATCTCCTTCGCCCTCGACGAGGACAACCTGGAGCCGGTGTTCGTGGACTTCGAACAGGACCCGTTCTTCCTGGTGTTCGGAGAGAGCGAGTCCGGAAAGTCGAACCTGCTGAAGCTGATCATCAAGCGGCTGACCGAGCGGTACGACGGCGACACCTGCAAGCTCTTCGTCGTCGACAACCGCCGCTCGCTGCTCGGGGTGACGCCGGAGTCGCACCTGGCCGAGTACATCCCCATGTCGAACCAGATGCAGCATCACATGGACGCGCTGGCCGACCTGATGCAGCGCCGCACCCCGACCGCCGACGTGACCCCGGAGCAGCTGCGCAACCGCAGCTGGTGGCGAGGCCCCACGGTGTACGTCATCATCGACGACTACGACCTCGTGTCCACGTCGAGCGGCAACCCGCTGGCGGGTCTGACGGAGCTGCTGCCGTTCGCCCGTGACGTCGGCGTCCGCTTCATCATCGCCCGGTCCACGGCCGGTGCGGGGCGTGCCGGGTACGAGTCCTTCATGCAGCGCATCAAGGAACTCGGCGCCCAGGGCGTGGTCCTCGCGGGTGACCCGGCCGAGGGCGATCTGCTCGGTGGCGTCCGGCCGCGGCCGATGCCGGCGGGCCGGGGTGTCTTCGTGTCGCGGAAGCGGGGCAAGCCGATGATCCAGGTGGGGCTGGTGCCGGACGGCACCAGCTGACCCGGCCGCCGCGCGCCTCCCGTCCTCGGACGGGAGGCGCCGCTGTCAGAAGGTCGTCAGGGCGTCCACCGAGCTGTCGTGCATGAGGAAGACCCGGTTGCCGGCGGTTGCGAAGCGGCCGTGGTCGAACGCGGGAATCCCGTACCGCCATACCTGTTCGCCCTCCTCGATCCTCGCCGTCTTGATCTCCATGGACGGTGTGGAGTCATCGGGACCGTAGTCGATGGCCCAGACGGCGTGGCCCGCGACGGCGACACGGCTGGTGGCCGCGGCGGTCATCGGTCTGACGGAGACACCGGTGCGCTCGGGCACCCACAGGTCGCTGCCGTCACGCTTGTCCAGGCGCATGGGGTAGACGTCCTTGGTGGCGTAGACGGCGTCCTCGTGCACCTTCGGTCCGCCCCAGTAGGTGTCCCGCCAGGTCTTCGCGCTCCAGATCAGCTCACCGTCGCTGAGCCGGCGGGCTTGGAGTGCCTCGCCGTTGAGATAGGCGGTGCCGCCGTGGACGGCCGGTCTGACCACGACCTCGTCGGGGTCGAAGTCGGCCGTCCGGGTCCAGGCCGTACGGCCGTCACCCGTCCGGACGGCGAGGACGCTGCCGTTGTCCGAGGCCGCCGCCAGCAGCGTGCCCCGGGCGATGGCGCCGGGGGTCACCAGCCCCTTGCGGAAGTCGGCGGGGACGGTCACGGTCCACCGGACCTCGGCGTTCGAGCGGCCGATGCTGCGGAGTCTGCCGTCCTTCGTGAAGACGTACACGGCCTCCGCGTCGGCGGCGAGCAGCGTCGCCGCTTCGGCCGCCGGGCAGGTCCACTTGGGCTCCCCGGTGGAGGCGACGAAGGTCCGCAGGGTGCCGTCGCCGTCCGTGCCGGCGACCAGCCGGTCCGACAGCGACAGATAGCCGCCCTTCGCCACGATGGCGGGTGCGGTCCAGCGCTGCTTGCCGTTCCTGACGTCGTGCGCCGCGATGCCCCCTCCCGGGGAGCCGAAGACGATGACGTCGCGCACGGGCAGCAGCGCGGGCGAATAGACGTCCACCACGTCGCTCATCGACCAGAGGACGTCTGGTTCGCCGTAGCTCTTCTCGTCCACGCCGGGTTGGCGTTCGAGCCGCTGGACGGGGGTGCGCACGGCCGGAGGGATGTCGAAGGGGTCGCTCTTCCCGGGTCGGCGTGCCGTGCCGCTCCGCGTGCCGAGCCACCAGGCCGTCGTACCGCCGCCGGCCGCGACCACCACGCCGGCGGCGGAGAGCCCGGTGATCAGGCGCCGCCGTGTCACGGAGGGGGTCTCGCCAGCGGGCTGGACGGTGACCTGGGTCGTCAGCCGGCGGGCGGCGGACTCCCGCTCCTTGATGGCGTCCGCGATCTTCCCTCGCCGCCAGGCCCGCTCGGCTCCTCCGGGCGCTGCCATGGCCTGTGCGATCTGCGCGGGGAGCGGGCGCGCGGCCGGGTCCTTCGCCAGGCAGGGGCCGATGAGCGCCTGCAGCTGCGGTGCCATGCCGCCCAGCCGGGGCTGCCCGTGCACCACCTCGTACTGCAGCGCCGCCACGTGCCCGCCGTCGAACGCCCGGCTGCCGGTGGCGGCGTACACGAGCACGGCGCCGAGCGAGAACACGTCGGCGGGCGGGCCGACGCGCCGGCCGAGCACCTGCTCGGGTGCGCCGTAGCCCGGTGTGATCGGGATCTGGCCGGTGGTCGTGAGGGTGAGCCCGTGTTCGGGCCGGGCGATGCCGAAGTCGATGACGCGTGGCCCGTCCGAGGTGAGCACGATGTTCGGGGGCTTGAGATCGCGGTGGACGAAGCCCACCGCGTGGATGTCGGCGAGGGTTCGCGCCAGGGAGGCGGCCAGGGCGCGCACGGCGGGTTCGCCGAGAGGGCCGTAGGTGTCGACGACCTGGTCGAGGGTGAGCCCGGCGAGGAACTCGGTGGCGATCCACGGCCGCGCTCCCTCGGTGTGCGCGCCGAGCACGGCGGCGACTCCCTTGCTGCGCACGGCCTGAGCGGAGTGCGCCTCGCGTACGAAGCGCTGGGCGAGGCCGGTGTCGTGTGCGAGTTCGGGACGCAGCACCTTGACGGCGGCGAGCACACCGGCGCGGTCCTGGCCGACGTAGACCTTGCCCATTCCGCCCTCGCCGAGGACGCCGAGCAGACGGTAGGGGCCGAGTCGGACCGGATCGCCGGCGCCGAGGGGTTTCATGCTGGGGTGGGTCCTTCTGACGAGAGGGGCGGGCGGCGGTCTCCGGGCAGCTCCGGGAAGCGGTCCGGCGCGGCGGCCTGTCAGGCGGTCCGCCTGTGGTCACGTGAGCGGATAGGCGGACAGGAAGTCGGCGTCCACGCCGAGGACCAGTCCCGACCGGGTGTCCGCGTGGAACTGCACGGCGTCGGTCTGGTAGGTCAGGGCGATGTCGTGGGCCGTCAGCGACACGGCCCGCAGCTGGAAGCCGTTCTTGTAGTAGGCGTAGCGGTTGCCGATGACCGGTTGCCAGCCGGTGTACGCCTCCTCCGCTTCGGTGGTCGCCTCGGTCCACAGGCGTGTGCCGCGCTCCGGGTCCACCGCCGTGAGCCCGACGCCCTTCCCGACGGTGTACAGCACCCCCTTCTTCAGCGTCGGCGGGCTGTACCGCCGCCCGCTCTCGGTCGCCCACACCTGTGATCCGTCGCTCAGCCGCAGTGCCCGGAGCCGGTCGCCGCCGACGTACACACGGCTGCCGTCCGCGGCGATCTCGCTCCGGAGGGAATCGATGTCCTCGACGTCGTACGGCGTGTCCCACAGGACGGATCCGCTGCCGGTGTCACGTACGACGAGGTGCACCTTCTTGTCCGCCACCTCCTGCAGGGTCACCAGGCGACCGCCGACGACCTTCGCGGCGAGGAAGTGCAGCCGATGGCTCCTGGCCGGCCGCTTCGGCAGCGGCTTCGTCCAGAGGGTCTTGCCGGTCTTGAGGTCGGCGGCACGCAACGTCCAGGTCTGGGAGGGCAGGAAACCGTAGTCCTCCGCCTCCTTCCCGTAGCCCGCCGCCACGTACACGACGTCGTCGGAGATGCAGAGGAGCTGGTTCGGCTTGATGACGTAAGCCGCGTCCGCCAGGCGAGTCGAGGTCCGCCTCGCATAGCTCTGTTCCTCGTCCCAGGTGACGATCGCCATCGAGCGACCCTGCCCGTCGAAGTCCTGCCCCAGGAGGTACAGCCGGTCGTTCACCGCCGCCGCCTGCCACCAGTTGCCTTCGAACAGGAGCTGCCGGGATCTGCCGTCGGACGGATCGAGGCGCTTGACGGTCGCGTTCATCGGGAGCCAGATCGATCCATTGGCGCGGTAGGGGCGGATCAGGCCCCACCAGTCCATCTCCAGGGAGCCCCTGCCGCCGTACTGCCACAGCGGAGCGATGTTGCGCGTCTGCCGCGGCTCCTTCGCGGGCGGAGTCGTGTCACGCCTCCGATACGACCATATGCCTCCACCCACGGCGGCGGTCACCGCGACCGCCCCCGCGCCGGCCAGGAAGCCGCGACGTGAGCGGCCCCGCCGCGCCGGCGGCGCGGTGACCTCGGACGGCCCTGCCTCGACCGCCGGAGCCGGCAACCGCTGCGGCACCACCCGCCAGACGTCGGCGGCCCGCCGCGCGATGTCCGCGAGCAGCCAGTCGGGCAGATGGTCGGCGAACTCGCCGACACCGTCGTGGAGTCGGGACGCCAGCTGCGCCGTGGTCGGCCGCTCCCCCGGCTCCTTGGCCAGGCACCGGGCGAGCAGCGGCACGAGTGCGGCCGGTACGCCGCCGAGGTCCGCCTCCGCGTACCGCACCCGGTACAGCAGGTCCGCCGCCTGCCCGCTCCCGAACGGGCCGTGCCCGGTGGCCGCGTACACCAGTACTCCGGCGAGCGCAAAAACGTCGCCGGCCGCGTCGTGCTCCTGCCCCGTGGCCTGTTCCGGCGACATGAAGGCCGGTGTGCCGACCGCGGCGCCCGCCCGGGTCAGCCGGTCGTCGCCGATGGCCCGGGCGATGCCGAAGTCGATGAC
>NZ_MUMF01000348.1:365-9849 GCF_002155905.1 Streptomyces tricolor | reverse complement strand
CCTTCCACTCGGGCCGGACCGTCCTCCTCGGCGACGCCGCCCACGCCATGCCCCCCACCCTCGGCCAGGGCGGCAACCAGGCCGTCGAGGACGCCGTCGTCCTCGCCCACCACCGCGCGGACCTGCCCGCCTACACCGCCGCCCGCCTGCCCCGCACGACCGCGATCGCCCGCCGGGCCGTCCGGGTCGCCCGCCTCGACATGGCCGGCAGCCGAACCGTCGTGGCCGTACGGAACACCGCCGTCGCGGCCCTGTCGAAGGCCGGTCCGGCGCTCTTCCTGCGGAGCTTCGACGGCATCGCCGACTGGCGGCCCCCGTATGCTTCCGGCAGGCAACACGCGGACACGCCGTAGAGGAGAGCACGTGAAGGTCGGCTGCATCGGACTCGGGGACATCGCGCAGAAGGCGTACCTGCCGGTGCTCGGCACGCAGCCGGGAATCGACCTGCACCTGCAGACCCGCACGCCCGCCACCCTGGAACAGGTCGCGGAAACCCTGCACCTGCCGCGCGAGCAGCGGCACACCACCCTGGACTCGCTGCTCGCCGCCGGTCTCGACGCGGCCTTCGTGCACGCGCCCACCGCCGTCCACCCCGAGATCGTCACCCGGCTGCTGGAGGCCGGCGTGCCGACGTACGTGGACAAGCCGCTCGCCTACGGGCTCGCCGACTCCGAGCGGCTGGTCGAACTGGCCGAGCAGCGGGGCGTGTCGCTGTTCGTCGGCTTCAACCGCCGGTACGCCCCCGGGTACCTGCAGTGCCTGGACCACCCGCGCGAGCTGATCCTCATGCAGAAGAACCGGATCGGACTGCCCGAGAAACCGCGCTCGATGGTCCTGGACGACTTCATCCACGTCGTCGACACCCTGCGGTTCCTGGTGCCGGGCCCGGTCGACGACGTCAGCGTCCGGGCCCGCATCGAGGACGGGCTGGTCCACCACCTGGTGCTCCAGCTCGGCGGGGACGGCTTCACCGCGCTCGGCGTGATGAACCGGCTCAGCGGCTCCAACGAGGAGATCCTGGAGGTGTCCGGGCAGGACACCAAGCGCCAGGTGGTCAACCTCGCCGAGGTGATCGACCACAAGGGGCAGCCGACCGTGCGCCGGCGCGGCGACTGGGTCCCGGTGGCCCGGCAGCGCGGCATCGAGCAGGCGGTCCTCGCCTTCCTCGACGCCGTGCGGGCCGGCGAGGTGCTCAGCGCGAGGGACGCGCTGGCGACCCATGAACTGTGCGAGCGGGTGGTCCGATCGGTTCAGGACCGCTGCGGCGCAGCCTGAGCGCCCGCACTCCCTCGGTCACGCACAGCGCCGCCAGTACCAGCAGCGCGCCGTGCACCGGCCAGTCGCCGTAGCGGACGTACGGCGTGACGCCGTGCGCGAGCGGTACGTCGTACACGTGCGCGGTGCTCGCGTCGGTGCCGAGCCAGGGGCCGAGGCGCCGCCCGTCCGGGCCGTACACCGCCGACACGCCCGTGAGGGTGGAGTGCACCATGGGGCGGCCGGTCTCGGCGGCGCGCAGCGCGGCCAGCGAGGCGTGCTGCTCCGGCGCCCAGCTGCCCTGGAAGGACGAGGTGGACGACTGGCCGAGCAGGACGTCCGCGCCGTTCCCGGAGAGGTGCCGGCTCATGTCCGGGAAGGCGGTCTCGAAGCAGATCAGCGGGCCGACCCGCAGCCCGTGCCCGACGTTCATCACGGTCTGTGCGGCGCCGCGGTGCCGGTCCTCGCCGGCGGCCCGGCCCACCGAGGTGGCCCAGCCGAGCAGCGAGCGGGCCGGTATGTACTCGCCGAACGGGACGAGCCGCATCTTGTCGTACCGGTCGCCGGTCCGGCCGTGCGGGCCGATCAGCACGGAACTCTTGTAGATGCCGGGCCGGTCGGAGCGGCGGGCGTCCACGTTCACCAGGACGTCGGCGCCGGTCTCGCGGGACAGGGCGGCCAGCCGCCGGGCCAGGTCGGGGCGGTCGTCCAGGTCGAAGCCGACGCCGGACTCGCCCCACACCACCAGGTCGACGTTCCGCCCGGCGAGCGGCCGGGTCAGCTGCTCCTCCCGGTCGAACCGCCTGTCGGGGCTGTCCTGCCCGGCCACGATGCCCGGCTGGACCACGGCGATCCGCACCCGCCCGTCCGTCTCGGGGCGCGGCGCCCACACCCACGCGGCCGAGGCCGCGACGGCCGTGGCGGCCAGTGAGGCCACGGCCGGCACCCGGGAGGCGCGGACGGCGAGGAGCAGGGCCACGGCCACGTTGACGGCCACCACCAGGAAGCTGAGCAGCCACACCCCGCCGACCGAGGCCAGCCGCAGCGCCGGGTCCACCTGCCACTGGCTGGCGCCCAGCATGCCCCACGGGCCGCCGAGCCCCTGCCAGGACCGGACCAGTTCCACCGCCAGCCAGGCCGACGGCAGCACCAGCAGTGCGGCGGCGGCCCGGCCCGGGGACGGCACCCCGCCCAGGAACCGGCGCACCAGCCAGCCCCAGGGCGCCCAGAGCAGGCCCAGCAGCGCGGCGATCAGGAAGATGAACACGTGCAGGCTGGGCAGCAGCCAGTGGTGGACGGCCACCAGGAAGCCGATGCCGCCCCACCAGCCGTCGTACACGGCCCGCCGGCCGGTGGGCGCGGAGCGGGCCAGCAGGATCCAGGGCACCAGGGCGACGTACGCGCACCACCACAGGGACGGGGCGGGGAAGGCGAGCACGGGAAGGGCGCCGGCGAGAGCGGCGGCGGCCGAGCGGCGCCAGGGGGAGGTCAGCCAGTGGTCGATCGTCCTCATAGGGAGCCTCCCTACCCAGCCGATAGCTCCAGTGTGCGCGGTGCGTGTGCGGCCGTGCGTGTTTCGGCTCGGGCGGGGCGGTCGTCCGGCGGCTGCGGGTGCGTGGTGGGCTGCTCGGGCAGGGCCCCGCGCGGCTACGGAGCGCCGGGCCCCCGGCGCCACTTCTCGTGGACGACCACCTCGCTCAGGCGCCAGCCGTCGGGTGTGCGCAGGGCCCCGAAGTCGTACCGGCCGCCGCACTCCAGGTCCGGGGCGGCGCGGCCCTCGGCGCCGCTGAGGCGCATCGGGTTGAGGTAGTCCGCTCGGACGCGTGCGGTGTCGCCGGTGTCGTGCTCCAGGACACCGAACCGGACCTGCCGGTTGACGATCAGATGCTGGCGCACGGCGAACCGGGCCAGGTTCTCGGCGAGCCAGGCGGCGACCCGCCGCGCGTCGCCCTCGATGCCGCCGGCCGAGCGGTAGTCGGCCCGTCCGTCCGGCGTGAACAGGTCCCGGTACGCCGGCCAGTCGCCGTCGTCCACCGCCACCGCGTACGCGGTGACCAGGTCGTCCACGGCCAGCCGGTCTCTCACGGTCGCGAACTCCGCACGCTGCGTCATCGGCACAGTGTTGGGCACGGCGGGCGCGGAGCCAAGAGGTGTGCGGGGTGAATATTCGGTGGTGCGGGGCGTTCGCGGTGGCCGAACCTGTCCCGGTGAACGAAGCGAACGAACAACTCGGCGACGCCGAGCCCAGGTTCCGCATCCGCGCCCGGTACACGGACACCACGGTCACCGTCTACCAGGCCTACCGCCCCGGGATCGGCGGTCCGGCCGCCCGCAGCGGACGGTTCCCCGCCGCCTGGAAGCGGGACCGGATGACCTGGATCAAGCCGTCCTTCCTGTGGATGATGTACCGCTGCGGCTGGGGCACCAAGGAGGGGCAGGAGACCGTCCTCGCCGTCGACATCAGCCGCGAGGGGTTCGAGTGGGCCCTGCGCCACGCCTGCCTGTCCCATTACGTGCCCGCCCTCCACACGGACCAGGCGGCCTGGAAGCGCCGGCTGGCGCAGAGCCCGGCCCGCGTGCAGTGGGATCCCGAGCGTGATCTGCACCTCAACCCGCTGCCGTACCGGTCCTTGCAGCTCGGTCTCGCCGGACAGGCGGCGGCCCGGTACGCCGACGAGTGGATCGTCGGCATCGAGGACGTCACCCCGCTGGCCACGGAGATCCACGGGCTGGTGCGGGCGGGCGAGCCGGAGCGGGCGCGGGGGCTGCTGCCGCGGGAGCGGCCGTATCCGGTGGCCGACGAGGTGCTCGCGCATCTGCGGGTGTAGGCACCCGGCCGGGGACACGGCCGCGTGCTCGCCGGCCCGCGCCGGCGGCGGCCGGCCCGGGTGGGGTCAGGCCGCCTCGATGACCTGGCCGCGGATCGCCGCGGCCCACTCGATCACCAACAGCTCGTACTCAGCGCGCTCCTGGGCCGACAGAGTGCCGCCCGCACGCAGCCACAGCGCCCGGATCTGCTCGTTCACCTCGGCGGCAGACCGCACGGAACCAGGGGGCAGGGATTCGGGGGACATGCGGGCCAGCCTAGGCGCAAGCACTGACGGTGCGCTACCGCGTCGCTACGCAGAAGGTATGGGGTTGGTCACCGGCGCCGCCCGGTAACGCGTTCCTGGCGGCGAGGAGCCCGACGGCCCCGGGACACTGCCCAGGTCGCGGGCGGGCCGCCGCGACGGCGAAGATGTCCGAAACCGGGGCGGTGGGTCAGCCCGCCGACTCCGCCGCGTGCGGGCTGAGCACACCGGCGCTGACCAGCGCGATGATCACGATGCCGAGGGCGACGCGGTACCAGACGAACGGCATGAAGCTCTTGTTGGAGATCCACTTCATGAACCACGCGATGACCGCGTATCCCGAGGCGAAGGCGATCAGCGTGGCGAACAGGGTCGGGGGCCAGTCCACGTGGCCCTCGCCGAGCGAGTCCTTCACCTCGAAGGCGCCGGAGGCGAGCACGGCCGGGATGGCGAGCAGGAAGGAGTAGCGGGCCGCGGCCTCGCGCTTGTAGCCCATGAACAGGCCGCCGCTGATGGTCGCTCCGGAACGGGAGACGCCCGGGACCAGGGCGCAGGCCTGGCAGAGGCCGAAGATCAGGCCGTCCTTGACGCCGAGGTGCTCCAGCGTCTTGCGCTGCTTGGGCGCCCGGTGCCGGCGGCCGGTCTCGTCGCGGGCCGCCATCCGGTCGGCGATGCCGATGACCACGCCGATGACTATGAGCATGGTCGCGGTGATCCGCAGATCGCGGAACGGCCCCTCGATCTGGTCCTTCAGCGTCACGCCGAGCACCCCGATCGGGATGGAGCCGACGATCACCAGCCAGCCCATCTGCGCGTCGTGGTTCTGCCGCATCGTCTTGTCGAACAGCGAGCGGAACCAGGACGTGATGATCCGGCCGATGTCCTTGCGGAAGTAGATGAGGACCGCGGTCTCCGTGCCGATCTGGGTGATGGCCGTGAAGGCCGCGCCCGGGTCCTTCCAGCCCGAGAACGCCGCGGTCAGCCGCAGGTGCGCGCTGGAGGAGACGGGCAGGAACTCGGTCAGCCCCTGGACGAGTCCGAGGACGAGGGATTCAAACCAAGACATGAAGGTATGACGTCCAAGCGCTGTTCGGAGAAGAGGTGATCATGTGACGGACGAAGCGTAGCGGGCCCGGCCGACAGCGCGGTAACAGGGGCCGGGCAGCGGGGGCCGGCCGGCCCGTGCGCGGGCGGGTCCGGCTAGGCGGCCGTCGGCCCGGTCAGGGTCCAGCCGGGGGCCTGCGGGCGGGCCGTCAGGTCCTCGTGGCGGACCGGATCGCCGCAGGCACCGCAGGTGACGACCGGCACCAGTTCGCTGCCGCAGGAGTGCTCGACGGCCATGGGCAGGTCGGCGCCCTTGCGCAGATGGCGGTCGCCCCACTCCTTGAGGGTCATCAGCACCGGCTCCAGCTCCAGGCCGGCCTGTGTGGGCCGGTACTCGAAGCGCTGGGGGCGCTCGCTGTAGAGGCGCTTGGTGAGGATGCCGGCCTCCACGAGCCGGCGCAGCCGTGCGGACAGGATGTCGCGCGGGGCGCCGGTGTTGCGCACGAGCTGGTCGAAGCGGCCGTTGCCCAGGCACACCTCGCGCAGCACGAGCAGGGAGTACTTCTCGCCGACCACCGCGAGGGTGTCGGCGATGGAGCAGGGACGCGGATCCTTCGTGGCGGCCATGGGGGCCAGTCTAGAGGAGGGTTTGATTTTCCAACCCAAGGGGCTATGGTGAGTTCGGATTTCCTACTCACTGGTAGCCGCGCTCTTCCGATCACCGCTGGAGGTCCCGCCCCATGCGAGACGCCGTCATCGTCGAAGCCGTACGCACCCCCATCGGCAAGGGCAAGCCGAACGGCTCCCTCGCCCACGTCCACCCCGTGCAGCTCCTCGCGCACACCCTGCGCACCCTGGTCGAGCGCTCCGGCGTCGACCCGGCCCTGATCGACGACGTGATCGGCGGCACCGTCGACCAGGTCGGCGAGCAGGCCATGAACACCACCCGGTACGCCGTCCTCGCCGCGGGCCTTCCCGAGTCGGTCCCGGCGACCACCGTGGACCGCCAGTGCGGCTCCTCCCAGCAGGCCGTGCACTTCGCCGCCCAGGGAGTGATCTCGGGCGCGTACGACCTCGTCGTCGCCTGCGGTGTGGAGTCGATGAGCCGGGTGCCGATGTGGTCCAACGTGCCCGCGGGCCAGGACCCCTTCGGGCCCGGCGTCGCCGAGCGCTACCCGGAGGGCCTGGTCCCGCAGGGCATCAGCGCCGAACTCATCGCCGCCAAGTGGTCCCTCACCCGCGCCCGGATGGACGAGTTCGCCCTCTCCTCGCACCACAAGGCCGCCGCCGCGTGGCGCGCCGGGCTCTTCGACGCCGAGGTCGCGCCGCTCGACGGCGTCGCCCGCGACGAGAGCGTCCGCCCCGACAGCACCCCGGAGGCCCTCGCCGGCCTCAAGCCCGCCTACTACGACCCCGGCTTCGCCGAGCGCTTCCCGCAGATCGAGTGGAACGTCACCGCTGGCAACGCGAGCCCCGTCAACGACGGCGCCTCCGCCGTCCTCATCACCTCCGGAGACACCGCGGCCCGCCTCGGCCTGCGACCGCTCGCCCGCCTGCACAGCTTCGCCGTGACCGGCTCCGACCCGCTGCTCATGCTCACCGGGGTCGTCCCGGCCACCGAGAAGGTGCTGCGCCGGGCGGGACTCACCCTCGACGACATCGACCTGTTCGAGGTCAACGAGGCCTTCTCCAGCGTGGTGCTCGCCTGGCAGCAGGAGACCGGCGCCGACCTCGCCAAGGTCAACGTGCACGGCGGCGCGATCGCCCTGGGCCACCCGCTGGGCGCGAGCGGCACCCGGCTGACCACCACCCTGGTGCACGCGATGCGCGAACGCGGCGCCCGCTACGCCCTGCAGACCATGTGCGAGGCGGGCGGACTCGCCAACGCGATGATCCTGGAAGGGGTCTGAGCCCAAGAGCCCGGCACGGCACCCGGGCGGGGCCCGGAGCCGCCGGCCGGAGCGCCGGTCACCAGGCCATGACCCGGCCCGCGGCGGCGACCAGTTCGTCGGTCGCCGCGATCGCGGCCTCCCGGCGGGCGGCCAGCTCGGTGCGGTCGGCGGCGTCCCGCAGGCCGAACGCGGCCAGGGCGGCCCTGCGGGCCGGTTCGGCGAGGGCGGGTTCGAGGACGGAGACCGCGACCAAGGGGGCGGTCACCGCGGAGCGGGTGGCGTGGGACGCCGCCCGCGCCG
Source organism: Streptomyces tricolor (assembly GCF_002155905.1). GTDB lineage: Bacteria > Actinomycetota > Actinomycetes > Streptomycetales > Streptomycetaceae > Streptomyces > Streptomyces tricolor. The sequence continues at coordinate 2,288 of NZ_MUMF01000348.1, read as the reverse complement.
CCTCGACGGCCTCGGCGCCCGCACCGTTCAGCATCAGGTCCTCGCGGTGCCACAGGGCTCGCCGGTGGTCGCCCAGGGCCGCCACCAGTTCGCCCAGCGCCACCCGCAGCGCGTCCGCCCGCCGCTCCGCACGGGCGGCCCGCTCCCGCCTGGACTGCAGCAGCGCGGTGAAGGCACCGCCGAGCAGCGTGCCGGCCACGGCGATGATGCTGGACCACATCGGGACGTCTCCTCGGCGGACGGGCGCGCCGGCTCACCGGCCGCGCAGCTGGTGACGCTTGCGCCAGGCCACCACCGTGCCCGCCAGCGCCGGTACGGCGATACAGGCCATCGCGATCAGGAAGGCGGGGGAGGTCGGCGCCGAGGCACGGGCGCCGGCCACCGCGTAGGCGGCCGTGTTCGGGATCGAACCGAGCGCCGTGGCCAGCAGGAAGGGCAGCCAGCCCATGCGGGAGACGGACGCGCAGTAGTTCGCCGCCCAGAACGGCACCCCCGGGAAGAGCCGGACGGCCAGCATCGACCGGAACCCGTGCCGGCTGAGCTGCCCGTCGGCGGCTTTCAGCCAGCGGCCCCGCAGCAGCGGACGCAGCGCGTCCTGCCCCAGCAACCGGCCCAGCCCGAACGCCAGCCCGGCCCCGAGGACCGTGCCCGCGAGCGCCGTCGCCAGCCCCAGCTGCGAGCCGAACAGCGCGCCCGCGGCCAGGTTCAGCAGGGGGCGCGGGACGAACGCCACCGTGCACAGGCCGTACGCCGCCCCGAACACGACGGCCGCCGCGAACCCGCCGAGCTGCGGCGGCCAGCCGTGCGTCAGCAGCCGCTGCGGCTCGAACAGCAGCACGCCCACCGCGCCGGCCACGAGCAGCGCGACCAGCAGCGACAACCGGGCGTAGGGGGACAGCAGCAGCCGCGTGCACCGGGCGGCGAACCCGGCGGGCGACAGCGGCGGGACGGGTACGGCCGCGGTGACGGCGAGCTGCGTGGCGGCGGCCCGGGGAGAGGCCGTGGCGGTGCCAGAGCGGTTGGCATCGAGCATCCGACGACATTAACCGACGCACTTGTGTGATCGCCGTATGACCGGAACGCGCACCCGCGCACGTACCGCGGAAAACCATTCGACGTCGGACAAACCGTCGGCGATGATCGACGGCATGTTGCGGTACGCCTTCCTCCTCGCCGCATCCGCCGTCGCGGATGCCCCGAAGGCTGCCGTCCCGCTCCTCGTGGCCGCTGTCGACGGCGCCCGAAGCTGACCCTCTCCGGATCGTCCGGCGGACCCCGCAGGGGGAGGGTCGGCGCGTCGCCCGGGGTCCCCGATCTTCCGTCACGGCTGAAAGGCTTCGAGGTACAGCCATGTCCAAAACGGCCTACGTGCGCACCAAGCCGCACCTGAACATCGGCACCATGGGTCACGTCGACCACGGCAAGACGACCCTGACCGCCGCCATCACCAAGGTCCTCGCCGCGCGCGGGACCGGCACCTTCGTGCCGTTCGACCGCATCGACCGGGCGCCGGAGGAGGCCGCCCGCGGCATCACCATCAACATCGCCCACGTCGAGTACGAGACCGACACCCGGCACTACGCCCACGTCGACATGCCGGGCCACGCCGACTACGTCAAGAACATGGTCACCGGCGCCGCGCAGCTCGACGGGGCCATCCTCGTCGTCTCCGCGCTCGACGGGATCATGCCGCAGACCGCCGAACACGTGCTGCTCGCCCGGCAGGTCGGCGTCGACCACATCGTGGTCGCGCTGAACAAGGCCGACGCCGGGGACGAGGAGCTGACCGACCTGGTCGAGCTGGAGGTCCGCGACCTGCTCACCGCCCAGGGCTACCCGGGCGACGCCGTACCCGTCGTACGGGTCTCCGGGCTGCGGGCCCTGGAGGGCGACCCGCGCTGGACGGCGTCGGTCGAGGCGCTG
>NZ_MUMF01000348.1:0-336 GCF_002155905.1 Streptomyces tricolor | reverse complement strand
ACCGTGTCGACGTGCTCGGCGCCGGCGTCCAGAGCGTCGTGACCGGTCTGGAGACCTTCGGCAAGCCGATGGAGGAGGCCCAGGCCGGGGACAACGTGGCCTTGCTGCTGCGCGGCGTCGCGCGGGACGCGGTCCGTCGCGGGCACGTGGTGGCGGCACCGGGGAGCGTGGTGCCGCGCCGCCGGTTCACGGCCCGGGTGTATGTGCTGTCCGGGCGCGAAGGGGGTCGTACGACACCGGTTGCGACCGGTTACCGGCCGCAGTTCTACATCCGTACGGCGGATGTGGTGGGGGTCGTGGACCTGGGGGAGACGGCCGTCGTACGGCCCGGGGAGA
>NZ_MUMF01000347.1 GCF_002155905.1 Streptomyces tricolor | reverse complement strand
GCCCTCGCCGCGCTGGCCGACGGCGGCACCGCCCGCAACCTCGCCGAAGGCACCGCGCCCGGCCGCGCCCGGCCCGTGTTCGTCTTCCCCGGCCAGGGCTCCCAGTGGCCCGGCATGGCCACCGAACTCCTCGAAAGCTCACCGGTGTTCGCCGCCCGCATGGCCGAGTGCGCCGCCGCCCTCGCGCCGTACACCGACTGGGACGTCGCCACCGAGCTGCGCGGCGACCTCGACCGCGTGGACGTCGTCCAGCCGCTGCTGTGGGCCGTCATGGTGTCCCTGGCGCACACCTGGAGCGCGTACGGTGTCACCCCGGCCGCCGTCATCGGCCACTCCCAGGGCGAGATCGCCGCTGCCTGCGCCGTCGGCGCGCTGTCCCTGGAGGACGGCGCCCGCGTCGTCGCCCTGCGCTCCCGCGCCATCGCCGAACTGCTGTCCGGCTCCGGCGGCATGATGTCCGTCGGCGAGGGCGCCGACGCCGTCCGTGCCCGGCTCACCGCCTGGGACGGCCGGCTGTCGGTCGCCGCCGTCAACGGCACCGCCTCGACGGTGGTGTCCGGCGACCCCGACGCGCTGGACGAACTCCTCACCCAGCTCAGGGAGGAGAAGGTCCGCGCCAAGCGGCTGCCCGTGGACTACGCCTCCCACAGCGCCCACGTCGAGACCCTGCGCGAACGCCTCGCCGACGTCCTCGACGGCATCGCACCGCGCGCCACCCAGGTGCCGTTCTACTCGACCGTGACCGGCGGCCCGCTCGACACCACCGAACTGGACGCCGGGTACTGGTACACCAACCTGCGCGGCACCGTCCTGTTCGAGCAGGCGGTCCGCGCCGCCGTCGCCGACGGGCACCACCTGTTCATCGAGTCCAGCCCGCACCCGGTGCTGACCGTCGGCATCCAGGAGACCGACGACGCCGTGGCCGCCGTGGGCTCGCTGCGCCGCGACGAGGGCGGCCGGGACCGGATGCTGACCGCCCTCGGCGAGGCGTTCATGCACGGCGCCGCCGTCGACTGGACCGCCGTCGCCGAGGGCCGCCGGCCGCGCCGCGTCCCGCTGCCCGGCTACGCCTTCCAGCGCGAGTGGTACTGGCTCGACAGCACCGCGACCGGCGCCGACGTCACCTCCGCCGGTCTCGCCCCCACCGACCACGCCCTGCTCGGCGCCGCGATGGTGCGGGCCGACAGCGAGGGCGCCGTCCTCACCGGCCGGCTCTCCCCGGGCACCCAGCCCTGGCTCGCCGACCACCGGGTCGGCGGCCGGCTGCTCTTCCCCGGCACCGGGCACCTGGAACTCGCGCTGCGCGCCGGCGACCAGGTCGGCTGCGGCGACATCGCCGAACTCACCCTGCACGCACCGCTGGTGCTGCCCGAGCACGGCGCCGTCCAGCTCCAGGTCACCGTCGGCCCGCCCGAGGGCGCGACCCGCCCGGTCACCGTCTGGTCGCGCCCGGAGAGCCCCGACGAGGACCTGCCGTGGACCCGGCACGCCGACGGCCTGCTCGCCCCGACCGGCACCCTCCCGGCGACCGCCGACCCGCTCACCGCGTGGCCCCCGCAGGGCGCCGAACCCGTCCCGCTCGACGGCCTGTACGACGAACTCGCCGCCCTCGGCCTCGGCTACGGACCGCTCTTCCAGGGCCTGCGGGCCGCGTGGCGCACGGCCGACGGCCTGTACGCGGAGGTCGCCACCGACGCCGCGCCGGACGGCTTCGCCCTGCACCCGGCGCTGTCGGACGCCGCCCTGCACACCGTCGGCCTCACCGACGCCGCCGCCGACGAGGCGCTGCTGCCGTTCGCCTGGTCCGGGGTACGGCTGTACGCCACCGGCGCGACCGCGCTGCGCGTCCGCGTCCGGCCCACCGGCGAGGGCACCGTCTCCCTCACGCTCGCCGACCCCGCCGGCGCACCCGTCGCCACCGTCGACTCGCTCACCCTGCGGCCCCTGCGGACCGAGGCCCTGGCCGCCGCGGCCCGCTCGGCCCGCGCGGGCGCCCTGTACCGGGTCGACCGGGTGCCGGCCCTGCCGGTGGCGGCGCCCTCGACCGCGTCCGCGGTGGAGGTGGTGCGGGCTCCGGCCGGAGTGAGCGCCGCCGAGAGCCGGGCGGCCGTCGGCACGGTCCTGGAGGACCTGCGCGCGCGGCTGGCCGACGACCGCCTCGCCGACACCACGCTCGTCGTCGTCACCGGCACCGACCCGGCGGGCGCCGCCGTCGGCGGTCTGATCCGCTCGGCCCAGTCGGAGAATCCCGGCCGGATCGTGCTGATCGAGGCCGACCAGGAGCCGGCCGCCGCACGCCTCGCCGAGGCGACGACCCTGGGCGAGCCCCACCTGACCTTCCGCGACGACACCTGGCTGGCACCGCGGCTGACCCGGATGCCCATGGAGGGCCCCGCCGCCGAGGGGCCCGCGCCGGCCGCTGACGGCCTCACACCGGCCGCTGATGGACCGGCGTCGGCTGTTGACGGCTTGACACCGGCCGCCGGTGGGCCTGCGCCGGCCGCTGACGGCACGATGGCCGCTGACGGGGTGGCGCCGGCTGCCGACGCCTCCATGCCGGCCGCCGACGGGCCCGCGCTGCCTGAGGAGGGCCCCATACCGGCCACCGACGGCCCCGTCCCGGCGGCTGACGGCCCCGCCCGGACCGCCGGCGAACATGCCGCGGCCCCCGCCGTCGCCGGGACCGGCGGCCCGGGCGGGGGGCCGGGCACGGGGACCGGCGTCGGCCTCGGCACCGGTACCGTCCTGCTCACCGGCGCCACCGGCGCGCTCGGCCGGATCCTCGCCCGGCACCTGGTCGCCGAGCACCAGGTCCACCACCTGCTGCTGCTCAGCCGCGGCGGTGCCCCGGACGACCTCGTCGCCGAACTCACCGCGCTGGGCGCCGAGGTGACGAGCGCCGCCTGCGACGCCGCCGACCGGGCCGCGCTCGCCGCCGTACTGGACGCCGTACCGGCCGACCGGCCGCTCACCGCCGTGATCCACGCGGCCGGCGTCCTCGCCGACGGCGTACTCACCTCCCTGACCCCGGAGCGGATCGACGCGGTCTTCCGGCCGAAGGCCGACGCCGCCTGGAACCTGCACGAACTCACCGCGGACCGCGACCTGTCGGCGTTCGTGCTGTTCTCCTCGTCCGCCGCCACCCTCGGCTCGCCGGGCCAGGCCAACTACGCCGCCGCCAACGCCTACCTCGACGCGCTCGCCGTGCACCGCCGCGCCCTCGGACTGCCCGCGCACTCCCTGGCCTGGGGTCTGTGGGCGCAGGCCGGCGGCATGACCGGCACCCTGGACGAGTCCGACCTCACCCGCATCGCCCGCGGCGGGGTCGCCCCGCTGGAGACGGAGGAGGGCGTCGCCCTCTTCGACGCCGCTGTGCGCGGCACCGAGCCCGCCGTCCTGCCCGTCAAACTGGACATGGCCGCGCTGCGCGCCCAGGGCGACGGCCTGGCCCCGCTGTTCCGCGCCCTGGTGCCGGTACGCCGGGCCGGCGCGGCCACGGGGCAGGCGGCGACCGGCGGCGCCGACGCCCTCAAGGACCGGCTCGCCGGGCTGCTGGAGGCGGAGCGCGAACCGTTCCTCACCGACCTCGTGCAGAGCCACGTCGCCACCATCCTCGGCTACCGCTCCGCCCAGGACGTCGGCCGCACCCTGGCCTTCCGGGAACTCGGCTTCGACTCGCTGGCGGCCGTGGAACTGCGCAACCGGCT
>NZ_MUMF01000346.1 GCF_002155905.1 Streptomyces tricolor | reverse complement strand
CTCATCGCCCGGCTCCCCACCCTGCTCCCCAACCTCTGGCGCGCCCCCCTCGAACTGCCGGGCTGCGGCCACTGGACCCAGCAGGAACGCCCGGACGAGGTGAACGAGGCACTTGTCGAGTTCCTCACGGCTTAGCACACGCCAACTCCGATAACATGATCGAACCCATATCAAGAGCGACCTGTTGACTTACATCTGACAAAGCGGCCAAAACAATTGATAAATAGACCATCGCGGGCGTTTTCGCGAATAAGCAGCAAAACCGGCTTCGCCGAGTTGTCCCGCCCCCGGGCGATCCTGTGGGCCACGGCGGNNTGATGATGGTGGTGCTCACCTGGCGGCAGAGGTTCATCGCGGCCGGTATCGCGATCGGTATCGACATCGTCTTCCTGCTGGTGCGGTGGGCGGTCGACGCCAAGACCCCGCCCCACAGCGGCCATCCCTTCGGCAACGGCGCGTTGTGGGTGCTCCTGGGCTGTGCGGTCATCGCGGTCACGCGCCGCACCGGCAAGGAGCGGGTGCTGCTGCTGAAGGGCGTCGGGCTGGGCCTGCTGCTGGTGGCCGGCCGCAAGACCGGCGACGCCTGGCTGCTCATCACCTCCAAGACCCGCCCGACGGTGCTCGACCAGTACGTCGCGGTAGCCGACCACGCCCTGGGCAACCCCTCCTGGGTGGTGGGACGGCTGGTCGAGGCCACCGGCCCGATCGGCACCCACGTGCTCGACTACGTCTACATCCAGCTCGCGGTGGCCGCGGTCGTCGTCGCCCTGTACCAGCTGCGTCACGTCGCCGTCGAGCGCCGCTTCCCGGCCCATCATCTGGTGCGCACCTTCCTGGTGATCGGCCTCCTCGGCCCCGGCATCTACATGATCTTCCCGGTGGTCGGGCCGATCTTCGCCTACGGCACCGACGGCGGGCACTGGGCGGTGGCCGATCTGTGGCCGAACACACCGTCGCCGGTCAGCAGCCCGCACCCCATGCCGTTCGACGAGATCACTCCGCGCAACTGCATGCCCAGCCTGCACACGGCGTGGGCCACCGCGATATTCCTGCACTCCCGCAAGGGCCCGAGAATCCTGCGGTACGCCGGCACGTTCTGGCTGATCGCCACGCTCGGCGCGACCCTGGGATTCGGTTATCACTACGGCGCGGACATCATCGCCGGCGTGGTGTTCACGCTCACCATCGAGGCGGGCCTGCGCTCGCTCGCACGCGGCTGGGACCGCTCGGGAATCCAGCTGGTCTGCTACGGGGCGACGGTGTTCACCGCGCTCTTGCTGTCGTACCGCTATCTGCCGATGGAGATGGCCCGGCACGCGTGGCTCTTCGGACCGCTTCTCGTGCTGGCGATGATCTCGGTGATCCACCTGTACATCCGCACGACCAGAGCCTGGGAACCGAAGACCGCACCCGCCCTGCGGCCGGAACCCCAGCCCGAGCCGGCCTGAGGCAGGCCGGTCACCCGGCCCGGTCGTCAGGGGGCGGGTGTCCCGATGCCGGGGGCCGCGGCGCGGAGGGCGGCTGCCACGGGGGGGACCGCCTCGGCCGGTGGACACGGAGGACGGGCCAGGAG
>NZ_MUMF01000345.1 GCF_002155905.1 Streptomyces tricolor | reverse complement strand
GGTTCGTCCCCGTGGTGGCGGCACGTCGCGGAGCGCGAGGGGCGGACGGTTCGCGCGCCGTTCCCCGCGCTTCTTCGGGGCGCCTGGTGCAACCTTGGTTCCCATGGAGCCCGTCGCCGCCCTCGACCGGATCGCCTTCCTGCTGGAGCGGGCGCTTGCGCCCGCCTACCGGGTGCGGGCCTTCCGTACCGCCGCCCGGACGCTGGCCGCGCTGCCCGCGGACGAGGTCGCCGAGCGGGCCGCCGCCGGGACGCTGGAGTCGCTGAAGGGCGTCGGGCCGAAGACCGCCCAGGTCGTGCGGGAGGCGCTCGCCGGTGAGGTGCCCGGGTACCTGCGCAGACTGGAGGCGGAGGCCGGTGCGCCGGCCGGCCCCGAGACGGCCGGCGCCGGCCTGCGGGCGCTGATCCGCGGGGACTGCCACACGCACTCGGACTGGTCCGACGGGGGCAGCCCGATCGAGGAGATGGGGCGGGCGGCGGCCGAGCTGGGGCACGAGTGGACCGCGCTCACCGACCACTCGCCGCGGCTGACGGTGGCCCGGGGGCTGTCGCCGGCGCGGCTGCGGGAGCAGCTCGCGGTGGTGGCGGAGCTGAACGCGCGCTGGGCGCCGTTCCGGCTGCTCACCGGCATCGAGTGCGACATCCTGGAGGACGGCTCGCTGGACCAGGAACCGGAGCTGCTGGAGCGGCTCGACGTGGTCGTGGTGTCGGTGCACTCCAAGCTGCGGATGGACGCGCGGTCCATGACCCGCCGGATGGTGGCCGCCGTGCGCGATCCGCACGCCGATGTCCTCGGGCACTGCACCGGGCGCCTGGTCACGGGCCGGGGGCGGCCCGAGTCGCAGTTCGACGCGGACGAGGTGTTCGCCGCGTGCGCCGAGTCGGGCACCGCCGTGGAGATCAACAGCCGCCCGGAGCGGCTGGACCCGCCCCGGCGGCTGCTGCGCCGGGCGGTCGAGGCGGGGGTGCTGTTCTCGGTCGACACCGACGCGCACGCGCCCGGACAGCTGGACTGGCAGATCCTCGGCTGCGCCCGGGCCGAGGAGTGCGGGGTGCCACCCGAGCGGGTGGTGACCACCTGGTCGGCCGAGGAGCTGCTGGACTGGACCCGGGAGGGCCGGCTGCCGGCGCGCGTGGCGGGGTCCGGGCGTGGTACCCGGGCCGGGAGCTGAGGGACGGGAGCGAGGAGAGAGGACCCCGGATGGAGCGGGCCGCCGTGTTCGATGTCGACGGGACCCTCGTCGACACCAATCATCTGCACGTCGTCACCTGGTGGGAGGCCTTCCGGCAGGCCGGTCACGACGTCCCCATGAACGCCGTGCACCGGGCCGTCGGCCTGGGCTCCACGGACCTGATCGCCCATCTTCTCGGCGACGACCGGGACCGGGAGCAGGACGCGGCGCTCAGCGCGGCGCACACCGCGCTGTACGGCCAGTACTTCGACCGGCTCCCCGCGCTGCCGGGCGCCGGGGAGCTGCTGCGGCGGCTGCACGGGGACGGCTGGACGGTGGTCCTCGCCACCTCGGCGAGCGGTGCCGAGCTGGGCGCGCTGCGCCGGGCGATCGGCGCGGACGACGCCATCGCGGGCACGGCGAGCGCGGAGGACGTGCGGGAGGGCAAGCCGGCGCCGGAGCCCGTGGAGCACGCGCTGGAGCTGGCCGGGGTGCCGGCCTCGCGGGCGGTGTTCGTCGGGGACACCGTGTGGGACATGCGGGCGGGCAGCAAGGCCGGGGTGCGCTGTGTGGGGCTGCTGTGCGGCGGGATTCCGCGCGCGGACCTGGCGGAGGCGGGCGCGGAGGCGGTGTACGCCGACCCCGCCGACCTGCTGGCGCGGCTGGCCGGTAGTCCGCTGGCCTGAGCCGCACGGGTGGTGACGCAGGTCACCTGGGCGGCTGGAACACCCGGGGGTGGTTGCCCGTTGAACAAGCCGTGGGTGCGGATGGGACAGTGTCCCCGGGCCTCACCTTTTGCCCACAGGGACGATCGTTCGGCTGAAGCCCTGTGGAGCCTTTCGCCGAGAGGCGACCGCCATCCGCGCCCACCCTCGACCGCCCCGGTCGTGATTCCCCCGTCACGGCCGGGGCTTCCCATGTCCGCGAACGGGTCCACCCGCGTGTCCGCGACCGTGTCGGCGGGCCGCCGCGTGTGCGGGTCCGGCGCCCGGGTACCCGGCCGCTCGTCGCAGCCTGCGCCGTGCCGACGAGAGGAGCCGAAGGTGAGCAGCTCAGCGGGCAGCAGGGTGGTCGTGACCGGCGCCACCGGCAATGTCGGGACGAGTGTGGTGCGGCTGCTCTCGGAGGATCCCGAGGTCAAGTCGGTGCGGGGGCTGGCCCGGCGGACGCCGCAGTGGTCGCCGCCGAAGACCGAGTGGGCCGCCGTCGACCTGGGCTCGGAGCAGGCGAACCTCGCCGAGCGGTTCGAGGGCGCCGACGCGGTGATCCATCTGGCCTGGGCGTTCCAGCCGACGCACGATCCGGCCACGACCTGGCGGACCAACGTGCTCGGCGGCATCCGGGTGTTCGAGGCGGTCGCCGCGGCGCGGGTGCCGGTGCTGGTGCACGCGTCCTCCGTCGGGGCGTACTCGCCGGGGCCGAAGGACCGCCCGGTGGACGAGTCGTGGCCGACGCACGGCTGGCCGGATGCCGCGTACTGCCGGGAGAAGGCCTATCTGGAGCGCACGCTGGACGTGTTCGAGCGCGATCATCCCGAGGTGCGGGTGGTGCGGATGCGGCCGGCGTTCCTGTTCAAGTGGGAGTCGGCGAGCGAGCAGCGGCGGATCTTCGGCGGACGGTTCCTGCCCGGCCCGCTGGCCCGGCCGGAGCTGCTGCCCTTCCTGCCGGACATCCCCGGGCTCCGGGTACAGGCGCTGCACACGGACGACGCCGCCGAGGCGTACCGGCTCGCGGTGCACTCGGACTCCGCCCGGGGCGCGTTCAACCTGGCCGCCGATCCCCCGCTGGACGCCGGTGTGCTCGCCGAGCTGCTCGGCTCCCGGCCGGTGCGGCTGCCGCGTGCGGCGGTCCGCTCGGCGATCGCCGCCGCCTGGGGCCTGCACCTGCTGCCCGCCTCCCCGCACCTGTTCGACGCCGTGCTGCGGCTGCCGCTGATGGACTGCGGGCGGGCGCGGGCCGAGTTGGGCTGGGAGCCGCGGCGCACCGCGACCGAGGTGATCCAGGAGTTCCTGGAGGGCTTGCAGAAGGGCGGCGGGATGGAGACCGAACCGATGCGGGGCCGGAAGGTCGGCTGACCGGGTCCGGCCCGAGCCGAGGGAGGAACGGAGAACGCCATGGCTGTGCACAGGTCCGGATCCGGTGCCGAGGAGCGGCCGGTGCCCCGGGACATGCCCGACCAGCAGGCCCGGCCCGCCGACGACCCCTGGGACGTCTCCCCGGGCCGGGCGGCCGACGACGAACCGGACGAGGACACCGTCCCCGACACGGACGAGGCCGGCACCGGCCCCCGGGGCTCGTCCCGCCCCGGCACGGTGCACCCGGAACATCCGGCCCCGGACGAACCATCGGCCTGACCCGCCAGGCCGCCGGCCCTCCGCAGCGCGGAGCGCGAACCGTCGGACCCTGAGTTCCCCACGTTCGACGCCGCGACCTGCGGGGCACGGCCCCTCGGCGGGGCCCACCGGGCGCCGAGTCCACACGGTGTGTCCTGGTTCCGTGCGGATGAGTCGGCGGCAGCGGGCCCCGTGGGTCGCAGCCTGCCGGGCACTCCCCCGACCACAGGGCCCGCCCAGCGCGCAGTGCGCTCCCCCGCCCTGGTCCGTCGAACGCCGAGTCCCGCGCAGTGGGTCCGGCTCCGTGCGGGGCCCGCTGCCGGCCGGGCCCGCCGGACGCCGGATCCCCACGGTGGATCGCCTGGTCACAGCCCACCGGGCGCCCCCGACGGCGGGGCCCGCCCACGCGCAGTGCGCCCCTTCGCCCTGACCCGTCGAACGCAGAGCCCCGCACAGCGCGTCCCGCTCCGCGCGGGGCCCGCCCGCCGGCCGGGCCCGCCGGACGCCTGAGAGGTCGGAGGCCGCCGGAGGCTCACCTTGCTGCCCCGTCGGACGTTCCCCCTCAGTGCGGGGCGCGCTCCTCCAGGGCTGCCCGCCAGGCGGGGAGTCGGTTCTCGGTGGCCGGTTCGGGGCGGCGGCCGCCGGCGGCGAAGAACTCGGCCAGCGGCAGGATCGCCGCGCCGACCGTGACCGCGTCCGGGCCGAGCCGGCCGAGGTCGATGGTCACCTTGTCGGCCGGGTGCCGCAGGGCGTAGGTGGCCGCGTGCCGGCGTACGGCGGGCAGGAAGCGCGTGCCGAGCTGGAGCCCGGCCCAGCCGCCGATCAGGATCCGTTCGGGCTGGAAGAGGTTGATCAGGTCGGACAGGCCGGCGCCGAGGTACTCCGCGGTCTCCTCCAGCACGGCCAGCGCCACCGGGTCGGGCGCGGTGCCCTCGGGCGGGTAGGCGGCGGCGAGCATCGCGGTGAGCGCGGTCTCCTCGTCGGTGCCCTGGGGCGGCCGGCCGCCCTCCTCGCGCCAGCGGGCGAGCAGCGACTCGGCCCCGGCGTAGGCCTCCAGGCAGCCGGGCGCACCGCAGCGGCAGCGGCGTCCGCGCACCCGTACCGTCAGATGGCCCCATTCCACGGCCCGCCCGTGCTCCACCTCGGGCGTGACCAGGCAGGCGCCGACACCGGAGCCGAAGAGCACGACCACGGCGTTGCGGGCGCCGCGCCCGGCGCCGAACCACATCTCGGCCTGGCCGAGGGTCTTGGCGCCGTTGTCGATGAAGTACGGCACCCCGTCGGGCAGCCGGGAGGCCGAGCGCAGCAGCCGCTCCAGCGGTACCGCGTCCCAGCCGATGGTCTGCCCGTGGACGACGGCGCCCCGGTCCGGGGTGTGTTCCACGATGCCCGGGACGCCCACGCCCACGCCGAGCAGCCGGCCGGGGTCGGCCTGTCCGGCGGTGAGGACCTCGGCGACGCCGTCGCGGATGTGGCCGGCGATGAGGTCGGCGTCGTACCCCTGCGGGGTCAGCGGGCGTTCGGCTCGGGCCAGTTCGGTGAGGGCCAGGTCGAACAGCTCGACGCGGACGCGGGTCTCGCCGACGTCGACGCCGATCATCTGCCCGCTGTGCGGGGCGACGCGCAGCAGGGTGCGGGGCCGGCCGCCGTCGGAGTCGACGCTGCCGGCCTCCTCTACCAGTCCGTCGGCGATCAGGTCGGCGACCACGTTGCTGACCGAGCCGGAGCTGAGTCCGGTGGCCGGGCCCAGCTCGAACCGGCTGAGCGGGCCGTCGAAGTACAGCCGCTGGAGCACCGCCGTGCGGTTGCCTCGTCTCAGGTCGCGTACCGTGCGCCCGTTGCGCCCCGCCATGTGGCTCCCTTCACGAACCGTGCCCGACCTGCAACATACCCCTTCGGGCAGCCGGGACGCGACATTTTCCCAACCCTTAGTTCACGCTATGAGCTAAGGCGGAGACGGGTGAGGTCGTCCAGCGCGGCGACCAGCTGCGGGCCGACGGTCTCCCGGGTCCACCGGCGCCGGTCCGCGTCGACACCCCGGGGCACCGTCTCGACCAGCATGATCAGGTAGAGGTAGGCGCGGTAGAGCGCCAGCCGGGTCCGCTCCGGGCGCCCGAAGCCGACCCGGCCGCCGCCGTCCCGGTAGCCCGCGAGGAAGTCCCGGTCCCGCTCGATGTCGTCCAGCAGCGCCAGGGAGACGAAGTCGGCGAGCGGGTCGCCCCAGAACATGCGCTCGCCGTCGATCAGCCCGCCGACGCGCGGCCCGCCGGGGGCCCGGTCCACGAGGATGTTGCCCGGCCACAGGTCGAAGTGGACCGGGCGCGCCACGGTGACCTCGTCCAGCGCGTCGTACCCGGACCGCAGCGTGCGGGCCACCTCGTCGGCGGGCCGGGGCAGTTCGGCGGCGTAGTCGCGGGCGTCGGCCAGGACCGCGTCGAGCATCGCGGTGAACGCCGTACGCCAGTCGGGGGCGAGCGGGCCGAGCGCGCCCGAGGGGTAGCCGAAGCCGGGTCCGGTGAGCCGGTGCAGCCGGGCCACCTGTGCGCCCAGCTCGCGGCGCAGGGCCGCCTGCTCCGCCGGGGTCAGGGAGTCGTCCCAGGGTGCTCCGGGGCAGAGGGTCTGCAGCGCGTGCCGCGCCTGTGGGCCCGGGTCCGTGTGCACCGTGCGGGGCGCGGGGACCCGGGCCCGGGCGGCGGCCCGGCAGAACACCTCCTCCGAGCGCAGCAGCCGGGACTCGTAGCGCAGGCCCGGCCCGGGCGGGGCGGTCTTCAGCACGTAGCGGCTGCCGTCGGCGAGCCGGAGCTCCTCGACGGTGTTGTAGGTGCCGCCGCCGAGGGGGCGCACGGTGACCAGCCGGGAGGGCGGCAGGCCCGCCGCGGCCAGGACCCGCCGCGTACACGTCCTCCACGTAACGCCCGTCGGCCACCAGCGCACCGAGCCAGCGCTCGGCCGCCGCCTCGTCGGCGCCGGGGGTGCGTTCCCGGTACAGGGTACGGAAGGCCTCGCGGACGCCGGGGGCCATGCGGGCGCCGTCGCCGCAGACGTACACCCGGGCGCCGTCGGCGAGCAGCCGCCAGACCTCGTCGGCCTCGGCGGCGATCCGGTGCTGGACGAAGCAGGCCCCGTTCTCGGGGGCGGCGCTGAACGCCGGGCGCAGGGACACCGCGCCGGCCCGCTCGGCGGCCCGCAGCTCGTCGGCGTGCAGGTAGTCGGCGTCGGGGGCGTCGCAGCCGAAGTAGAGGAGGGCAGGCGGGAGGTGGGCGCCCTCTCGCCGGGCCGCCGAGCGGTCGGCGACGGCTCCCCGGAACGGGGCGAGTCCGGTGCCCGCTGCGACCATCACGACGGGTGCCGAGGGGTCGATCCGGAAGGCCTCGCGGCAGGGCTGGACGCGGGCGTACACGGTGTCGCCGGGGCGCAGGGAGGCGAGATGACCGGAGCCGGTGCCCCGGTAGCGGCCCTTGCCGGACCGGGCGGGGGCGTCGAGCACGGACACCATGAGGTCGGCGTGGCGCGGGTCGGCCGCGGGCGCCGAGGAGATGGAGTAGTGGCGGGGGCGCAGCGGGGTCAGCAGGTCGAGCAGGAGCGGCCAGCCGAGGGCGCCGCGCAGGGCGGGGTGGTCCTCGGCCAGCTCGACCAGGGTGCGCGGGTCGTCGCCGGGGAGGGTGGCGAG
>NZ_MUMF01000344.1 GCF_002155905.1 Streptomyces tricolor | reverse complement strand
GCGGTGTGGCAGCTGATGGCGCAGGCCCGGCTGGCCGAGCTGCGCCGGGTCACCGAGGCCCAGCAGAGCCTGGCGGCAGCCGCCTCCCGGCCGGACCCGGTGCCCGCGGTACTGCGCCAGCTGGCCCAGCGCCTGGGCGGCCGGGCGGTGCTGTACGGACCCGGCAGTACCGCGGGCACCGGGTCCGGCCGGGAGGCGGCTGCCGCCAGGCTCTGCTGGGCCTCGGTGACCCGGCGCAGCTCGGCCAGCCGGGCCTGCGCCATCAGCTGCCACACCGCGCGGGCCACGCCGGAGAACGTGGTCTGCGGCGGGACCTCCAGCAGCGGCAGGCCGTACCGGTCGCAGGCGGCGACCAGGGCGCGCGGGACCGTGTCGTGCACCGGGGCCAGCCCGAAGCCGAGGGCCGCGCCGCCCGCCGCCACGATCCGGCCGACGTAGTCGTCGAAGTAGGTGCCCGTACCGGCCGCCTCCGGGACGTGCACCCCGGCGGTCAGCAGCAGCTCGCCGCCGAGCAGGTACGGGTACGGGTCGGCCATCTCCGAGGTGTGCGCCCAGTGGATCACGGTCTGCGGGTCCGCCGGGCCGGCGATCTGCCGCAGGGCCAGGTCCTCGCGGGCCAGCAGCGCCTGGAGCGGCACCGGCGGGGTCGGTGGGACCGCTGGGGTGATCGTCTCCGGCATGGTGTGTATTCCCTCCATCCCGCCCCGTGCAGATGGATGAAACGTACACTTCGCAGTCGCTTTCCGGCCACCTACTGTCAAGTGAGCACGGCAGCCGCGGGTACGGGCGGATGTCCCCGCGAGCCGCTGCCGACCATCCCGGAGAACCTGCACGACACGCCACCGGACAGTGCGCGAAGGAGGGCCGCCCATGGCCGTCGACTACACAGTGATCGTCGTCTATCTCGTCGGCATGCTGGCGATGGGCTGGTGGGGCATGCGCCGCGCCAAGTCCAAGAGCGAGTTCCTGGTGGCCGGCCGGCGCCTCGGGCCCGCGATGTACTCCGGCACCATGGCGGCGATCGTCCTCGGCGGCGCGTCCACCATCGGCGGGGTGGGCCTCGGCTACCAGTACGGCCTCTCCGGCGCCTGGATGGTCTTCACCATCGGCCTCGGCCTGCTCGCCCTGTCCGTCCTCTTCTCGGCCCGGATCGCCCGGCTGAAGGTCTACACCGTCTCCGAGATGCTCGACCTGCGCTACGGCGGACGGGCCGGAGTGATCTCGGGCGTGGTCATGTGGGCGTACACCCTCATGCTCGCGGTGACCTCCACCATCGCCTACGCCACGATCTTCGACGTGCTGTTCGACCTGAACCGCACGGTCGCGATCGTCCTCGGCGGCTCGATCGTCGTCGCCTACTCGACCCTCGGCGGCATGTGGTCGATCACCCTGACCGACATGGTCCAGTTCGTCGTCAAGACCATCGGCGTGCTGCTGCTCCTGCTGCCGATCGCGGTCGTCAAGGCGGGCGGCTTCGCCGAGATGAAGGCCGAGCTGCCGACCGGGTACTTCGACCCGCTGGGCATCGGCGGCGAGACGATCTTCACCTACGTCCTGATCTACACCTTCGGCATGCTGATCGGCCAGGACATCTGGCAGCGCGTGTTCACCGCCCGCAGCGACCGCACCGCCAAGTGGGGCGGCACGGTGGCCGGCACCTACTGTCTGGCCTACGCCCTGGCCGGCGCGGTGATCGGCACCGCCGCCAAGGTGCTCTACCCCGAGCTGGGCAGCGCCGACGACGCCTTCGCCACCATCGTCAAGGACGAACTCCCGATCGGCGTCCGCGGCCTCGTCCTCGCCGCCGCCCTGGCCGCCGTGATGTCGACGTCCTCCGGCGCCCTGATCGCCTGCGCCACGGTCGCCAACAACGACATCTGGTCCCGGCTGCGCGGTGCCGTCCGACGGGACGGCGCGGAACACGACGAGGTCAAGGGCAACCGCGCCTTCATCCTGATCATGGGCCTGGCCGTGATCGGCACGGCGATCGCGCTGAACAACGTGGTCGAGGCGCTCACCGTCGCCTACAACCTGCTCGTCGGCGGCCTGCTCGTGCCCATCCTCGGCGGCCTGCTGTGGAAGCGCGGCACGGCCCAGGGCGCGCTGGCCTCCGTCGTCGTCGGCGGCCTCGCCGTCATCGGCCTGATGGCCGGCTACGGCATCCTCGCCAACGAACCCGTCTACTACGGCCTGCTGGCCTCCCTCGTGGCCTACGTCGCCGGCTCCCTGGTGACCAGGCCCACCGACGAGGCGGTCCTCGCCGCCTGGCGCGAGCGCCTCGCCGGCCGAACCCCCGAACTCGCGTCCGAACCGGTCCCGGCTCACCAGTAGAGTCGTATGGATAGCAGTACATGCGCGACGAAGCGCAAGAAAGAAGGCAATTCACTATGAGCAGCAACGAGACGCCCCGCGGCCCCGTCGACTCCTCGCGCATCCCGCGGTACGCCGGACCCGCGACCTTCGCCCGGCTGCCCCGCCTGGACGAGGTCGGCACCGCCGACGTCGCCGTGGTGGGCGTGCCGTTCGACTCCGGCGTCTCGTACCGGCCGGGCGCCCGCTTCGGCGGCAACGCCATCCGCGAGGCGTCCCGGCTGCTGCGCCCGTACAACCCGGCGCAGGACGCCTCCCCCTTCGCCCTGGCCCAGGTCGCGGACGGCGGCGACATCGCCGTGAACCCGTTCAACATCAACGAGGCCGTCGAGACGATCGAGGCGGCGGCCGACGACCTCCTCGGCACCGGTGCCCGCCTGATGACCCTCGGCGGCGACCACACCATCGCCCTGCCGCTGCTGCGCTCGGTGGCGAAGAAGCACGGCCCGGTGGCCCTGCTCCACTTCGACGCCCACCTGGACACCTGGGACACCTACTTCGGCGCCGAGTACACCCACGGCACCCCGTTCCGCCGCGCGGTGGAGGAGGGCATCCTCGACACCTCCGCCCTCTCCCACGTCGGCACCCGCGGCCCGCTGTACGGCAAGCAGGACCTGACCGACGACGAGAAGATGGGCTTCGGCATCGTCACCTCCGCGGACGTCTACCGCCGGGGCGCCGACGAGATCGCCGACCAGCTGCGCCAGCGCATCGGCGACCGCCCGCTGTACATCTCCATCGACATCGACTGCCTCGACCCGGCCCACGCGCCCGGCACCGGCACCCCCGAGGCGGGCGGCATGACCTCCCGCGAGCTGCTGGAGATCCTGCGCGGCCTGGCCTCCTGCAACCTGGTCTCGGCCGACGTCGTCGAGGTCGCCCCGGCGTACGACCACGCGGAGATCACCTCGGTCGCGGCCTCGCACACGGCGTACGAACTGACCACCATCATGAGCCGCCAGATCGCGGCGGCCCGGAAGGACGCGGAAGCGAAGTGACCCACGACCACGACCTGGTACTCCGCCCGACGCCGGCGCAGATCACCGCCGCCCTGAACCCTCCCCCGGGGCGCAACGGCGGAGACCTGGTCGTGGAGACGCTGGCCGGGCTCGGCGCCACCACGGTCTTCGGCCTGCCCGGCCAGCACGCCCTCGGCATGTTCGACGCGCTGCGCCGCTCGACGCTGCGGTACGTCGGCCTGCGGGTGGAGAACAACGCGGGCTTCGCTGCGGACGCGTACGGCAGGATCACCGGAGAGGCGGCCCCGCTGCTGCTGTCGACGGGACCGGGCGCGCTGACCTCGCTGGCCGCTCTCCAGGAGGCGGCGGCGGCGAGCGCGCCGGTGCTGGCGATCAGCAGCCAGATCCCGACGGCGGGCCTGGGCGGCGGGCGCCACGGCTACCTGCACGAACTCCCGGACCAGTCGGCCTCGTTCCGAGGTGTCGTCAAGTCGGTCCACACGGTCCGCAGCCAGTCCCAGATCCCCTCCGCGATCGCGGCGGCCTGGAAATCGGCCCTGACCGCCCCGCACGGCCCGGTGTGGGTGGAGATCCCGCAGGACGTCCTGCTGGCCGAGACCTCGCTCCCGGTGGTGACGGCGATGGACGCGACCCCGGACGACCTGGTCCCGCGCCCCGAACTCACCGCGCTGGCGGCCGACCTGCTCTCGAAGGCGGCCCGCCCGGCGATCATCGCGGGCGGCGGGGTGATCCGCGCGGACGCCTCGGGCAAGCTGAAGGCGCTGGCCGAGAAGCTCCAGGCGCCGGTCGTGACGACCTTCGGCGGCAAGGGCGCGTTCCCGTGGGAGCACCCCCTGTCGATGCAGTCCTGGCTGGAGGACCGGCACACGACGGACTTCCTGGAGGACGCCGACGTCCTCCTGGTGGTCGGCTCGGGCCTGGGCGAACTCTCCTCGAACTACCACACGTTCCAGCCCCGCGGCCGGGTCGTCCAGATCGAGGCCGACCTCGGCAAGCTGGAGTCCAACCACCCGGCCGTCGGCATCCACGCGGACGCCCGCCTGGCCCTGGCGGCCCTGCTGGAGACGGTGGAGCGGCGCACGGACGCCTCCGCGCCCGAGCGGGTCCGGGACCTGCTCGCGAAGGTCGCCGCCCGTATCGCGTCCCAGGACCTGACCCTGGAGCAGCAGGTGCTGGCGTCGGTCCGGCGCGCCCTGCCCGCCGACTCCCCGTCCTTCTGGGACATGACGATCCTGGCGTACTGGGCCTGGTCGGCCTTCGACGCCCAGGGCCCCAACACCATGCACTCGGCCCAGGGCGCGGGCGGCC
Source organism: Streptomyces tricolor (assembly GCF_002155905.1). GTDB lineage: Bacteria > Actinomycetota > Actinomycetes > Streptomycetales > Streptomycetaceae > Streptomyces > Streptomyces tricolor. Next base: position 13,031 of record NZ_MUMF01000344.1, on the reverse strand, counting down.
TCGGCTACGGCTTCCCGGCGGCCCTGGGCGCGGCGACGGCGGACCCGACCCGCCCGGTGCTCGCCGTGTCCGGCGACGGCGGCGCCCTGTACTCGATCGCGGAGCTGGCGACGGCGAAGCAGTACGACCTGCCCGTCACCTGGCTGATCATCGACGACGGCGGCTACGGCATCCTCCGCGAGTACATGACGGACGCCTTCGGCCGGCCGACGGCCACGGAACTGCACCGCCCGGACTACGTGGCCCTGGCGGAGTCCTTCGGCGTACCGGGCGTCCGCACGACCCCGGAGACCCTGGAGGACGACCTGCGCAAGGCACTGTCCACCCCCGGCCCCTCGGTGGTCGTCCTCCCGGCGCTCCTGCGGATGTTCGCACCGACGCACCTGGGCTGACCAGGGAGCGGCAGCAGCAGTTCGGCCCAGGTCGCCTTGCCGATGCCGTGCCGACGGGGGCAGCAGCCCCAACGCACCGCGAGGGCGCTGATGATGGCGAGTCCGCGGCCCTGCTCGTCGTCGGCCTCCGCCTTTCTCGGCAGCGGCCGGGCGCAATTGGCGTCGGCTACCTCCACGCGCAGTCGGCCGTCGTACTGGGCGAGACGCACGCCGATCTCCCGGCCGGGCGGCGTGCGGGCGTGCCGGATGGCGTTGCTCATCAGTTCCGAGAGCAACAACTCAGCTGTATCGGCGACTTCAGCGTCGATCTTCCATTCGGTGAGCTGCGTCCGGAGGAGCGCGCGGGCGCGTCCGGCGCTGCGCGGACCGTGGGGTAAGCGCCACTGGGCTTCGATCATGACGGGACCTCCGAGGCGATAGGCGGCTGGCGCGGGGCTGCATCTCTAGAGATGTGATGCCTCGTGGTCGAATTCGGAAGCCGCCTGGCTGCGGCTGCGAGACCTCTGATGCCTAGGATGTCTAGAGATGATCGGAGGAGAGGTCAGGATGAGCAGCCGGGAGACGGGGCGGCAGCCCAAGTACCAGCGGATCGCTGCGGAACTCCGCGCGGCGGTCGAGGCCGGTCGGTACGGTCCGGGGGACCGGCTGCCCGGTGAGAACGACCTGATGGCCGAACACGGTGTCGCCCGGATGACGGCGCGGCAGGCGCTGGGCGTGCTCCAGGCGGAGGGCATCGCAGAAGCCCGTAAGGGGGCCGGCGTGTTCGTCCGGGACTTCAGGCCCATCCGGCGCCGGGGGATCGAGCGGCTCGCGCGGACGCAATGGGCCGAGGGGCGCTCCATCTGGTCGGCCGACATCGGGGACCGGGAACTGGCGGTCGACTCGGTCGAGGTGACGGAAGAGCCGGCACCCGCTGCCGTGGCGGCGGTCATGGGGCTCGGCGAGGGCGCGTCCGCGTGTGTCCGGCGGCGCCGCTTCGTGCTCGACGGCAAGCCGGTGCTGCTGTCCACGTCCTATCTGCCGGCAGACATCGTCGCGGGCACACCGATCGCCCAGCCGGAGACCGGGCCCGGCGGCACGTACGCACGGCTCGCGGAGCTGGGGCACGGGCCCGTCCGGTTCCGGGAGGAGATCCGGTCCCGGATGCCCAGCCGGGAGGAAGCCGAGCGGCTGGCTCTCCCGGCGGGTGTGCCGGTTGTGCTGATCGCGCGTACGGCCTTCGACGCCGAAGGGCTCGTGGTCGAGGTCAACGAGATGGTGCTGGACTCGTCGGTCTACGTCCTGGAGTACGACTTCGAGGCCTGAATCGCTGGGCAGGGAGGAACTTCTCTGTGTTTCCCGGGACTTGATGGCCGGAAGGTGCCGACTCGCCCGTGGGCGGCCAGTATGCTCTGTGTCGCTGGTGCTTCGATCGCCGTCCAGTGCTCCGGTCCGCCAGGGCCGGATCCCGCATCGCGGGACGCTACGGCGAGAGGAGCACGGGCATGGCAAGGAGAAGGCGTGGCACCACAGAGCGCGAGCCGGAACCGCTTCCCCGGTGGGTGCGGGTCACGGTCGCGATTCTGACGCCAGTGGCCCCCCTTGTCGCGGTGTGTGTGCAGGCGCTCGCGAAGTAGGGCGACGACGCGGAGGGGGTTCGGGCCGAAGGGAACGACTTCGCCGATGGCGAGGCGAGTCCGACCGGCCTCAACTCGGCCGGACCCACCCGGCGCATGCACTGCGGTCTGGCTCCGGTGGCAGCCGGGGCCAGACCTCACCGCGCTGACGGGCCCTGACGCATCCGCGGCCTTCCCCCGTCTTCCCCGTGCCGCGGATGAGTGCAGCGCACGTCACCGGTCACTCTACGCCGTCCGCACCGTACGGTTTCCGGAATCAGGCGAACGCCCCGGCGGCTCAGCAGCCGCCCGGCCCCACCCCGTCCATCCGCCCGCCGAAGTCGCCGAGGTAGCGCGAGCGCCAGTCGCCGTTGAACACGTCGCGCTTCTCCACCGGACCCCAGTTGATGAAGCAGGCTCGGGTCGAGGCGACGAAGGAGCCCACGTGGTCGTGGAGGCTCGGCGGCAGGTCGCGGTAGCCGCTGCGGGCCGTCCATTCCCAGTAGGACCCGCGGAAGCCCTCACCGCTCCAGAAGCAGACGGAGCCGTCGGGACAGGCGGGCTGGGCGGCACGGGCCGACGCGGTCTGGGCGGGCAGGAGTACGGCGGTCAGAGCGAGGGCGGCGGCCAGCGTCCAGGAGCGGAGCTGCTTCATGGGGCTCTCCAGGGAGGGAGTCGGGATGCCCGGCAGCAGCGGTGCGCCGGGCATCGCCAGGGTGCGGGCCGCCCCGCGGGACACGCCCGGGAGACGGCCCGCCTTCGCCGGTGTGAGGGAAGAAGTAGGACTAGTCGGACCGCAGGCGTCCCTCCGGTGCCTATCCTCGCCAGCATGAGCATTTCAACCAGACCTCGGCTGCCCCGTGTTCACCTGGCGGTCGGGCTCACCTTCGGGTTGCTGTTCCTCATGCTGGTCCGGGCCCAGCCCGCCGCCGCGGCCAGCACCCTGGACCCGATCTCCGACCCGGGCAGGATGTCACTGGTGGCCGGGGACTTCGAGAGCCGCTGGCGGGCCATCGACGCCATCGAGGCGAGCGGCGCCGTGACCGCGTACGACTCGCTGTCGCCCCTGCTCAGCGGTAACGGTCACACCGGCTATCCGTACCTCTGCCACGGCAACCAGAACCTCAACACCTCGTACCGCGTCGACGGCTTCTGCTGGAACCGGGACGACGACACGACCGGCGAGTGGGTGCCCCAGGGCATCACCGGCTCGCACGACGCCCAGCCCGGCGGCACCTGGCTGAACAAGTACGTGTACATAGCCTCCTGGCACAGCCGGAACACCGGTTCCGACGAGTTCGCCCGGATCTCCGTCGTGGACAACGACGGCGGCGACTCCACGATCTACAACCACATCATGCTGGTCGACCCCTACTGGGAGACCGACACCACGGCGAACTTCCGCGCCGTCGGCAAGGCCGGCACCCCGCTCGCCGGCCACGCCGACGGGATCTCCTGGTACGGCAACAAGCTCTTCGTGGCCAGCGGACACCAGATCCAGGTCTACGACCTGCGCCACCTCTGGCGCATGTCGGGCAACGGCCAGGAGTCGGTCGGCATCAGCGGCGGCAAGTCCTCGGCCCGCTGGCACAACTACGCCCTGCCCATGATCGGCCTGTACGCCAACGGAGCCAAGGGCGACCCCTGTACGGACCTCAACCCGTGCATGAACTCCCTCAGCCTCGACCGCACCGGTACGGACGCGCTGATCACCACCGAGTTCCGCCGCTCGACGGGCGGCGCGCCGGTCGTCCGCTGGCCGCTGAACAGCACGGACGCGCTGCTCGACACCGACGGCACCACCAACTACCGGGGCAGCGTCCACGCCACCGCCGGCTACCGCACCCCGGTCTGGGCGGTCCAGGGCACGGCGACCGACGGGACGTACTTCTACTTCAGCGGCACCTGCCCCGAGTACGCCGACCGCGATCCCGACGACTCGGCCACCGCCGACCTCCCGTACTGCATCCACTGGGCCAAGCCCGGCACCTCACCGCACGTCCTCACCTACGGCCCGCCCCTCATCCAGAACCTCTCCTGGGCACCCTCCTCGGGCCGGCTGTGGGGCATCAACGAGCGCATAGCCGCAGCCCCCGGGGTCCGCTCCGTCTTCTCCCTCGATCCGCCCAACTAGCCCACTGACGACGACGTCGAGCGGCAGACCGCCGACGACCGGTGGTGGAGGAGGCCGAAGTCTCCTTCGACGCGGCGTCCTTGCCGTACGCGCTCTCCTCCACCACGGTCCCGTTCTTCTGGACCCACGCCGTGACCTCGGGGCAGACGCTGCCGGTGGTGCCGCGCCGGGAGCGACCAGCGGGGTGCCGGGCGGACGGGGGGACCGGGGTCGGTGTGTGGGTCGGTGAGAGTCGGGTGAGGAACTGCGGTTCCTCGAACGGGCGTACAACTTTCGAGCGCCGTGGCGAGTCCAGTCAGGCAGCGCACGGGTGCGCTCAACGGCGTTCAGGGGGACGCCCGTACGACTTCCAAGGGGAACTTTCCATGACTCACCGGACATTCGGCCGGACCGGCGCGCTCGCGGCTGCCGTCAGTGCCGCGCTGCTCATACCGACCGTGGCCGCCGCCACGCCGGCCGCCGCGGCCGCGCCCGCCGTGACCTGCACGTCCGCCAAGACGGGGCTGGCCGCCAAGCTGAAGAAGGACATCACGGCCGCCCTCGCGAACCGCAAGGGCACCGTCGCCATCGGCCTGTACGACCGCAGCACCAAGACGACCTGCACCCTGCGGGCCACCAGCTCCTTCGACTCGGCCAGCACCGTCAAGGTCACCGTGCTCGCCGCGCTGCTGTGGGACGCGAAGAAGCACAACCGCTACCTGACGACCACCGAGCAGTCGCTCGCCAAGGCCATGATCACCCAGTCCGACAACGCCGCGACCAGCAAGCTCTGGAAGCAGCTCGGCATGACGAAGATCAAGGGCTTCCTGGCCGCGGCCGGCATGACCAAGACCGTGCCCGGCACGGGCGGCTACTGGGGCCTGACCCAGGTGAACGTCACCGACGAGCAGAAGCTCCTCAAGCTCGTCACCGCCAAGAACAGCGTGCTGAGCGACAACTCCCGCGCCTACATCCTCAAGCTGATGGGCCAGGTCGTCTCCTCGCAGCGCTGGGGCACCCCGGCCGGTGCGCCGTCCTCCGTCTCCGTGCACGTCAAGAACGGCTGGCTGCAGCGCTCCACGCACGGCTGGCGGGTGCACAGCCTGGGCACCTTCAAGGGCGCCGGCCACGACTACATGATCACCGTGCTGACGCAGGACAACAGCACCATGAACTACGGCGTGACCACCATCCAGAACGTCGCCAAGGCGATCCACAAGGACCTGGTGCCGACCACCTCCGGCGTCACCCGCTACACCCCGACCAGCCAGCCGCGCGAGGCGTTCGTCGCCGTCCCGCCGCAGGGCTGACGCTTCACGGGACGGTCTCCCGCACGTCACCGACCGGTTCTACGGTGACGGCCATGCGCCCGAGAACCGTACTCGCCCTCCTCACCGCCGGCCTGGCGGCGGCCACCTGCCTGACCGCCGCCGGGCCCGCCGGTGCCGCCGCCCCGGCCCAGCACGCCTGTTCGTCCGCCGTGTCCATCGACCGCTTCTCCGACGCGCTCGACAAGACGACGTACGACGGCACCTTCGTCGGCAACCTCTCCGCCCTCGCCGTGGACCGGGACGGCTCCCTCGCCGCCCTGTCGGACCGCTCGGCCCTGTTCCGCCTGGACGCCCGCACCCTCCGGCCGACGGCGGTCGTCCGCCTCACCGACGAGCAGGGCGCCGACCTCGACGCCGAGGGCCTTGCCGCCCTCGGTGACGGCACCCGCCTGGTCAGCTCCGAGACCGAGCCGTCCGTCCGCCGCCATTCCCGCGACGGGACGGTCCTCGACCGGCTTCCGGTGCCGTCCGCCCTCCGGGTCGCCCCGGCCGGCCGCGCGACCGCCAACCAGACCTTCGAGGGCCTGACCCTGCTGCCCGGCGGTCGCACCCTGCTGGCGTCCATGGAGTACGCGCTCTCCGGCGATGCCACCGGGACCGTCCGCTTCCAGACCTGGGACCGCCACCGGGGCCGCTTCGCGCTCGCCGCCCAGTACGCCTACCGCACCGACGCCGGCCTCGGCGTCCCCGAGGTCCGGGCCACCCCCGACGGCCGCCTCCTCGTCCTGGAGCGCGGCTTCACCGCGGGCGTCGGCAACACGGTCCGCCTCTACCTGGCCGACCTCCGCCACGCCACGGACACCAGCGGCGTCGAGCACCTGACGGGGCAGCGCGAGGTACGCCCGATCAGGAAGACCCTGCTCGCCGACCTCGCCGACTGCCCCTCCCTGGGCGCCACCGCCAAGCAGCCCCAGCCGAACCCCCTCCTGGACAACATCGAGGGCATGACGATCACCGGGCGGGACCGCACCGGCCGCCTGAAGGTCCTCCTGGTCAGCGACGACAACCAGAACCCGGCCCAGACGACACGCTTCTTCCACCTCCGGGTACGCGTCTGACGCCGAGCGGGCCGGCCGACCGGGGCGCGCCCGGGACCACGGCGGCCCCGAACCCGCCAGGGAACCGCACCCGCCAGGGCACCGCACCCGGCGATTGTTAAGGCGGGATGAAATCGCACCCCGAGCGCGTTGGTGCCTTGCGGTAGAGCAGGCCGACATCAGGAGGCACCGGCGTGGCGGGACAACGGGGATGGGCACGGCGTCTGGCGGGCTACGCCTGGCGATATCCGAAGGACGTCGTCCTCGCCCTCGGCTCCTCCCTCGCCGGCATGGCCGTCATGGCCGTGGTCCCCCTGATCACCAAGGTGATCATCGACGATGTGATCGGCGACCACAGCCGGGCCATGGCCCCCTGGGCCGGCGCCCTCATAGCCGCCGCGGTCCTCGTCTACGGCCTCACCTACGTCCGCCGCTTCTACGGGGGACGGCTGGCCCTGGACGTCCAGCACGACCTGCGCACCGAGATGTACGGCACCATCACCCGGCTGGACGGCCGCCGCCAGGACGAGCTGTCCACCGGCCAGGTCGTCGGCCGCGCCACCAGCGACCTCCAGCTGATCCAGGGCCTGCTCTTCATGCTCCCGATGACCATCGGGAACGTCCTGCTCTTCCTGATCTCCCTGGTGATCATGGCGTGGCTGTCGCTGCCGCTGACCCTGGTCGCCCTGGCCGTCGCCCCCGCCCTCGGCTGGATCGCCACGCGCAGCCGCAGCAGGCTGCACCCCGCCACCTGGTACGCCCAGGCCCAGGCCGCCGCCGTGGCCGGGGTGGTCGACGGCGCGGTCAGCGGCGTGCGCGTGGTGAAGGGCTTCGGGCAGGAGGACCAGGAGACCGGCAAGCTGCGCGAGGTCGGCCGCCGGCTGTTCGCGGGCCGGCTGCGCACGATCCGCCTGAACAGCCGGTACACCCCGGCCCTCCAGGCCGTCCCGGCGCTGGGCCAGGTCGCCATGCTGGCCCTCGGCGGCTGGCTCGCCGTGCGCGGTCACATCACGCTCGGCACCTTCGTGGCCTTCTCCACCTACCTGGCCCAGCTGGTCGGCCCGGTCCGCATGCTCGCGGTGGTCCTCACCGTCGGCCAGCAGGCCCGGGCCGGCACCGAGCGCGTCCTGGAACTCATCGACACCGAGCCGACGCTGAAGGACGGCACCAAGACGCTGCCCGCCGACGCGCCGGCGACCGTCGAGTTCGACGACGTCTCCTTCGGCTACGCCCACGAGCGCCCCGTCCTGGAGGGCCTCAGCTTCGAGATCCGGCCCGGCGAGACCCTCGCCGTCGTCGGCTCCTCCGGCTCCGGCAAGTCCACCCTCTCCCTGCTCCTGCCGCGCTTCTACGACGTCACCCACGGCGCCGTCCTGATCGGCGGCCACGACGTCCGCGAGCTGACCCTGGACTCGTTGCGGGCCGCCATCGGACTGGTCCCGGAAGATTCGTTCCTCTTCTCCGACACCGTCCGCGCGAACATCGCCTACGGCCGCCCCGACGCCGGCCAGGAGGAGATCGAGGCCGCCGCCCGCGCCGCCCAGGCGGATCGATTCATCCGGGAGCTGCCCGACGGCTACGACACCAAGGTCGGCGAGCACGGCCTCACCCTCTCCGGCGGCCAGCGCCAGCGCATCGCGCTCGCCCGCGCCCTGCTCACCGACCCGCGCCTGCTGGTCCTGGACGACGCCACCTCGGCCGTGGACGCCCGGGTCGAGCACGAGATCCACGAGGCGCTGAAGCAGGTCATGCGGGGCCGTACGACCCTGCTCATCGCCCACCGCCGGTCCACCCTGAACCTCGCCGACCGCATCGCCGTGCTCGACGGCGGCCGGCTCGCCGACCTCGGCACCCACGAGGAACTCCAGCGCCGCTCGGCCCTCTACCGCCGGCTGCTCACCGACCCCGACGAGCTGGGCGGCGTCTCCCCGGGCCACGCCCGCCCGGCCGAGCCCGCCGAGGACACCTCCGTCCGGGACGAGCTGGACGCCGAGTTCGACGCCGAGCGGGGCGTCACCCCCCGGCTGTGGACCGGCGACCGCGAACCCAAGGACCTGGCGATGGCCGGCACCCCGGCCACCCCCGAACTCCTCGCCCAGGTGGAGGCGCTGCCCCCGGCCACCGACACCCCCGACATCGACGAGGCCCGCGCGGTCCAGCCCGAGGACTCCTACGGCCTGCGCCGCCTGCTGCGCGGCTTCGGGCTGCCCCTGCTCGTCAGCCTGCTGCTGGTCGCCGTGGACGCCGGCACCGGCCTGCTGCTGCCGGTGCTGATCCGGCACGGCATCGACTCCGGTGTGACGCAGGCGGCGATCGGGGCGGTCTGGTCGGCCTCCCTGCTCGCCCTGCTGACCGTGCTCGTGCAGTGGGCCGCGCAGATCGGCGAGACCCGGATGACCGGCCGTACCGGCGAGCGCGTGCTGTACGCGCTGCGGCTGAAGATCTTCGCGCAGCTCCAGCGGCTCGGCCTGGACTACTACGAGCGCGAGCTGACCGGCCGGATCATGACCCGGATGACCACGGACGTCGACGCGCTCTCCACCTTCCTGCAGACCGGCCTGGTCACCGCCTTCGTCTCGGTCGTCACCTTCTTCGGGATCATGGTCGCCCTGCTGGTGATCGACCTCCAGCTCGCGCTCGTCGTCTTCGCGACCCTGCCCCCGCTGATCGTCGCCACCGTCTTCTTCCGCCGGGCGAGCGTGAAGGCGTACGAACTCGCCCGCGAGCGGGTCTCCGCGGTCAACGCCGACCTCCAGGAGACCGTGGCCGGGCTGCGGATCGTGCAGGCCTTCCGGCGGGAGCGGGACGGCGGGCGGCGGTTCGCCGAGCGCAGCGACGGCTACCGGAGCGCCCGCATCCACGGCCAGTGGCTGATATCCCTCTACTTCCCGTTCGTGCAGCTGCTGGCCTCGGTCGCCGCGGCGGCCGTGCTGATCGCGGGCGCCGGCCGGGTCGAGGCGGCCACCCTGACGACGGGCGCCCTGGTGGCGTACCTGCTCTACATCGACCTGTTCTTCGCGCCGGTCCAGCAGCTCTCCCAGGTCTTCGACGGCTACCAGCAGTCCGCGGTCTCGCTCGGCCGCATCCAGGAGCTGCTGCGCGAGCCGACCTCCACCAGGACCGCCGACGAGCCGCTGGAGGTGCTGTCCCTGCGCGGTGACATCGCCTTCGAGGACGTGCACTTCGCGTACGGCGACGAGGAGGAGGCCCTGACGGGCATCGACCTGACGATCCCGGCCGGCCAGACGGTGGCCTTCGTCGGCGAGACCGGCGCCGGCAAGTCCACGCTGGTCAAGCTGGTCGCCCGCTTCTACGACCCGACGGCCGGGCGGGTCACGGTCGACGGCACGGATCTGCGCGCCCTGGACCTCACCTCGTACCGGCACCGGCTCGGCGTCGTACCGCAGGAGGCGTACCTCTTCCCGGGCACCGTCCGCGACGCGATCGCCTACGGCCGTCCCGACGCCACCGACGCCGAGGTGGAGGCGGCGGCCCGCGCGGTCGGCGCGCACGAGATGATCGCCACCCTGGACGGCGGCTATCTGCACGAGGTCGCCGAGCGTGGCCGCAACCTCTCGGCGGGCCAGCGCCAGCTCATCGCCCTCGCCCGCGCCGAACTGGTCGACCCGGACATCCTGCTGCTGGACGAGGCCACGGCCGCTCTGGACCTGGCCACCGAGGCGCAGGTCAACCAGGCCACCGACCGCCTGGCGGGCCGCCGGACCACGCTCGTCGTCGCGCACCGGCTCACCACGGCCGCGCGGGCGGACCGGGTGGTGGTGATGGACCGCGGCCGGGTCGCGGAGGACGGCACCCACGAGGAGCTGCTGGCCCGCGGCGGTCGGTACGCCCGGCTGTGGCGGACCTTCGTCGGCCAGTCCGAGCCCGAGGAGCCGGTGGGCGCCTCCCGCTGAGGCCCCCGGGGCGGCCGGGTCCGGTGGGGCGGTGGTCCGTCTCGCTGACGGTCGTGCAACCATCCGACACACCCGTGCGTCCGTACATCAGTACGGGCACGGGGGAGTGTGACCGGGTACGGGGAGGACGACAGTGGACAGTGGTGCGATACGCCGACGACCGCGCCGGCGACTGGCGCTCGCTGCGGCCGTGCTGGCCGTCTCCGGGGCGTTCGCGCTCACGGCGACGGGGACCGCGCAGGCCGCCGGCCCGGCCGGCGGGTGCGCCGGGCGCGAGGTGAAGACGCTGCCGTTCAAGACGGGCGTCACCCACGTCTACAAGCGCAACGGCTACATCTGTGCCGTCACCGTGGCCAGGACACCCGGCCCCCTGCGCACCATGTCGGTCAGCGTCCAGGCCCGGGGCAACCGGCCCGTCGTCGACAAGGGCCGCTTCCGGCAGCACGCCGGCCCGGTGACCGTGCACGCCGGCCGCCGCTGTGTGTGGATCAAGGGCTCGGTGGGCAGATATTCGGTCAGCTCCGGCTGGATCCTGTGCTGAGCCACAGGCGGTCCTGACTGCGGAGCACTCAATTCCCTCTGGTGGGACGGCAGTTGCTGGGATAACTTCCGGCGCACATCTGTCTCACAGGGGAGAGTGCGCATGCGCAAGGCGCTCAGATGGCTGCTGGCGCTCACGGTCTTCATGGGCACGCTGAGCACGGCGGCCGGCGCGGCCACCGCCGCCGAGCCCGAGCCCACCGACATCAAGGACCGGATCCTGTCGATACCCGGCATGAGTCTGATCCAGGAGAAGCCGTACCCCGGCTACCGCTACTTCGTCCTGAACTACACCCAGCCGGTCGACCACCGCCACCCCGACCGGGGCACGTTCCAGCAGCGCATCACGGTGCTGCACAAGGACACGGCCCGCCCCACGGTCTTCTACACCAGCGGCTACAACGTCTCCACGACCCCCTCGCGCCGCGAGCCCACCCAGATCGTGGACGGCAACCAGGTCTCCCTGGAGTACCGCTTCTTCACCCCGTCCCGCCCCGCCCCGGCCGACTGGTCCAAGCTCGACATCTGGCAGGCGGCCAGCGACCAGCACCGCGTGTACCAGGCGCTGAAGCCGCTCTACTCCGCCAACTGGCTGGCCACCGGCGGCTCCAAGGGCGGCATGACGGCCACCTACTACGAGCGCTTCTACCCGCACGACATGGACGGCGTGGTGGCCTACGTCGCCCCCAACGACGTGGTGAACAACGAGGACTCGGCCTACGACCGCTTCTTCGCCCGGGTGGGCACCGAGGAGTGCCGGGACCGGCTGAACGCGGTCCAGCGGGAGGCGCTGGTGCGCCGGGAGCCGCTGAAGAAGAAGTACGAGGCGTACGCGGCGGAGAAGGGGTACACCTTCACCACCATCGGCGGCCTGGACAAGGCGTACGAGGCGGTCGTCCTGGACTACGTCTGGGGCTTCTGGCAGTACAGCCTGCTGAAGGACTGCGACACCATCCCGGCGCCCGCGGCCACCGCGACGGACGACGAGATCTGGGAGTCGATCGACACCGTCTCGGGCTTCTCCGCCTACACCGACCAGGGCCTGGAGACGTACACGCCGTACTACTACCAGGCGGGCACCCAGTTGGGCGCCCCGACCATCCACTTCCCGCACATCGAACGGAAGTTGATCCGCTACGGCTACCAGCCGCCGCGCAACTTCGTCCCCCGATCCATCCCGATGCGCTTCCAGCCGGACGCCATGCGCGACGTGGACACCTGGGTCCGCCACCACGCCACGCACATGCTCTTCGTCTACGGCCAGAACGACCCGTGGGGCTCGGAACGCTTCCGCCTCGGCGCGGGCGCCCGTGACTCCTACGTCCTCACCGCCCCCGGCATGAACCACGGCGCGAACGTGGCGGGCCTGGTGGCCGACGAGAAGTCACTGGCCACGGCCCGCATCCTGAAGTGGGCGGGCCTCTCCCCGTCCGCCGTGGCCCAGGCCAGGCCCCTGGCCGAGTACGACGCGAAGCTGGACGTACGGGACGCGGAGCGGGAGCCGGCGCTGCGGCCGTAGAGCGCTACCACTCCTTCCCGGCGGGGTCAAGCCACGAGTCCTCGGAGCATGACCCCGCCGGGGCGTACCCCGCCTACTGGAAGTGCGGGCCTCACCGGGACACCGGAGAGAACACGAGGCACCGGACGCCGATCAGGCGTCGATCACTACCAGTGGGAGCAAGCCATGACTCGTTCGATCCGGAAGAAGAGCGGTTCCAAGCGTCGCATCAGCGCCGGAGCCATGGTGGCCGCGGCCACCATCGCCACGGGCGGTGTGATCCTTCCCGCCACGACCGCGCTGGCGGCTCCGACGGCCGAGGCGACCGTCGCCTCTGTCGCCGAGCGCGGGAAGAACAAGAAGAAGAAGTACTGCTGGGACAAGAAGCACAAGTGGAGCAAGAAGAAGAAGTACAGCTGCTGGGGCCACAACAAGGAATATCACTGGGACCCGGGCCACAAGGTCTTCTACGTCGAGCACAAGCACAAGAAGTACTACTGCTGGGACACCCACAAGAAGTGGGACTACTGGGACCACCACAAGAAGGACCCGAAGTGGGACCCGAAGGACCCGAAGGACCCCAAGGACCCCAAGGACCCGAAGGACCCGAA
>NZ_MUMF01000343.1 GCF_002155905.1 Streptomyces tricolor | reverse complement strand
ATCCGCACGGGGGCCGGCCCCGTGCGGATCAAGGAGGGCGCATGAGCAGGGTCAGCCTCGAAGGGCAGGTCGCCGTCGTCACCGGAGCGGCGCGCGGCGTCGGCGAGCTGCTGGCGCGCAAACTCTCCGCGCGCGGGGCGAAGGTGGCGCTGGTCGGGCTGGAGGAGGACGCGCTCAAGGAGGTCTCCGGGCGGCTGCACAGCGACAGCGCCCACTGGTACGCCGACGTCACCGACCACGAGACGATGAGCCGGGTCGCGCGTGAGGTGAAGGCGCGGTTCGGGAAGGTCGACATCGTGGTCGCCAACGCCGGTGTGGCGACCGGCGGTCCGTTCGCCGACTCCGATCCGCAGGCCTGGCGGCGGGTGATCGAGGTGAACCTGATCGGTTCGGCGGTGACCGCGCGCGCCTTCCTGCCGGTGCTGGTCGAGAGCCGCGGCTATCTGCTCCAGGTCGCCTCGCTCGCCGCGATCACGCCGGCGCCGATGATGACGGCGTACTGCGCCTCCAAGTCGGGTGTGGAGGCGTACGCGCACAGTCTGCGCGCCGAGGTCGGCTACCAGGGCGTGCGCGTCGGCGTCGCGTATCTGTCCTGGACCGACACCGACATGGTGCGCGGCGCCGACCAGGACGACGTCATGCGGGAGCTGCGGCAGCGGCTGCCCTGGCCGTCGAACAAGACGTACCCGCTGGGGCCCGCGGTGGACCGGATCGTCGCCGGGATCGAGCGCCGCTCGGCGCATGTGTACGGGCAGTGGTGGCTGCGCGGCATGCAGGGCGTGCGCGGATACCTGCCGGCGCTCATCGGGACCGTCGGCCAGCGCGAGATGAAGCGGTTCGCGCCGCGTCTCCAAGGGATGCACTCCGGGCTCGTCGGCGCAGGTGGGGCGGCGGACGAGGCGGCGCGGGCTACGCACCGTAACTGATCGACATGCAGCGTGTGTTCGCCCGTGTGAATCTGGTCGAGGCCCCACCGAGGGGCCGAACCCCCCACCTCACCCACCACGGGAGTGAACCCACATGGGTATGAAGGACCAGTTCCAGGACAAGTCCCGCCAGGCCAAGGAGCAGGCCAAGGAGAAGGTCGGCCAGGCCCGCGAGAAGGCCGGCCAGCGCGGTCAGCAGGGCCGCCCGGGCCAGCAGCCGGCCGAGCGGGGCCGCCCCAACTACCGTGACATCGAGGACACGGAGCAGGAGATGGGCGACCGGGTCAACCGCGACTACGAGGCGTAGCCGCTGCGCCGGGCTCCGACCGCACCGACGCGGGGTGCCCTTCCTCCGGGGAGGGTGCCCTGCGTCTGGTGCGTCGCTCTCACGTCGTCCTTGGCGGGAGTTTCGGGCGGGAGCGGTCCGGGACCTCGCTGTAGTCCGGGGGGACGGCCGCGGGGCTGGTCTCCAGCAGGGTGAGGGCCAGTTCGACCGCGTCGGCCAGTTGGGCGTGGCGGCCCTCGGCCCAGTCCAGGGGGGTGCGCAGGATCTCCAGGTCGGGGGCGACGCCGTGGTTCTCGACGGACCAGCCGTAGGCGTCGAACCAGGCGGCGTTCATGGGGACGGTGATGATCGTGCCGTCGCCGAGCCGGTGCCGGCCGGTCATGCCGACGACTCCGCCCCAGGTGCGCTGGCCGACGACCGGGCCGAGCTTCAGCAGCTTGAAGGCTGCGGTGATCATGTCGCCGTCGGAGGACGTCGCCTCGTCGGCCAGGGCCACCACCGGCCCGCGCGGGGCGTTGGAGGTGTACGACACCGGTTGCGCGTCCCGGGTCAGGTCCCAGCCCAGGATCGTCCGGGTCAGCTTCTCGATGACGAGTTCGCTGATGTGCCCGCCCGCGTTGCCGCGCACGTCCACGATCAGCGCCGGCCGGGACACCTCCATGCGCAGGTCGCGGTTGAACTGGGCCCAGCCGGAGCCGCCCATGTCCGGGATGTGCAGGTAGCCGCACTTGCCGCCGCTCAACTCGCGGACCACCTCCCGCCGTTTGGCCACCCAGTCCTGGTAGCGCAGCGGCCGTTCGTCGATGAGCGGCACGACGGCGACCCGCCGGGCGTGCGCGGTGTCGCCCTCCGCCGGGAGGAACGTCAGCTCCACCGTCGTACCGCCCGAGCCGGCCAGGAGCGGGTAGGGGCCCGCCACCGGGTCGACCGGGCGGCCGTCGACGTGGGTCAGGACGGCGCCGTCGCGGATGCCCGTGCCGGCCAGCGGGGAGCGGGCCTTGGAGTCGGAGGAGTCACCGGGCAGGATCCGCTTGACCGTCCAGCGGCCGTCGCGGCGCACGAAGTTGGCGCCGAGCAGGCCCTGCCAGCGCTGGTAGTGGGGCGGGCCCTCGTTGCGGCGGGCGGCGGTGACGTAGGCGTGCGAGGTGCCCAGCTCGCCGAGGACCTCGCGCAGCAGGTCGGCGAACTCGTCGGGGGAGGCGACGCGTTCGACCAGTGGCCGGTACTGGTCGAGCACCGCGTCCCAGTCGATGCCGCACATCCCCGGGTCCCAGAAGTACGCCCGGATCAGGCGCCCCGCCTCGTCGTACGCCTGGCGCCACTCGGCGGGCGGGTCGGCCTCGTGCAGGATGCGGCGTACGTCGATCCAGACGGTCGTGTCGCCGTCGCCGACCTCGGTCGACGGGACCGCCCGCAGATCGCCCTCGTCCACCACGACCAGCCGGGTGCCGTCGCCGCTCACCGCGAACCAGTCCAGATGGCCGACCAGTTCGGACTTCTTCGCCTTGGTGATGTTGAAGTACTCCAGGGTCGGGCGTCCGCTGGTGTCGGCCGGGTTGGCGAAGGTCTCGCCGAGCGCACCGGAGATCGGCCAGCGCAGCCAGACCAGGCCGCCGCCCGCGACCGGGGACAGCCCGGAGTACTTGGAGGCGATGACCGGGAACGGTGTGACCCGGTTCGCCAGCCCCTCCACCTCGACCGTCACCGCGCCGGCCTCGCCGGTCTCCTCGTCCTCCAGCGGGTCGAGTCCGCCGGCGGCCGGGCGGCCCTCGGGGTTGAGGGCGAAGGGGGAGGGGGTCGCGGAGGAGAGCGGGACCAGGTACGGGCGGCAGCCGAGCGGGAAGGACAGGTCGCCGGTGTGCACGTCGTAGACGGGGTCGAAGCCGCGCCAGGAGAGGAAGGCGAGGTAGCGGCCGTCTCGGGTGAAGACCGGGTTCTCGTCCTCGAAGCGGCCGTTGGTGACGTCCACGATCAGCCGGTCCTTGATGCGGGCCAGCTTGATCTGGCGCAGGGTGCGGCCGATGCCGGGGTGCGACCAGGCGAGCCAGGAGCCGTCCGGGGAGAAGGCGAGGTCGCGGACCGGGCCGTTGACGGACCGGATCAGCTCGGTCACCGTGCCCCGCGGGCCGTCCGCCCCCGCCGTGTCCGCGGCGCCCGCCTCCGCCTGCTGTTCCCGCTCCTCCTGCTCTTCCTCCTCCCGCACGTCGATCAGCAGCAGCCGTCCGTCGTGCGAGGCCACGGCCAGGCGTTCGCCCTGGGGGTCGGAGGCCATCTCCAGGATCCGGCCCAGGTCGCCGGAGGCCGGCCGGCGGGGGGCGCGGCCACCGGTGGCGCGGGGGAGGTGGACGATCTCGACGGCGTCGTCGCCCTCGGCGTCGGTGACGTAGGCGATCTGGCCGGTGGAGCCCAGCATCTCCGGCAGCCGTACCCGGACGCCGGGCGTGTCGGTGATCGTACGGGCCGGGCCGTCGCGGTGGGTGAGCCAGTACAGGCTGCCGCGCACGACGACCGCGCTGGCCCGGCCGGTCTCGTCCACGGAGATGCCGTCGATGTTCTGCGCGGCCGGCACCTGGTAGCGGCGGCGGCCGGTGCGCGGCCCGGCGAGCCGGATGTCGAGCTTGCGCGGTACGCCGCCCGGGGAGAAGTCGTCCACCAGCCACAGGTCGCCCGCGCACTGGTAGACCACGCGCTCGCCGTCGCCGGCGGCGTGCCGGGCGTAGAAGGCGTCGTGGTCGGTGTGGCGGCGCAGGTCGGTGCCGTCGTGGGCGCAGGAGTAGAGGTTGCCGACGCCCTCGTGGTCGGAGAGGAAGGCGATCCGGCCGGCGACGAACAGGGGGCAGGCCAGATGGCCTTCGAGGTCGGGCAGCAGGCGCTGCCCGTGCAGCCACAGCCGGCCCATGGCGCCGCCGCGGTACCGCTTCCAGGACGCCGGTTCATGGGGCGGGGTGCCGGTGAGCAGGAGGGTCTTGTGCTCGCCGGCCACGTCGGCGACCTGGATGTCGGCGACCGGACCCCAGGGCAGCCGGCCGCCCGGGTCGCCGTCGGGGTGCACCTTGTAGGCCCAGGTGAAGTGGGAGAAGGGCTGGCCGTGGGAGGCCACGGCGAGGATGTCGCCGTCCGGGGTCCAGCCGCACACCTGGGTGTCGGCGCTGCCCCAGTACGTCAGCTGCCGCGCGGGACCGCCGTCGACGTCGACGAGGTGGATCTCGGGGACGAGGCTGCGCCAGGTCGTGTAGGCGATCCGGCGGCCGTCGGGCGAGAAGCGCGGGTGCCCGGCCTTGGTGCGGTCCGCGGTGAGCCGCCAGGCGCGGCCGGGGGTGTCGAGGGGGGCCAGCCAGAGGTCGTCCTCGGCGACGAAGCACAGCAGGTCGCCGCTGAGGTGGGGAAGGCGGAGATAGCTCACCTCCCCATGCTTTTCCGCTCGCGGGGGCCCAGCAACTTATGCGTCCTTCACCTTCGTGAGGCAGGACACGTACGAAACCGTTTCGTTTCGCAGACTCGCGGGGTATCTTCGGGGATGTACGAAGAAGAAGGCCCCGGAGCGGGAAGGAGACCGGCATGACCGAAGCCGTCGCGGCGCAGCGTCGCAGCCGGATCACGCCCGAACGCGAGGCCGAGCTGTACGAGGCCGTCCTCGCCCTGCTCCGCGAGGTCGGCTACGACGCCCTCACCATGGACGCCGTGGCCGCCCGCACCCGGTCCAGCAAGGCCACCCTCTACCGCCAGTGGGGCGGCAAGGCCCAGCTGGTCGTGATGGCGCTGCGGCACAGCAAGCGGGGCCATGTGGAGGACATCGACACCGGCTCCCTCCGCGGCGACCTGCACGCCCTCGTGGCGCTGGAGGACGACTGCACCATGGAGCGGAACTCGGCGCTGATGCGGGGCGTCGCCATGGCGATGCACCACAACGACGATCTGCGCGAGGCGTTCCGGGCGCAGCTCGTCGACCCCGAGATGGGCGGCTTCCGTCAGGTGCTGCAACGCGCGATCGACCGGGGCGAGGTCCGCCCGGACTGCCCGGCGATCGACTTCCTGCTGCACATGATGGTCGGCGGCTTCGCCACCCGCGCGCTGCTGGACGACCAGCCGCCCACCCGGGCCTTCCTCACCTCGTACATCGACGCCGTGGTCCTCCCCGCCCTCGGCGTCACCACGCGCTGAACCCTCTCCCCAGCAAGCCCACCACCTGACGTCACCGCTCACGTCGTCGGGCTGATCGCCCCTGCCCAGCTGAACCCACGACCTGACCGGGAGTACGCCTCCGTGGCCACGTTCCTCTACAAACTCGGCCGGCTCGCCTTCCGGCGACGGCACTTCGTCGCCCTCATATGGGTCGCGCTGCTCACCCTCGCCGGGGTGGGCGCCGCCTCCGCGCCGACAGCCGGCAACACGTCCTTCTCCATCCCCGGTACGGAGGCCCAGAAGGCCTTCGACCTGCTGGAACAGCGCTTCCCCGGGATGAGCGCCGACGGCGCCACCGCCCGGGTCGTCTTCAAGGCCCCGCAGGGCGAGAAGATGACGGACGCCGCCAACAAGCGAGCCGTCGAGAAGACCGTCGAGGAGCTGGGAAGCGGCTCCGAGGTCGCCTCCGTCGCCGACCCCTACACCGGACACGCCGTCAGCCGGAACGGCACCATCGCCTACGCCTCGGTGAAGTACAAGGTCTCCGGCATGGAGCTGGAGGACTCCTCCCGGGACGCCCTGAAGGAGGCCGCGCAGCAGGCGCGGGACGCCGGGCTGACCGTGGAGGTCGGCGGTGACGCGCTGACCGCGACGCCCGAGACCGGCTCCAGCGAGATCATCGGCATCGCGATCGCCGCCGTCGTCCTCGTCATCACCTTCGGCTCCCTGCTCGCCGCCGGGCTGCCGCTGCTGACCGCGATCATCGGCGTCGGCATCGGCGTCGCCTCGATCACCGCGCTCGCGTCCGCCCTGGACCTGGGCTCCACCACCTCCACCCTGGCCACGATGATCGGCCTCGCCGTCGGCATCGACTACGCCCTGTTCATCGTCTCCCGCTACCGCGCCGAACTCGCCGAGGGGCGCGAGCGCGAGGAGGCCGCCGGCCGTGCCGTCGGCACCGCGGGCTCGGCCGTCGTCTTCGCCGGTCTGACCGTCGTCATCGCCCTGGTCGGCCTGTCCGTCGTCAACATCCCGATGCTGACCAAGATGGGCATCGCGGCGGCCGGCACGGTCGCCATCGCCGTCCTCATCGCCCTGACCATGATCCCGGCGCTGCTCGGCTACGCCGGCCGCAAGGTCAAGCCGGCCGGTGAGAAGAGCAAGCTGCTCGGCGGCGGCCGTACGCCGAAGAACCCCGGCCGCGCCAACCTGGGCACCCGCTGGGCGAGCTTCGTCGTCCGCCGCCCGGTCGCCGTGCTCCTGCTCGGCGTGCTCGGTCTCGGCGCGGCGGCGGTCCCGGCCGCCTCCCTGGAACTGGGCCTGCCCGACGACGGCTCCCAGCCCGTCTCCACCACCCAGCGCCGCGCCTACGACCTGCTCTCCGAGGGCTTCGGCCCCGGCTTCAACGGCCCGCTGATGGTCGTCGTCGACGCCAAGGGCAGCGACGACCCCAAGGCCGCCTTCACCCAGGTCGGCGAGGAGATCAAGGGCCTGAAGAACGTCGTCACGGTCACCCCGGCCACGCCCAACAAGGCCGGTGACACCGCGACGATCACCGTCGTCCCCGACTCCAAGCCGTCCTCGGCCACGACCGAGGAACTGGTGCACGCCATCCGCGACAAGGGCGCGGACATCGCCGCGGAGACCGACTCGCAGGTGCTGGTCACCGGCTCGACGGCGATGAACATCGACGTCTCGCAGAAGCTGAACGACGCGCTCCTGCCGTACCTCGCCCTGGTGGTCGGCCTGGCCTTCCTCCTGCTCATCGTGGTCTTCCGCTCGGTCCTGGTCCCGCTGAAGGCGGCCCTCGGCTTCCTGCTGTCGGTGCTCGCCGCGCTCGGCGCCGTCGTCGCGGTCTTCCAGTGGGGCTGGCTGTCCGGCCTGATGAACGTCGAGGAGACCGGACCGGTCATGTCGATGATGCCGATCTTCATGGTGGGTGTCGTCTTCGGCCTCGCGATGGACTACGAGGTGTTCCTCGTGACCCGGATGCGCGAGGCGTACGTCCACGGCGAGAGCCCCAGCCAGGCGGTCGTGACGGGCTTCAAGCACGGTGCCCGCGTCGTCACCGCCGCCGCCGTCATCATGATCGCCGTCTTCTCCGGCTTCATCGGCTCCAGCGAGTCGATGGTCAAGATGATCGGCTTCGGCCTCGCCATCGCCGTCTTCTTCGACGCGTTCATCGTCCGCATGGCCATCGTCCCGGCGGTCCTGGCCCTGCTCGGCAAGC
>NZ_MUMF01000342.1 GCF_002155905.1 Streptomyces tricolor | reverse complement strand
GTACGGGGGTGAAGCGGACGGGCAGTGTGGTCAGTCCCCTGAGCCAGGGCGAGGGGCGGCGGGTGAGGGACTCGGCGGGCACCGCCAGGTCGATGTCCGGCAGCCGGTCCAGGACCACCTCGATGCCGGTCCGCGCGATCACCTCGGCGATCTCCTGCGCGGGGAACGGGCAGCGGTGCTCGCCGTGGCCGAAGGAGAAGTGCGCGTTGTTGCCTCCGGTCAGCGCGGCGGCGTCGGTCCGCACCTGCGGATCGGAGTTGGCGCCCTGAAGTCCGAGCAGCAGCAGGTCGCCGGCCTTGATGCGCCGGCCGCCGAGGTGGGTGTCGCGGGCGGCCCAGCGGCCCGCCACGTTCTGCGTCGGCGTGTCCTCCCACAGCACCTCGTTCATCGCCTCGGCGACGCTGTGGCGCCCGCCGAACAGGGAGGCCGCGAACCGGTCGTCGGTGAGCATCAGCCGCAGGGAGTTGCCGATCCAGTCGGCGGTCGGCTGGTGCCCGGCCGCCATCATCACCATCAGGTCCTGCATGATCTCCTCGTCGCCGAACCCGCTCTCGTCGGCGAGCATCCGGGAGACCACGTCGTCGGCGGGCTCCTTCCTCCGGTCGGCCAGCAACCGGCCCATGGAGGACGCCAGATGAGCCTGCCCGGCCAGGGCCCGCTCCCGCCCGTCAATCATGTCGTTCAGGGCGGTGACCAGCCCCGGACCGTCCTCGTCGGGGAAGCCGTACAGCCGGGCCAGGACCCGCACCGGGAGCAGCATCGCGTACTGCGCGATCAGATCGGCCTCGCCCTCGGCGCACAGCGCGTCGAGCAGATCGTCCGCGAACCGCTCGGCGTGCCCGCGCAGTTCGAACGGGTCCACCGCCTCCAGCGCGTTGCTGATCATGGCCGCGCGCTCCCGGTGCCGTTCGCCGACCGTGTAGAGGATCGACGGCTGCTTGCGGCCGATCATCGGCAGCAGCGGCCAGTCCGCGGGGATGTTCTCCCACTGGTTCCACAGGTCCGAGTCCCGGCTGAACAGCACCGGATCGCCGGTCACCTGGTGCAGCTCGCGATAGCCCAGCACCAGCCAGGCCGGTACGTCTCCGTCGAGCAGCACCGGCACCACGGCGCCGTGGTCGCGCCGCATCTCCCGGTACAGCCGGGCGGGTTCGGTCTGGAACCGGGGTCCGCTGAGCGGGACGGCGTCGGGGGTGGTCACACGAACTCCTGTCGGGGCAGGCCGGCTCGCACGGACGGGTCGGCGTACCGGTTCTTCACGTGCTGCACCAGCGTGATCAGGACCTGCTTGCCCGACTCCCGGGAACGGGCGTCGCAGTCGACCAGCGGCACCTGCGGATCGAGGTCGAGGGCCTCGCGGACGTCCGCGCCGGCGCGGACCGGGCCGCCGAAGTCGTTGCAGGCCACGATGAACGGCGTGCCGTGGTGCTCCAGCCGGTCGATCGCGTACCAGGAGTCGTCGATCCGCCGGGTGTCGACCAGCACGACCGCGCCGAGCGTGCCGGAGAACAGCCGGTCCCACAGGAACCAGAAGCGCTCCTGGCCGGGCGCGCCGAACAGGTACAGCACATTGCGCGCGTCCAGGCTGATCCGGCCGAAGTCGAAGGCGACCGTCGTGGCGGACTTGCCGCGCACCTGGCGGATGTCGTCCACCGTGGCGCCGGCCTGCGTCATCGTCTCCTCGGTGTTGAGGGGGCGGATCTCGCTGACCGAACGGACCAGCGTGGTCTTGCCGACGCCGAAGCCGCCCACGACCACGATCTTGAAACCTTGGTCGGCGGAGGCACCCAACGGGGTGCGCGCGTCAGAGGTTGCGGAGTCCAACGAGCACCTGCTCCAGGATGTCGGGATCGGTAATGGCCGGCCGGCGTGGATGGCGGGCGCTGACCCGGCCCGCCGCCAGCAGGTCGCACAGCAGCACCTTGGTGATGCCGACGGGCAGCCGCAGTTCGGCGGCGATCTCCACCACCGAGGTGGGGAACCGGGTCAGCTTCAGGATCGCCACGTGCTCCGACTGCATGCCGGCCACCGGTTCCGACTCGGCGACCACGAGGGTCACCAGGTCGAAGGGGTTGTCGGGGTCGGTCCGGCTGCGACCCTGGGTGATGGTGTACAGCCGGTCCGGGGCGTCGTCCCGGCCCGGACGGTTCATGCCCGGTCGGCTCATGAGGTGCGGGGCAGAGCGGTCAGGTGCTCGCCGAGCTGCTCCACCAGTTCGCTCATGTTGTGGCCGACGACGCCGGCGTCCGCGTCCTCCGTGGTGATCACGGCCAGATGGGCGCCGGCGCCCGCCTCCACGATGAACAGCACACCGCCGTAGAACTCCGTCATCGCCGAGCGCACCCCGCCGCTGCCGTCGCCGAACTCGATCGACGCCCCGTGCGAGAGCGACTGGATCCCGGCGGCGATGGCGGCCAGCTGGTCGGCCTGGTCGACGGTCAGCTCGGGCGTACGGCACAGCTTCAGCCCGTCCCGGGACAGCACGAGCGCGTGCCGGGCGCCCGGGGTCCTCTCCAGCAGGCCCTCCAGGAGCCAGGTGAGCTTGTCGTCGGCGGTGGTCGGGCCGGTCATGAAGTGGTGTCGCCTTCCGGGTGCGCGTGCGGGTGAGAGGGGGCGGGGGAGCTGTGCTCGCCGGTGTCGTGCGGGGAGCCGCCGGTGTGGCGGGCGGAGTCGTCGGCCGGCGGACGGTGGGGCGTGGCGCCCGCGTCCGGTGCCGGGCCGGGCTGCCGGGTGTCCGGGGCCGACGGGCGGACCGCCTGGCGGAAGCTGCTGAAGCGGGCGGCGCGGGCCCGGCCCTCGTCGGCGGCCGGTGCGGTGCGGGGCGGGTCGGCGGCCTGCGGGGTGCGGTGCGTGTCGGCGGTCCGCGCGGAGCGGTCGGCGGTACCGGGCGCGGACCGGGCGCGTTCCGCCTCGGCGAGCGTACGGCCCCGGCGGCGCTTGGGCAGCCCGGCCGGGCCCGGCTCCGGCGGTGCGGCGGACTCGTGGACCGGAGCGGTCTCCACGGCGGCCGGTGCCGCCGCCACCGCGCCGCCCGGCGGGCGCGGGGTCGCGGCGGCCGGCTCGTTCGGGACGGGGCTGGGGCTGGTCAGGATGTCCTGGGGGATGAGCATCAGCACGCCCGTACCGCCGCGCGCCGACGGCCGGAACGACACCTTCAGCCCGTGCTTGCGCGCCAGCCGGCCGACCACGGCCAGCCCGAGCCGGGTGCCGGTCAGACCGCCCAGCCCGGTGATGTCGCCGGAGACCGCCCGCTCGGCACGGCGCAGCTGCACCTCGCCCATCACCAGCCCGCTGTCCTCCACGGACACGATCACCCCGGCCGGCACCTCCTCCACGTAGACGTGGACCTCGGCGGTCGGCGGCGAGAAGTTCGCGGCGTTGTCGAGGAGTTCGGCGAGCGCGTGCATCACGCCCTCGGCGGCGTGCCCCGCGACGGCTGCCTCGCTGGCCGAGTGCACCCGGACCCGCCGGTAGCCGGCGATCCGGCCCATCGCGCCGCGCAGGATCGACTCCATCCCGATCGGCCGCGCCCAGCGGCGGCCCGTACGCGCCCCGGTCAGCACGGCGATGGAGTCCGCGAGCCGGCCGGCCTGGGCGGTGCGGTGGTCGAGATGCAGCAGATCGGCCAGCACGTCCTCGTCGGTGTGCCGGTCCTCCATCGCCCGCAGGTCGGCGAGCGTGGCCGTGGCGAGGGCCTGCATCCGGGCGGCGGCGTTGGCGGTCGCGGCGAGCGCGGTGGCCCGCTCCCGCCGGGCCTGCTCCAAGTCGTCGGACAGCCGGGCGTTCTCCTGCCGGAGCCGGTCCAGCTCCCGCGTGCCCTCCTGCTCCAGGCGGGCGCGCTCGGCCTCGAACGACTCCGTCAGCTCGGTGCGCTGCCGGGCGAGTTCGTCGATGAGCCGCTGCTGCTCCAGCAGCAGGCCCGCACGAC
>NZ_MUMF01000341.1 GCF_002155905.1 Streptomyces tricolor | reverse complement strand
CGGCTCACCGAGATCGTCGGCAGCTCCCACGAGGGCGTCGACCAGGCCATCCGCAACGGCATCGAGCGCGCCGGCCGGACGCTGCGCAATCTGGACTGGTTCGAGGTGACGCAGATCCGCGGCCAGCTCGAGAACGGGCAGGTCGAGCACTGGCAGGTGTGCCTCAAGGTGGGCTTCCGCATCGAGGACGGCGAGTGACCGCCGTCCCCGTCAGGTCCGGCCCTCCCGCTCCTGCGCGTCCCGCAGCGCGGCCGACTTCGCGGCCCAGCGGGCCCGCACGACGGTGAAGCCGGCGCGCTCGGCGTCGTCGCACACCAGCTCGTCGTCGTCCACGAGCACCCGGATCTCCCGGTCCCGGGCGAGCCGGCGCAGGATCTCCAGCTTGGTGAACCGGGCCGGCCTGCGGTCGGCGTTGCTCCGCATGTACACCCGTCCCTCGGGCAGGCCATGGGCCGCGAGCCAGTCCAGGGTGTCCCGGCGGCACCGCTCGGGACGCCCGGTGAGGTAGCGGACCTCGCACGCGCGGGCGCTCTCCAGGGCCAGCGCCACGCCCTCGGCCAGCGGCGGGTCCTGTGGCGCGGCGGCGAAGAACCCGTCCCAGTCGCGCGGCCGGCGCTCCAGGAAGTGCTGGCGGTGGGCGGTGTCGGCCAGCGTGTTGTCCAGGTCGAACACGGCGAGCGGGCGCTTGCTGCTGTCGGTCACACCGGCCACCCTAGCCAGCCGCCCCGGCCGGCGCGCGGGCCCCGGCAGCCTCCGCTCCTCGCCGGCCCGGCCGGCCGGCCGTACGGTACGTGCCCGCGCCCTGACCGGGCGTGGCCGCGGGAATCCCGCGCCCGCCACGGCGTTGAACCCTGCGTGAGCAGCACAGTGATCAGCCGGACCCGGTTCTCCGTCCTCGACCGCTCCCGCACCCGCGAGGGCCGCCCGCCCGCCGAGGCGCTGCGGGACACCGTCGCCCTGGCCCGGGAGGCGGAGGCGCTCGGCTACCACCGGTTCTGGGTCTCCGAGCACCACGGCGTGCCCGGGGTCGCCGGCTCCGCGCCGACCGTGCTCGCCGCCGCGGTCGCCGCGGCCACCCGCACCATCCGGGTCGGCACCGGCGGGGTCATGCTGCCCAACCACCGGCCCCTGGTCGTCGCCGAGCAGTTCGGGGTGCTGGAGGCGCTGTTCCCGGGGCGTATCGACATGGGGCTCGGCCGCTCCGTGGGCTTCACCGACGGGGTGCGCAGGGCGCTCGGCCGGGACAAGGACGATGCCGAGGACTTCGCGGCGCAACTCGGGGAACTGCTGGACTGGTTCACGGGCAGCTCGCCGACCGGAGTGCACGCCCGCCCCGCCGAGGGCCTGACCGTGCCGCCGTTCGTGCTGGCCATGGGCGAGGGCGCGCGGATCGCGGCCCGTGCGGGCCTGCCGATGGTCATCGGTGACCTCCGCAACCGCGAGAAGCTGCTGCGCGGCATCGACCAGTACCGCTCCCAGTTCCGCCCCTCCCCGTGGGCCGCCGAGCCGTACGTGGTGATCTCCGGCACGGTCGCGGTCGCCGGCACCGCCGCCGAGGCGCGCCGGCTGCTGGTCCCCGAGGCCTGGTCGATGGCGTACTCCCGCACCCACGGCACCTTCCCGCCGCTCGCCCCCGCCGAGGCGGTCGAGGCCCGCACGATGACCGCGCGGGAACGGGACCTGTACGAGGCCGGTCTCGCCGGGCACATCGCCGGCACCGAGGAGCAGGTCGCCCACGAGCTGGAGACGGTGCTGAAGGAGACGGGCGCCGAGGAGGTGCTCGTCACCACCAGCACCTACGACCGTACGGCCCTGCTGGACTCCCACCGGCGGCTGGCCCGGCTGTTCGCGCCGGGCCGGTGAGCGGCCCGAGATGCGATCCCGGCCCGGGCCGGTGACCCTGGGAGGGCAAGCCTGAAAGCGACGAGGAGGGCTGCCATGTCCGTCATGGACAAGCTCAAGAGCCTGCTCAAGGGTCATGAGAGCACGGCCGACAAGGGCATCGACAAGGGCGGGGACTACCTCGACCAGCGCACCGGGAACAAGTACCAGTCGCAGGTCGACACCGCGCAGGACAAGGTGCGGGACGAGTTCGGCACCCGGCAGGACCGGGACACCCCTCCGCAGGCGTAGCGCCGGGGGCGGGATAGAGTCTCCCCCCGATGCACAGCCCCCATGATCCGTACGTCCGCGTCCGCGGCGCCCGCGAGCACAACCTCAAGGGCGTCGACGTGGACATCCCCCGTGACGTACTGGCCGTGTTCACCGGCGTCTCCGGCTCGGGCAAGTCCTCCCTGGCGTTCGGCACGATCTACGCCGAGGCCCAGCGGCGCTACTTCGAGTCGGTCGCCCCGTACGCCCGCAGGCTGATCCACCAGGTGGGGGCCCCGAAGGTCGGCGAGATCACCGGGCTGCCGCCCGCGGTCTCGCTGCAGCAACGCCGCGCGGCCCCCACCTCGCGTTCCTCGGTGGGCACGGTCACCAACCTCTCCAACTCGCTGCGCATGCTGTTCTCCCGCGCCGGCAGCTACCCGCCCGGCGCCGAACGGCTCGACTCGGACGCGTTCTCGCCGAACACGGCGGCCGGTGCCTGCCCCGCGTGCCACGGCCTCGGACAGGTCCACGACACCACCGAGGACCTGCTGGTCCCGGACCCCTCGCTGTCCGTCCGCGAGGGTGCCGTCGCCGCCTGGCCGGGCGCCTGGCAGGGCAAGAACCTGCGGGACATCCTGGACACGCTCGGGTACGACGTGGACCGGCCCTGGCGCGAGCTGCCCGCCGGACAGCGGGAGTGGATCCTGTTCACCGACGAGCAGCCGGTCGTCACCGTGCACCCGGTCCGGGACGCCGACCGCATCCAACGGCCGTACCGGGGCACGTACATGAGCGCCCGCCGGTATGTGCTGAAGACCTTCTCCGACACCAGGTCGCCGACCCTGCGGGCCAAGGCGGAACGGTTCCTGACCAGCACGCCCTGCCCGGCCTGCGGCGGCAGCCGGCTGCGGCCCGAGGCGCTCGCGGTGACCTTCGGCGGCCGGACCATCGCCGAGCTGGCCGCGCTGCCGCTGACCGACCTCGCCGGGCTGCTCGACGGCGGCTCGGAGACGGCCCGGGTGCTCACGGCCGATCTGCGGTCCCGGATCGCGCCGGTGGTCGAGCTGGGCCTCGGCTATCTCAGCCTGGACCGGGCCGCCCCCACGCTCTCGCCGGGCGAGCTGCAACGGCTGCGCCTCGCCACCCAGTTGCGGTCCGGGCTGTTCGGCGTGGTGTACGTGCTGGACGAGCCGTCCGCCGGGCTGCACCCGGCGGACACCGAGGCGCTGCTGACCGTGCTGGAGCGGCTGAAGGCGGCCGGGAACTCGGTGTTCGTGGTGGAGCACCATCTGGAGGTGGTGCGCGGCGCGGACTGGGTGGTCGACGTCGGCCCGGGTGCGGGCGAGCACGGCGGGCGGGTGCTGTACAGCGGACCGCCGGCCGAGCTGGCCTCGGTCGAGGGGTCGGCCACGGCCGTGTTCCTCTTCGACGAGTCACCCGGGCCGGCCCGCGAGATCCGACAGCCGCGGGGCTGGCTGACGGTGGGTCCGGTGACCCGGCACAACCTGCGCGGGGTGACGGCCGGGTTCCCGGTCGGCGCGCTCACCGCGGTCACCGGGGTCTCCGGCTCCGGGAAGTCCACGCTCATCGGCGAGCTGACCGAGGACGTGCCGGGCGTCGGCCGGCTGGTCCGGGTCGACCAGAAGCCCATCGGGCGCACCCCGCGGTCCAACCTGGCCACCTACACGGGCCTGTTCGACGTCGTACGGAAGGTGTTCGCCGGCACCGAGGAGGCGCGGGCGCGCGGGTACGGGGTGGGGCGGTTCTCCTTCAACGTGGCGGGCGGACGCTGCGAGACCTGCCAGGGCGAGGGGTTCGTCAGCGTGGAGCTGCTGTTCCTGCCGAGCACCTACGCACCCTGCCCGGACTGCGCGGGCGCCCGCTACAACCCCGAGACGCTCCAGGTGACGTACCGGGGGCGGAGCATCGCCGACGTGCTGGACCTGACCGTGGAGGCCGCCGCGGAGTTCTTCGCGGACGCCCCGGCCGCCGCCCGCAGCCTCGGCGCGCTGCTCGACGTGGGCCTCGGCTATCTGCGGCTCGGCCAGCCGGCCACCGAGCTGTCCGGCGGGGAGGCGCAGCGGATCAAGCTGGCGAGCGAACTCCAGCGCGGGCGCCGCGGCCACACCCTGTACCTGCTGGACGAGCCGACGACCGGACTGCACCCCGCCGATGTGGAGGTGCTGATGGACCGGCTGCACGGGCTGGTCGACGCCGGGCACACGGTGGTCGTGGTCGAGCACGACATGACGGTGGTCGCGGGCGCCGACTGGGTGATCGACCTGGGCCCGGGCGGCGGCGACCGCGGCGGCCGGATCGTGGCGTCCGGCCCGCCGGACCGGGTGGCCCGGGCGGAGGGCAGCGCGACGGCACCGTATCTGGCGCGGGTCATGCCCTGAGCCACCCAGCGACACCGCCCCCGCCGTCCGTCGGCCGGACCCGGTGTCAGTGGTCCTCTCTATCCTGAGCCGCAACGAGAGTTGAAGCCGGGGAGGACACATGGGGGTCGACGGCGGCCGGATCGCTGCTCGCGGATTCCAGTACCAGTACTTGCGCACGGTGGAGGCGCTGCTGGCCGGGCTCGACCACGAGGCGATCACCGCGTGCCGGGTCGAGGGGCCGACGGTTTCGACCACGGTCGCCCATGCCGACTCCGTCGACTTCGACATGGTCGACCAGGCGGGCAACTCGCTGCTCGCGGTGCAGGTCAAGAGCGCGGGCCCGACGCGTGCCGTCCGGGCGCGGGAGGCCGTGGCGGTCCTCGTGCACCTCATCACCGGCTTCGAGGCCCGCGCATACCGGTTGATCACCTCGGCCTCCCCCGACGAGAAGTGCATGCGTCTCGCGGAAGCACTGCGGCGGTACGGCTCGGACACCGCCGCTCTGCAAAGAGAGATCAAGGCGCTGCTGGAGCGGTCCCCTGCCGCCTGGGCGCTGTGCGAAGCTCTGTCGCCACAGCAGTGGGACCGGCTCGGCCGAGCCCGGATCGAGTTCGACCCGCGCAGTGATGCGCAGCTGCGTGAGGATCTCAACGAGACGCTCCGAAGCCGGCGGAGTCGAAGCGGTCTCGGGCTGTCCAACAGGTCCGGCGGTCTCGTCCTGGGCTACCTGGTGGCCGAGGTCATGCGCCGGGCGGCCGATCCCGGCTCGGCGTACTGGCCGGTGGCCGACTTCCAGCGGTTGCTGCTGACCGAGGACGAGGAACTCTTCGCCGCCGCGGGACGGCAGGACTTCGGCCTGCTGTACGGCCCCGTGCCGCCGACTCCCGAGGTGTCACGGTCGGACCTGCTCGACCGGGTCGAGACGCTGCTCACCCCTCCCGCCCATGACTCCGGCAGCGTACCCGTCGCTGTGCTCACCGGGCTGTCCGGCCTGGGGAAGTCCAGTCTGGCCGCTGCCTATGTCGCCGAGCACGCTTTTCGCTACGACGCCGTCTTCTGGGTCGAGGCGGAGACGGAAGAGGCACTGATCTCGTCGTTCGCCCGGATGCTGGGTCACCTCACGGGCGCGTGCGGGCCGGTGGAGGTGACCGACCCGCG
Source organism: Streptomyces tricolor (assembly GCF_002155905.1). Taxonomy (GTDB): domain Bacteria; phylum Actinomycetota; class Actinomycetes; order Streptomycetales; family Streptomycetaceae; genus Streptomyces; species Streptomyces tricolor. The sequence continues at coordinate 2,018 of NZ_MUMF01000341.1, read as the reverse complement.
GCTGCTGCGTGAGCGCGTGCATGCGCTGCTGCAATCACTGGCCGGGCCGTGGCTGATGGTGTTCGACGACGCCACTGCCAGGACCACCCGGGCGTGGATCCCCCGCCGGGGGCGCGGCGCGGTCGTCGTGACCTCGCTGGGCGGCAACTGGCGCGAGGCCCGGGGCATCGTCGAGCTGGCTGCCATGCGGCCCGCTCAGGCGGCGGAGTTGGTGCGGTTGCGCCTGGGGCTCTCCGAGAGCGAGGCGGCGCTTCACGACCAGGCGGTCCAGCACCTGACGCAAGCGCTGGAATGCTGGCCGCTGGCGATCGAGGTGGCCTGCGGCTACCTCGTCAGCTGCGGGATCGGTGTGTCGCGGCTTGCCGTCTATGCCGACACCCTGCTCCAGCGGGCCGCCGACGACGAGGAGGCGGTTCCCCCCGGCTATCCCCGGACGCTGGCGGCCGCGGTCGCTCTCAGCGTCGAACGTCTGGTGGACAGTGCCCGTTCCAGAGACCTGGTGGAGCCCACGCTGGCCGCGCTCGCGGCACTGTGCCGGCTCGCCCCGCGTCGCGTACCCGTCCACCTGGCCCTGGCCTGCGCCTTGATCGGTACCGAGCACCTTCCGCCGTCCCCCGGCTGGCTGGTGTTCGACGAGGCGGAGCACCCGGTCCGCGAGGTGTTCCGCGAGCTGACCAACGTCTCTCTGGTGCGCCGCGACGAACCGCTGCCCGCACGCCAGGAAGCCTTCCCGGGCAGCGAGGACACCGTCTCGATGAACGCGGTACTTCAGGTGATCCTCGCTCGGCACCTTCAGCTGTCACGGACGGCGTCGCGCGCCCTGCCGCAAGCGGCCGGCCATACCAACAGATGGCTGCTGGGAGCGATCGAGACCGGCCAGGCGGACCGCGCCTGGGAGCTGTCCCAGCATGCCACCGCCCTGGTGCGGCACATCGAGGACGCCGATGTGGCGGATCTCCACACCTGCCTGCTCATGGGGAACCTGGCGGCCTTCCACCTCGCACACGGCCAGTACGAGACCGCGCGACAGCTCCTGGAACAGGAGTCGGTGCGGCTCGCCCGGGCAGGCGACCCCGACCCCGGGGTGACCGCCCAGGTCGAGTCCTTGCTGGCCCACATCGCACAGCTGCGTCAGCCGGCTGATGCCGCCGACCGCATAGCCGACCGGGCCGACCGGGTACTCACCTATCTGCTCGCACAGCCCACGCCTCTCACGCCGGCCGCGGTCGACCTGGCGACCAGTACGGCACTGGTCGTGCAGACCCAGTTGCGCATGGCTCACCACCCACGGCTCGCCGCTCTCCTGGAGATGTTCACCTCCGTGACGGACGCCGCGCCGGACACGGAGAAGTCGCAGGCCGCCCGCGACCTCATGCACATCTCGGAGCTGCTGAGCGAGGGAGAGAGCGAACGTGCCGAACACTCCGCGACCGTGGCGCTTGCCGCGACGCGCCCCTGGACGGTGTCCGCGTCCGAACTGAGACGTCTGCTCATCGAGGCGTACGTCCGGCAGGACAAGTGGCAGGAGGCCGATGCGGCCCTCACCGATTTCCTTCCCTGCACCGGACCGCATTCCTTGCACGGCTTCTCCGTGCACCACCTCGTGCACAACGCCGGCGGCGCCAGCGCCTGGCAGTGGGTGACCACGGGTGATCCGCGGGCCGTCGCATTCCTCGGACGCCTGCTGGAAGAGACGGGCATCGACGAGAGTCCGGCGCTGGAGACGGCGACCGATCACGCGCGCTTCCTGCTGCTCCGGGTGGTCCACGGCATGTGGCGGGCGTACAGCTCGAACGAATTGGGCTCGGCTCCGCTGGACCTGATGCGGCAGCTGACGGACAAGACGTTCACCGAACCGTACGACCCCGACAACGTGTGGGAGCGCATCTACGACGGGCTCCTGCCGCGCGTGTCGATCATGGCCGGCGACCTCCTGCACCACAACCACCAGGCGCAGAGCGAAACCATCATCAGCAGCGCCGGTGAGGAACTCCTCGCCGACCCGATGATGCGCGCCG
>NZ_MUMF01000340.1 GCF_002155905.1 Streptomyces tricolor | reverse complement strand
CCCCGGCGGGCGCCCGGCGGCGCGGACGCGCCGGCGGCTCGTCGGCGGACTCGGCGGCGTTCGTCGTCATACCGCACAGCATAGGCCGCCACGACGAAACGGTTGCGTTCCGACGTCCGTTGGGCCTACGCTCACGTTGCGACGATACGGTCCCGTCCCGACGTAAGAGAACGTGCAGAGAAACGTAAGGAAACGCCGGGCGACGGCCACGAACGCGGCGGTCCCGGCGCGAGCCGGCCGCAGCACCCCCTCCCCCGAGCGAAAGCAGCGGATGTGAGTCAGGTCCTCCACACACCGCCCCCGACCCAGGCCCCGGCCGCCGACGACCTCTCGGCGCTGGCCGCCCGGCACGGCCTGTCGGTCAGCGGGGCCCGCCCCTCGCTGCCGGAGTACGTCCGGCAGCTGTGGGCCCGCCGCCACTTCATCAGCGCCTTCGCCACCGCCAAGCTCACCGCGCAGTACAGCCAGGCGAAGCTCGGCCAGGTCTGGCAGGTCATGACCCCGCTGCTGAACGCGGCGGTCTACTACTTCATCTTCGGTGTGCTGCTCGGCACCAAGCACGGCGTGCCCGACTACATCCCGTTCCTGGTCACGGGCGTGTTCATCTGGACGTTCACGCAGAGTTCGATCATGGCGGGCACCCGCGCGATCTCCGGCAACCTCGGCCTGGTGCGCGCCCTGCACTTCCCGCGCGCCGCCCTGCCGATCTCCTTCTGCCTCCAGCAGCTCCAGCAGCTGCTGTTCTCGATGGCCGCGCTGGTCGTCATCCTGCTCTGCTTCGGCGTACCCGTCGCCTTCTCCTGGCTGCTGGCGCTCCCGGCCCTGGTGCTCCAGTTCACGTTCAACGCCGGGGTGTCGATGATCATGGCGCGAATGGGCGCGAGGACCCCGGACATCGCCCAGCTGATGCCGTTCGTGCTGCGCACGTGGATGTACGTGTCCGGCGTGATGTGGAGCATCGACAAGCTGGCCGCCAAGGACGACCTGCCGCAGGTCGTCACCGTCCTGCTGGAGCTGAACCCGGCCGCCGTCTACATCGACCTCATGCGGTTCGCGCTGATCGACAGCTTCCACGCCCAGTCCCTGCCCCCGCACGTGTGGGCGGCGGCCGTCGGCTGGGCCCTGCTCGCCGGCATCGGCGGCTTCATCTACTTCTGGAAGGCTGAGGAGACGTACGGCCGTGGCTGAGAACGTGAACGACCAGACCCCCACCGTCGTCGCCGACCGCGTCGACATCGTCTACCGGGTCAACGGCACCGGTGCCGGCCGCGGCTCCGCCACCGCCGCCCTCAACCGCATCCTGCGCCGCAAGCAGACCGAGAAGGCGGCCGGCGTCCGCCGGGTGCACGCGGTGAAGAAGGTGTCGTTCGTCGCCTACAAGGGGGAGGCGATCGGGCTCATCGGCACCAACGGGTCCGGCAAGTCCACCCTGCTCAAGGCGGTCGCCGGACTGCTCCCGGTGGAGAGCGGGCACATCTACACCGACGGCCAGCCCTCCCTGCTGGGCGTCAACGCGGCCCTGATGAACGACCTCACCGGCGAGCGGAACGTCTTCCTCGGCGGCCTCGCCATGGGGATGTCCCGGGAGCAGATCAAGGAGCGCTACCAGGACATCGTGGACTTCTCCGGGATCAACGAGAAGGGTGACTTCATCACCCTGCCGATGCGCACCTACTCCTCCGGCATGGCCGCCCGGCTCCGCTTCTCCATCGCCGCCGCCAAGGACCACGACGTCCTGCTCATCGACGAGGCGCTGGCCACCGGCGACCGCTCCTTCCAGAAGCGCTCCGAGGCGCGGATCCGCGAACTGCGGCAGCGCGCGGGCACGGTGTTCCTGGTCAGCCACAACAACAAGTCGATCCGCGACACCTGCGAGCGGGTCCTGTGGCTGGAGCGCGGCGAACTGCGCATGGACGGGCCGACCGAGGAGGTCATGAAGGAGTACGAGGCCTTCACCGGCGACAAGAAGCCGGCAGCCAAGAAGCCCGCCCCGAAGAAGCCGGCACCGAAGGCCGACAGCCCGAAGACGGACAGCCCGAAGACGGACAGCCCGAAGACGGACGACGCGAAAGCGGACAGCACGAAAGCGGACACACCGCAACCGGACGCGCCGAAAGTGCCTCTTCCCTCCTGAGACGAGCTTTACGCCAAGCGCAGTTATCCCTTTCATCCGCTAAGCGACAGTATGTTATGAAGGGTGCGCCCGGAGACCACGAGCCGAAGGAGTCCACTGCGATGCCCCAGCTGAGTGTGATCGTCTACGGGCCGAACGCACAGGGGCATCTGACCGAGCTGCTGGACTCCCTGGCGGCCCATCCCCTCCCCGACGCCGAGGTGATCGTCGCCGCGGTCGGCGCGTGGGCCCGGGAGACGGCCGAGGGCCACGCCCCCGAGACGGTCGTCGTCGCACTGCCGGACGGCACCGGGGACGTGGAGGCCCGGGCGGCCGGCGCCGCCCGCGCCACCGGCCGCTGGCTGCACTTCGTCCACGCCAAGGACGGCCTGCCCGCCGGCGCGCCCCGCCTGATCGCCGAGCGGACCGCCGAACTCGACGCCGCCGCCCCGGACGCCACGAGCCCCGCGGGCACCGCGGACCCGGTCGACGTCCTCCTCTTCGACCACGTCACCACCACCTGGCAGACCGCCGCCCGCCCCTCCCACGACGGCCGCCACCTCGCCGCCGTCGGCCGGGCGGCCCGCTCCCTGAACGCGGCCCCCGACCTGCTGCGCCTCACCCCGCTGCTCGGCAACCGCGCCCTGCGCGCCGGCTTCTGGCGGGCCCACGAGGAGCAGCTGAACACCGAGGACGAGGCGCGCGCCGCCCAGGCGGCCCTGCTGCACGCCGGCCGCGTCGCCTGCCTGAACCAGACGGCGTACGAACACCGCGTACTGCGCCCTCAGAGCCTGCCGCCGCGCGCCCCCGAGGACCGGCTCGCGCTGATCGACCGCTACGAGTCGCTGCTCACGCTCACCAAGAACCGCCGCGCCCCCCGCACGGTGCTGTACAACCTGATGGTCCGCGACCTGGTGCGCACCTTCGCCCGCGAGGACCTGCCCGACCCGGTGGCCCGCGAGTTCTTCCGCCGCGCCTCGCTGGCCGCGGTCCGCTGGCGCCCCGAGGGACACAAGCGCCCGGCCGGCCTGGAAGGCGTACGGCACGCGCTGCTGGAGGAGGGCGCGTACACCAAGTACCGCGCGTTCCAGACCGCCAACCGCACCCGCCGCGCCGCCCGCAAGGCGGTACGGACCCGCAAGCAGCACCTCGGCGCCAAGGTCCGCGACCACCAGTACCGGCGCGCCCTCGGCCGCCCGGTGAACCCGGACCTCGCCGTGTTCGCGGCCTACTGGGACCGCGGGGTGTCCTGCAACCCGGCCGCGATCGCCGCGAAGCTCGCCGAACTCGCCCCGCACATCCACCCGGTGTGGGTGGTGAACAAGCAGAACGCGGCCCTGCTGCCGCCCGGCACCGACCACGTGACCCCGGGCACCCGCCGCTACTGGGAGACCCTGGCCACCGCCAAGTACCTGACGAACAACGTCAACTTCCCGAACGCGGTGGTCAAACGCCCGGACGCCGTCCACCTCCAGACCCACCACGGCACCCCGCTCAAACGCATGGGCCTGGACCAGATGGACCATCCGGCCGCCGCCAAGGGCCTGGACTTCGCCGCCCTGCTGGCCCGCATCGACAAGTGGGACTACAGCGTCAGCGCCAACAGCCACTCCACCCGGATGTGGGAGCGCGCCTACCCGTCCCGGTACACGTCCCTGGACTACGGCTATCCGCGCAACGACGTCT
>NZ_MUMF01000339.1 GCF_002155905.1 Streptomyces tricolor | reverse complement strand
CGCCTTCGACGCGGCCGTGGCCGCCGACGAGCGCATCGAACCGCGCGACTGGATGCCCGACGCCTACCGAGCGACCCTGGTCCGGCAGATCGCCCAGCACGCGCACTCCGAGATCATCGGCATGCAGCCGGAGGCCAACTGGATCACCCGCGCGCCCTCCCTGCGCCGCAAGGCGATCCTGATGGCCAAGGTGCAGGACGAGGCCGGCCACGGCCTGTACCTGTACAGCGCGGCCGAAACCCTCGGCACCAGCCGTGACGAGCTGCTCGACAAACTGCACAGCGGCCGCCAGAAGTACTCCTCGATCTTCAACTACCCCACCCTGACCTGGGCCGACGTCGGCGCGATCGGCTGGCTGGTGGACGGCGCCGCGATCACCAACCAGGTCCCGCTGTGCCGCTGCTCCTACGGCCCGTACGCCCGGGCGATGGTGCGGATCTGCAAGGAGGAGTCCTTCCACCAGCGCCAGGGCTACGAACTGCTGCTGGCCCTCAGCAAGGGCACCCCGGAGCAGCACGCCATGGCCCAGGACGCGGTGGACCGCTGGTGGTGGCCGTCGCTGATGATGTTCGGCCCGCCCGACGCCGAGTCCCCGCACTCGGCACAGTCGATGGAGTGGAAGATCAAGCGCCACTCCAACGACGAGCTGCGCCAGCGCTTCGTGGACATCTGCGTCCCGCAGGCCGAGTCCCTGGGCCTCACCCTCCCCGACCCGGAGCTGCGGTGGAACGAGGAGCGGGGGCACTACGACTTCGGCCCGATCGACTGGACCGAGTTCTGGGAGGTCCTCAAGGGCAACGGCCCCTGCAACGAACAGCGGATCACCCAGCGCAGGCGCGCCCACGAGGAGGGCGCTTGGGTACGGGAAGCAGCCGCGGCCTACGCGGCCAAGCACGCCGGCGACACCGGTGAGACGGGAGCGACGCGAGCATGAGCACCACCGACTGGCCCCTGTGGGAGGTCTTCGTGCGTTCCCGGCGCGGCCTCTCCCACACCCACGCCGGCAGCCTGCACGCGCCCGACGCCGAACTGGCCCTGCGCAACGCCCGCGACCTGTACACCCGGCGCGGCGAGGGCGTCTCCATCTGGGTCGTCCCGGCCTCCGCCATCACCGCGTCCTCGCCGGACGAGAAGGACCCGTTCTTCGAACCGGCCGCCGACAAGCCCTACCGGCACCCGACCTTCTACGAGATCCCGGAAGGAGTGAAGCACCTGTGACCGCCACCGGCCCCGCCACCGTCCCGGTGACCGCCGCGCTCGCCCTCGGCGACGACGCCCTGGTGCTCTCCCACCGCCTGGGGGAGTGGGCCGGGCACGCCCCCGTCCTGGAGGAGGAGGTCGCCCTCGCCAACATCGCCCTGGACCTGCTCGGCCAGGCCCGGGTGCTGCTGTCCCTGGCCGGCGACGAGGACGAGCTGGCCTACCTGCGCGAGGAACGCGCCTTCCGCAACCTCCAGCTGGTCGAGCAGCCGAACGGCGACTTCGCCCACACCATCGCCCGCCAGCTGTACTTCTCCACCTACCAGCACCTCCTCTACGCCGAACTCGCCACCGGAGACGGTCCGTTCGCCCCGCTGGCCGCGAAGGCGGTGAAGGAGGTCGCCTACCACCGCGACCACGCCGAGCAGTGGACGCTGCGCCTCGGCGACGGCACGGAGACGAGCCACGAGCGGATGCGGCGGGCCTGCGACGCCCTGTGGCGGTTCACCGGAGAGATGTTCCAGCCGGTGGAGGGCCTGGACGCCGACTGGGCCGCCCTGGAGGCCCGTTGGCTGGAGTCCGTCACCGACGTGCTCGGCCGGGCCGGCCTGACCGTCCCCGAGGGTCCGCGCACCGGTGCCTGGTCGGCGGGCGCCGGCCGGCAGGGCCTGCACACCGAGCCGTTCGGCCGGATGCTCGCCGAGATGCAGCACCTGCACCGCAGCCACCCGGGGGCGACATGGTGACCGCCACCGCCCTGGAGGCGGAGCTGCTGGAGCTGGCCGGTGCGGTGCCCGACCCCGAACTGCCCGTGCTCACCCTGCGGGAGCTGGGCGTGCTCCGCGCGGTGCACGTCCACGGCACCGACGCGGTGGAGGTCGACCTCACCCCCACCTACACCGGCTGCCCGGCCATCGAGGCGATGAGCGTCGACATCGAGCGGGTGCTGCGCGCCCACGGCATTCGCGAGGTCACCGTCCGCACGGTGCTCACGCCCGCCTGGTCGACCGACGACATCACCCCGGAAGGACGCGAGAAACTCCGGGAGTTCGGCATCGCTCCCCCGCGCGTGCGCCACGACAGCGACCCGGTGCCGCTGACCCTGGGCCCGACCCGCACGCACCGCACGGACACCGGGACCGGGGCCGACGCCGGGACCGAACCGGTCCGCTGCCCGCACTGCGGCTCGGCCGACACCGAGCTGCTGAGCCGGTTCTCCTCCACCGCGTGCAAGGCACTGCGCCGCTGCCTGGCCTGCCGTGAACCGTTCGACCACTTCAAGGAGTTGTGATGGCACGTTTCCACCCGCTCCCGGTGGCCGCGGTCGACCGCATCACCGACGACGCCGTCGCCCTCACCTTCGCCGTCCCGCCCGAGCTGCGCGAGGAGTACCGGCACGCACCCGGCCAGCACCTCGCGCTGCGCCGCCGGGTCGACGGCACGGAGATCCGGCGCACCTACTCGATCTGCTCCCCCGCCCCCGACCCGGCCGGCGAGGGCCCGGACAGCCTGCGGGTGGGGGTGCGGCTGGTGGAGGGCGGGGCCTTCTCGGCGTACGCGCTCAAGGAGATCAACGTCGGGGACGAGCTGGAGGTGATGACCCCCGCGGGCCGCTTCACACTGGAACCGGCGCCGGGGCTGTACGCGGCGGTCGTCGGCGGCAGCGGCATCACCCCCGTGCTGTCCATCGTCGCCACGCTCCTGGCACGCGAGCCGGCGGCCCGGTTCTGCCTGATACGGAGCGACCGCACGGCCGCCTCGACGATGTTCCTGGAGGAGGTCGCCGACCTGAAGGACCGCTACCCCGAGCGGCTTCAGCTGGTGACCGTGCTCTCCCGGGAGGAACAGCAGGCGGGCCTGCCGTCCGGACGGCTCGACCGGGAACGGCTCGCGGGGCTGCTGCCCGCGCTGCTGCCGGTGGAGCAGGTGGCGGGCTGGTTCCTGTGCGGACCGTACGGGCTGGTGGAGGGCGCGGAGCAGGCGCTGCGCGAGCTGGGTGTGGACCGGGGGCGGATCCACCAGGAGATCTTCCACGTGGACGCGGGCTCGGCCCCGGCGGCCCCGGCATCGGCGCCCGCGCACAGCACCGTCACCGCCCGGCTCGACGGCCGCGGCGGCACCTGGCCGGTGCGGGAGGGCGAGTCGCTGTTGGAGGCGGTGCTGCGCAACCGGCCCGACGCGCCCTATGCCTGCAAGGGCGGGGTGTGCGGGACGTGCCGGGCCTTCCTGGTCGCGGGCGAGGTGCGGATGGACCGCAACTTCGCGCTGGAGACGGAGGAGACGGAGGCCGGGTATGTGCTGGCCTGCCAGTCGCATCCGCTGACGGAGGCGGTGGAGCTGGACTTCGACCGCTGAAGCCCCGCCCCACGGACGCGCCGCCCTCGCCGACGCACCGTTCACCGACCACCGAGCCGTCGCACCCCCCTCGCCGTCGCACCGCCTTGGCGGCGACCCTCGGCGTCGCACCGTTCCCTTCTCCTAGAACCTGTTCTATCTTGACGGACCGTCAGATGCATCCGGGTGCTCGGACGCACGCGCCCGGCTGCACCGCGGACGACCGGACCGCCAGGAGGACAGGCCGTGGACTTCACCTTCACCGAGGAGCAGCGGGCGGCGGCCGAGGCGGCGCGGGGGGTGTTCGCCGGTGTCGCGCCGGACGCGGTGCCCAGTCCGGCGCTCACCACCGGCGCCGTGGCCGAGGGCTTCGACCGGGCGCTGTGGTCCCGGCTGGCCGGCGCGGACCTGCTGAGCCTGCTGCTGGCCGAGGCGCACGGCGGGGCGGGCCTGGACGCGATCGCGCTGTGCCTGGTGCTGCGCGAGGCCGGCCGGGTGCTCGCCCGGGTGCCGCTGCTGGAGCACAGCGCCGCCGCCGCGGCCGTACAGGCCTACGGCGGTAAGGCGCAGGCCGACCGGCTGCTGGACCGGGCCGGCCGGGGCGAGCTGGTGCTGACCGTCGCGGCCCAGGGGCGCACCGGCCACGAGCCGGCCGAACTGGCCGTCACCGCGCGGCGGGAGGGACCGGGGTGGCTGCTGGACGGGGTGCAGACGGCGGTGCCGTGGGCGTACGACGCGGACCTGGTCGTCGTACCGGCGCACCTGGGGGGCACGGGGGCCGGCCGGACCGTGCTGGCGCTGGTGCCGCGCGAGGCGGAGGGGCTGGTCCTCGCCGAGCAGGTCTCCACCAGCGGTGAACGGCTGGCCGAGCTGCGGCTGCGGTCGGTGCGGGTCGGTCCGGACGAGGTGATCGAGGCCGACGGCGCCTGGGAGTGGCTGCACGCGCTGCTGGTGACGGGCACGTGCGCGCTGGCGCTCGGGCTGGGTGAGCGGGTGCTGCGGATGACCGCCGAGTACACCGGCAAGCGGGAGCAGTTCGGCCATCCGATCGCGACGTTCCAGGCGGTGGCCGTGCAGGCCGCGGACCGCTACATCGACCTGCGTGCCATGGAGGCCACCCTGTGGCAGGCCGCGTGGCGGATCGCCTCGGGGGCGCCGGGGCCGCTGCCGGTCGCCGGGGACGTCGCCGTGGCGAAGATCTGGGCGGCGGAGGGG
>NZ_MUMF01000034.1 GCF_002155905.1 Streptomyces tricolor | reverse complement strand
CGGCCCTCGGCGGGCGGCAGGCCCAGCCGGCGGGCGGTGAGGACGCGCAGGAAGTGGGCGTGGGCGACGAGGACCACATCGCCGGCGCCCTCCGCGAGGGCCGCGTCGACGCGGGCCAGCACCCGGTCGGCGCGGGCGCCGATCTCCTCCGGCGACTCGCCCGGGTGCCCCTCGGGGCCGGGCGGCACGCCGTCGGTCCACAGGTCCCAGTCGGGCCGGGTGCGGTGGATCTCGGCGGTGGTGACGCCCTCGTAGCCGCCGTAGTCCCACTCGTGCAGGTCGGGGTCGGCCACCACCCCGGGTATGCCCGCCAGTTCGGCGGTGCGCAGCGCCCGGCTCAGCGGGCTGGCCAGTGCGCGTGCGTAGGTCCGGCCGGTGAGGAGCGGGGCGAGGGACTTGGCCTGTTCCTCGCCGTGCGCGGTGAGGGGCAGGTCGGTCCAGCTGGTGTGCTGCCCCGACCGGCTCCACTCCGTCTCCCCGTGGCGGACCAGCAGCAGGTCGCCCACGGCGGGTCAGTCCTTCTTCTCGACCGCGTGGCCGCCGAACTGGTTGCGCAGGGCGGCGATCATCTTCATCTGCGGGGAGTCGTCCTGGCGGGAGGCGAACCGGGCGAACAGGGAGGCCGTGATCGCCGGGAGCGGTACGGCGTTGTCGATGGCCGCCTCCACCGTCCAGCGGCCCTCGCCGGAGTCCTCCGCGTAGCCGCGCAGCTTCTCCAGGTGCTCGTCCTCGTCCAGCGCGTTCACGGCGAGGTCCAGCAGCCAGGAGCGGATGACGGTGCCCTCCTGCCAGGAGCGGAACACCTCGCGGACGTTCTCCACCGACTGGACCTTCTCCAGCAGCTCCCAGCCCTCGGCGTAGGCCTGCATCATGGCGTACTCGATGCCGTTGTGGACCATCTTGGAGAAGTGCCCGGCGCCGACCCGGCCCGCGTGGACGTAGCCGTACGGGCCCTCCGGCTTGAGCGCCTCGAAGATCGGCCGCAGCGGTTCCACGTGCTGCTTGTCGCCGCCGACCATGAGCGCGTAGCCGTTCTGCAGGCCCCACACGCCGCCGGAGACACCGGCGTCGACGAAGCCGATGCCCTTGATGCCGAGCGCGGCGGCGTGCTTCTCGTCGTCCGTCCAGCGGGAGTTGCCGCCGTCGATGACGGTGTCGCCGGGCTCCAGCAGGTCGCCGAGTTCGTCGATGACGGTCTGGGTGGCCGTGCCGGCCGGGACCATCACCCACACATGGCGGGGGGCGTCCAGCTTCTCGACCAGTTCCGCGAGGCTCTTGACGTCGGAGACCTCCGGGTTGCGGTCGTAGCCGATGACGGTGTGGCCGGCGCGGCGGATCCGCTCGCGCATGTTGCCGCCCATCTTGCCGAGACCGATGAGTCCGAGCTGCATGATCAGTTCTCCGATGCGTTCTTGAGAGTGCGGTAGGCGGCGACGAGGGCCGTGGTGGACGGGTCGAGACCGGGGACGTCGGCGCCCTCGGTGAGGGCGGGTTCGACGCGCTTGGCGAGGACCTTGCCCAGCTCCACGCCCCACTGGTCGAAGGAGTCGATGTTCCACACCGCGCCCTGCACGAACACCTTGTGCTCGTAGAGGGCGATCAGCTGGCCGAGCACGGAGGGGGTCAGCTCACGGGCGAGGATCGTGGTGGTGGGGTGGTCGCCGTGGAAGGTGCGGTGCGCGACCTGCTCCTCGGCCACGCCCTCCGCGCGGACCTCCTCGGCGGTCTTGCCGAAGGCGAGCGCCTGGGTCTGGGCGAAGAAGTTGGCCATCAACAGGTCGTGCTGGGCCTTGAGTTCCTCGCTCAGCTCGCCCACCGGGCGGGCGAAGCCGATGAAGTCCGCCGGGATCAGCTTGGTGCCCTGGTGGATCAACTGGTAGTAGGCGTGCTGCCCGTTGGTGCCCGGCGTGCCCCAGACGACGGGGCCGGTCTGCCACTCCACCGGCCGGCCGTCCCGCTGCACCGACTTGCCGTTGGACTCCATGTCCAGCTGCTGGAGGTAGGCGGTGAACTTGGACAGGTAGTGCGAGTACGGCAGCACCGCATGGGTCTGGGCGTCGAAGAAATTGTCGTACCAGATGCCCAGCAGCCCCAGCAGCAGCGGCGCGTTGGCCTCGGCGGGCGCGGTGCGGAAGTGGTCGTCGACGATCCGGAAGCCGTCGAGCATCTCGCGGAAGCGGTCCGGGCCGATGGCGATCATCAGGGACAGGCCGATCGCGGAGTCGTACGAGTACCGGCCGCCGACCCAGTCCCAGAACTCGAACATGTTGTCCGGGTCGATGCCGAACCCGGTGACCTTCTCCGCGTTCGTGGACAGCGCCACGAAGTGCTTCGCGACCGCCTTCTCGTCGCCGTCGAAGGCCCTGAGCAGCCAGGACCGCGCCGAGGTGGCGTTGGTGATCGTCTCGATCGTGGTGAACGTCTTGGACGCCACGATGAACAGCGTCTCGGCCGGGTCCAGGTCGCGGGTCGCCTCGTGCAGGTCGGAGCCGTCCACGTTCGAGACGAACCGGAACGACAGGTCGCGTGCGGTGTACGGGCGCAGGGCCTCGTAGGCCATCGCGGGGCCGAGGTCGGAACCGCCGATGCCGATGTTGACGACGTTGCGGATCCGCTTGCCGGTGTGGCCGGTCCACTCGCCGGAGCGGATCCGCTCGGCGAAGTCCGCCATCTTGTCGAGCACGGCGTGCACCTTCGGCACCACGTTCTCGCCGTCGACCTCGATCACCGCGTCCCGCGGGGCGCGCAGCGCGGTGTGCAGCACGGCCCGGTCCTCGGTGACGTTGATCCGCTCGCCGCGGAACATGGCGTCCCGCAGCGCGAACACGCCGGTGGCGGCGGCGAGTTCCTGGAGCAGGGCCAGGGTCTCGTCGGTGATCAGCTGCTTGCTGTAGTCGATGTGCAGGTCGCCGACCCGCACGACGTACCGCTCGGCGCGGCCGGGGTCCGCCGCGAACAGTTCGCGCAAGTGCGGCTGGCCCTGGGCGCGGTGGTCGGCCAGCGCGGTCCACTCGGGCCGGTGGGTGAGCTTCGGGAACCCGTCCATCTCAGGCGTTCTCCTTGGCGGCCTCGCCCTGGAGGGCGATGGCGTACATCTCGTCGGCGTCGAGGCGGCGCAGCTCCTCGGCGATCAGTTCGGAGGTGGGGCGGACCTTCAGGGCGAGGGTGCGCGGCGGCTGACCCGGCAGGGACAGCGTGGCCAGCGGGCCCTCGGGGCGGTCGATGACGATCTCGCCGCTCTCGGTGCCGAGCCGTACGGCCGTGACGACCGGGCCGGCGGAGACCACGCGGTCCACGGGCACCCGCAGCCGGGCCTCCAGCCAGCGGGCCAGCAGCTCGGCGCTGGGATTGTCCGCCTCGGCCTCGACGGCCGCCGAGGTCACCCGCGCCCGCGCCTGGTCCAGGGCCGCCGCCAGCATCGAACGCCAGGGGGTGAGCCGGGTCCAGGCCAGGTCGGTGTCACCGGGCGCGTAGTTGCGCATGCGGCTCTCCAGCAGCTCCAGGGGCCGCTCGACGGCGTACAGGTCGGTGATCCGGCGCTGGGCGAGCGCGCCCAGCGGGTCCTTGGAAGGCGTGTCGGGGGCGTCCACCGGCCACCACACGACCACCGGGGCGTCCGGCAGCAGCAGCGGCAGGACGACCGAGTCGGCGTGGTCGGACACCTCGCCGTAGGTGCGCAGCACGACCGTCTCGCCGGTGCCGGCCTCGGAGCCGACCCGCACCTCGGCGTCCAGCCGGGAGTGGGTGCGGTCGCGCAGGGTGCGGGCGTGCCGCTTGATGACGACCAGGGTGCGCGAGGGGTGCTCGTGCGAGGCCTCCTCGGCCGCCTTGATCGAGTCGTAGGCGTTCTCCTCGTCCGTGACGATGACCATCGTCAGGACCATGCCCACGGCCGGTGTGCCGATGGCGCGGCGGCCCTGCACCAACGCCTTGTTGATCTTGCTTGCCGTGGTGTCGGTCAGGTCGATCTTCATGGCCTGCGCCAGCTCCGTCCGTCTCGTGCGAGCATCTCGTCGGCTTCCCGCGGTCCCCAGCTGCCCGACGCGTACTGCGCCGGCCTGCCGTGCGCCGCCCAGTACTCCTCGATCGGGTCGAGGATCTTCCAGGACTCTTCCACTTCCTGGTGACGGGGGAACAAATTGGCGTCGCCGAGGAGTACGTCCAGGATGAGCCGCTCGTACGCCTCGGGACTCGACTCCGTGAACGACTCGCCGTAGGCGAAGTCCATGGACACGTCCCGGATCTCCATCGAGGTGCCCGGCACCTTGGAGCCGAAGCGGACGGTCATGCCCTCGTCCGGCTGGACGCGGATGACGATGGCGTTCTGGCCCAGTTCCTCGGTGGCGGTGGAGTCGAACGGGGAGTGCGGGGCCCGCTTGAAGACCACCGCGATCTCGGTGACCCGGCGGCCCAGGCGCTTGCCGGTGCGCAGGTAGAAGGGGACGCCAGCCCAGCGGCGGTTGTCGATGCCCAGCTTGATCGCGGCGAAGGTGTCGGTCTTCGACTTGGGGTCGATGCCCTCCTCCTGGAGGTAGCCGATGACCTTCTCGCCGCCCTGCCAGCCCGCCGCGTACTGGCCGCGCACGGTGTGCCGGCCGAGATCCTCCGGCAGCCGCACCGACTTCAGCACCTTCAGCTTCTCGGTGAGCAGCGCGTCCGCGTCGAACGCGATGGGCTCCTCCATCGCGGTCAGCGCCATCAGCTGGAGCAGGTGGTTCTGGATGACGTCCCGGGCGGCGCCGATGCCGTCGTAGTAGCCGGCCCGGCCGCCGATGCCGATGTCCTCGGCCATCGTGATCTGCACGTGGTCGACGTACGACCGGTTCCAGATCGGCTCGTACATCTGGTTGGCGAAGCGCAGCGCCAGGATGTTCTGGACGGTCTCCTTGCCGAGGTAGTGGTCGATGCGGAACACCTGGTCCGGCTCGAACACCTCGTGCACGATCGCGTTCAGCTCGCGCGCGCTGTTCAGGTCGTGCCCGAACGGCTTCTCGATGACCGCGCGGCGCCAGGAGCCCTCCGGCGGGGCGGCCAGGCCGTGCTTCTTCAGCTGCTGCACGACCTTCGGGAAGAACTTCGGCGGCACCGAGAGGTAGAAGGCGAAGTTGCCGCCGGTGCCGCGGGAGGCGTCCAGCTCCTCGACGGCGTCCTTCAGCTGCTTGAAGGCGGTGTCGTCGTCGAAGTCGCCGGGGATGAACCGCATGCCCTCGGCGAGCTGCTGCCACACCTCCTCGCGGAACGGGGTGCGGGCGTGCTCGCGGACGGAGTCGTGGACGACCTGCGCGAAGTCCTGGTCCTCCCACTCGCGGCGGGCGAACCCGACGAGGGAGAAGCCCGGCGGCAGCAGACCGCGGTTGGCGAGGTCGTACACGGCCGGCATCAGCTTCTTGCGGGACAGGTCACCGGTCACCCCGAAGATGACCAGGCCCGACGGACCGGCGATGCGGGGCAGCCGGCGGTCGCGGGCGTCCCGCAGCGGGTTCACCCAGTCGGCGGCCGGGACGACCGGCACGCGCACCTCCCCGGGTGCCTGGGCGGCGGGGGCGTTCTCGGTCATCGGGCGTCAGCTCCCTTGCTCTTCAGGGACGTGGCGACGGCGTCCAGCAGTTCCTGCCAGGCCGCCTCGAACTTGGCGACGCCCTCGTCCTCCAGCTGCTGGACGACCTCGTCGTAGGAGATGCCGAGCCGCTCGACGGCGGCCAGGTCGGCGCGGGCCTGGGCGTAGCCGCCGGTCACCGTGTCGCCGGTGATCTCACCGTGGTCGGCGACCGCGTTCAGCGTGGCCTCGGGCATGGTGTTCACGGTGCCCGGCGCGACCAGCTCGTCCACGTACAGCGTGTCCTTGTACGCGGGGTCCTTCACCCCGGTGGACGCCCACAGCGGGCGCTGCTTGTTCGCCTTGTCCCCGGCGAGCGCCAGCCAGCGGTCCGAGGCGAAGACCTCCTCGTACGCCTCGTAGGCGAGACGGGCGTTGGCGAGGGCCGCGCGGCCCTTGAGGGCGAGGGCTTCGTCGGTGCCGAGCGCGGTCAGCCGCTTGTCGGTCTCGCTGTCCACGCGGGAGACGAAGAAGGACGCCACCGAGTGGACCGAGGACAGGTCGATGCCCCGCTCGCGGGCCTTCTCCAGGCCGGCCAGGTAGGCGGCCATGACCTCGCGGTAGCGCTCCAGGGAGAAGATCAGGGTCACGTTGACGCTGATGCCGAGGCCGATGACCTCGGTGATCGCGGGCAGGCCCGCCGCGGTCGCCGGGATCTTGATCATCACGTTGGGGCGGTCCACCAGCCAGGCCAGCTGCTTGGCCTCGGCGACGGTGGCCTCGGTCTGGTGCGCGAGCCGCGGGTCGACCTCGATGGAGACCCGGCCGTCCCGGCCGCCCGAGGCGTCGTACACCGGGCGCAGCACGTCGGCGGCGTCCCGCACGTCGGCGGTCGTCATCATCCGTACGGCCTCGTCGACCGTCACACCCCGGACGGCGAGATCGGTCAGCTGCTCCTCGTAGCCCTCGCCGGAGCCGATGGCGGCCTGGAAGATGGACGGGTTGGTGGTGACACCGACGACGCTTCCGCTCGCCACCAGCTCGGCGAGGCTGCCCGAGGTGATCCGCTTGCGGGACAGGTCGTCCAGCCAGATCGACACGCCCTCGTCGGCGAGGCGCTTGAGGGCTCCCGGGGTCGCGATTGCTTCGGTCACTGTGCTCATCTTTCTCTTCTGTCGGTGTCAGGCGCGCGCGGCGGCGAGCGACTCGCGGGCCGCCGCGGCGACGTTCTCGGGGGTGAAGCCGAACTCGGCGAACAGGGTCTTCGCGTCGGCGGAGGCACCGAAGTGCTCCAGCGAGACGATGCGTCCCGCGTCGCCGACGTAGCGGTACCAGGTCAGGCCGATGCCGGCCTCGACGGCGACCCGGGCCTTCACGGCCGGCGGCAGCACCCGCTCGCGGTACTCGCGCGGCTGCTCCTCGAACCACTCCACGGACGGCATGGACACCACCCGGGTGCCGACCCGCTCGGCCTCCAGCCGCTCGCGGGCGGCCACGGCCAGCTGCACCTCGGAGCCCGTCGCGATGATGATCACCTCCGGGACCTCCGTCGAGGACTCGCGCAGCACGTAGCCGCCCTTGGCCGCGTCCTCGTTCGGCGCGTACACCGGCACGCCCTGGCGGGTGAGCGCGAGCCCGTGCGGGGCGGGGTGCGTGGCGTGCCTCTTCAGGATCTCGGCCCAGGCGATCGCGGTCTCGTTGGCGTCCGCCGGGCGGACGACGTTCAGCCCGGGGATCGCACGCAGCGAGGCCAGGTGCTCGACCGGCTGGTGGGTGGGGCCGTCCTCGCCGAGGCCGATGGAGTCGTGCGTCCACACGTACGTCACCGGCAGCTGCATCAGCGCCGACATGCGCACGGCGTTGCGCATGTAGTCGGAGAAGACGAGGAAGGTGCCGCCGTAGATGCGGGTGTTGCCGTGCAGGGCGATGCCGTTCATCTCCGCGGCCATGGAGAACTCGCGGATGCCGAAGTGCACGGTACGGCCGTACGGGTCGGCCTCGGGCAGCGGGTTGCCCTTCGGCAGGAAGGAGCTGGACTTGTCGATGGTGGTGTTGTTGGAGCCGGCCAGGTCGGCGGAGCCGCCCCACAGCTCGGGGATCACCGGGCCGAGCGCCTGGAGCACCTTGCCCGAGGCGGCGCGGGTGGCGACCGACTTGCCCTCCTCGAACACCGGCAGGGCGTCCTCCCAGCCCTCGGGCAGCTCGCCCTTGCCGATCCGGTCGAGGAGGGCGGCCCGCTCGGGCTGGGCGGCACGCCACTCGGCGATCCGCTTGTCCCAGGCCGCGTGCGCCTCGGCGCCCCGGTCCAGGGCCCGCCGGGTGTGCTCCAGGACCTCGGGCTCGACCTGGAAGGTCTGCTCCGGGTCGAAGCCGAGGAGGCGCTTGGTGGCGGCGATCTCGTCCTCGCCGAGCGCCGAGCCGTGCGAGGCCTCGGTGTTCCGCGCGTTCGGGGCGGGCCAGGCGATGATCGTGCGCATCGCGATGATCGACGGCCGCCCGGTCTCGGCCCGGGCGGCCTCGAGCGCGGCGTACAGGGCGGGGACGTCGATGTCGCCCTCGGCGGTGGGCTCGACGCGCTGGGTGTGCCAGCCGTAGGCCTCGTACCGCTTCAGCACGTCCTCGGAGAAGGCGGTCGCGGTGTCGCCCTCGATGGAGATGTGGTTGTCGTCGTAGAGGAAGACCAGGTTGCCGAGCTTCTGGTGGCCGGCCAGGGACGAGGCCTCGGCGGAGACGCCCTCCTCCAGGTCGCCGTCCGAGACGATCGCCCAGATGGTGTGGTCGAAGGGGGAGGTGCCCTCGGGGGCCTCGGGGTCGAACAGGCCGCGCTCGTAGCGGGCGGCCATCGCCATGCCGACGGCGTTGGCGACGCCCTGGCCCAGCGGGCCGGTGGTGGTCTCCACCCCGGCGGTGTGCCCGTACTCCGGGTGGCCCGGTGTCTTCGAGCCGTGGGTGCGGAAGGCCTTCAGGTCGTCCAGCTCCAGCTCGTAGCCGGCGAGGAACAGCTGCGTGTAGAGGGTCAGCGAGGTGTGGCCGGGGGAGAGGACGAACCGGTCACGGCCGGTCCACTCGGGGTCGGCCGGATCGTGGCGCATCACCTTCTGAAAGATCGTGTACGCGGCAGGAGCCAGGCTCATCGCGGTGCCCGGGTGCCCGTTGCCCACCTTCTGCACCGCGTCGGCCGCCAGAAGTCGGGCGGTGTCCACGGCACGCCGGTCGAGGTCGGTCCACTCGAAGCCGTCGGAAGTCTGCGTGGTCATCTTCAAGAAGTCCTCGTTCAGTGCGGGATGGCTGGCCGGACGCGTTCAAACTTAAAAGTCTGACTTTTTCGAGGAAAGGTCGGGGTGTGTCAGCCTGTGGTGAATCTGGGACAGTGATCGCGCGACAGGGACGGCACGAAAAGGACATGGCTGCCATAAGAGACCAAGCTGAGGGTGACGGGATCAGAACCTTCCCCTTCCCGGCCGACCTGGCCGTCGGTGGCGTCGGCATGCAGATCGGCCCGATGGGCACCGATCGCACCTGGCACGCCGACGCCCCCCTGCACCGCGTCCACCGCATCGACTTCCACGTGGTCATGCTCTTCACCGACGGCCCCGTACGGCACATGATCGACTTCGCCGAGTACCAGGCCGACGCCGGCGACCTGCTGTGGATCCGCCCCGGACAGGTCCACCGGTTCTCCCGCGAGTCCGTGTACCGCGGAACCGTCCTGACCATGCAGCCCGGCTTCCTGCCCCGCGCCACCGTCGAGGCCGCCGGCCTGTACCGCTACGACCTGCCGCCGCTGCTGCACCCCGACCCCGCGCAGCTCACCGCGCTCCAGGCCGGCCTCGACCAGCTGCGCCGCGAGTACGAGGACACCGCCACGCTCCCGCTCAGCCTGCACACGGCCGTGCTGCGGCACACCCTGACGGCGTGCCTGCTGCGCCTGGCCCACCTCGCCGCCAGCTCGGCGGAGACCTCACGCGGGCACACCGACAGCACCTTCACCCGCTTCCGGGACGCGGTCGAGCAGGGCTTCCCCACCAATCACAGCGTCAGCGCCTACGCCGACGCGCTGGGTTACTCCCGCCGCACCCTCGTCCGCGCCGTCCGCGCGGCCACCGGGGAGACCCCGAAGGGCTTCATCGACAAACGCGTCGTCCTGGAGGCCAAACGCCTCCTCGCCCACACCGACCTGCCCATCGGCCGCGTCGGAGCGGCCGTCGGCTTCCCCGACGCGGCCAACTTCTCCAAGTTCTTCCACCTGCACACCGGCCAGACACCGGTGGCGTTCCGGGCGGAGCTGCGCTAGGCGCTCCGCCGGACGGGCCGCGAATGTGCCGTCGTCCGTCCGCGGCACCACCGTGGCTGGTCGCGCCCACGCGCCGGAGCCGCACATGAGATACAGCCCCGCGCCCCCTTCGGGGCCCCGGTCTGCCGGCCAGGGCATGCGGCGGACGGGAGTGTCCGCATCCGGGCCAGCGCCTCGGTGCGCTAGTGGAGTTCCGCGGGAGAGTGGGTCGTCATGGCGACGGCGCCGGGGACTGACGCGTACGTGAAGGCCAAGTCCCCGGCGCCGCCGCCCCTTCCCCGGTCAGTGGCCGAAGTCGAACCAGTTCACGTTCACGAAGTCGGCCGGCTGGCCGCTGGTGAAGGTGAGGTAGACGTCGTGCGTGCCGGTCACCGCGGCGATGTTGGCCGGGACCGTCCGCCAGGACTGCCAGCCGCCCGTGTTCCCCACGGCGAAGCTGCCGACGGGCGCGTTGCCACGGCTGTCCAGACGCACCTCGACCAGGCCGCTGACCCCGCTCGCCGCGCCGCTCGCGACCCGCGCGTAGAACTGCCTGGCCGCCGTCGAGCCGAAGTCGACGCCCTTGTACAGCGCCCAGTCCCCGTTGGCGAGGGACCCGATGTCCTGGCCGCCGCCGGTGTCCGTGGTGGTCTCCGCGACGACCCCCGACTGGCCGTCGTAGGACTCGGCCTGGATGGCGCTGTAGGCGTCCCGGTTGCCGGTGGGCGGGGGAGTGGTGCCGCCGCCGGAGGACTGCAGGACCTGTACGTAGTCGACGACCATCGGGTGCCCCGGCTCCGTCCCGCCGTCCGGGCCGCCGCCGAACGCGGCCGGGAAGCCGCCGCCCATCGCGACGTTGAGGATGATGAAGAAGCCGTGGTCGGTGGCGTTCTTCCACGTCGTCGCGTCGACCTGGTCGGCCCGCACGGTGTGGAAGACGACGCCGTCGAGCAAGAAGCGGATCTGCTCCGGGCTGGTCGAGCGGTCCCACTCCATCGTGTAGGTGTGGAAGCCGGCCTGGCAGGTGGTGCCGGTGCAGGAGGTGGAGTTGCCGATGCCGGACGTCTCGTTGCACGGGCCGCCCGGGTTGGTGCCGCAGTGCATCGTCGCCCAGGCGGTGTTCAGACCCTGGACGTTCTCCATGATGTCCAGCTCGCCGACGCCCGGCCAGTTCCAGTAGTTGCCGCGGAACGGCGCGCCGAGCATCCAGAACGCAGGCCAGTAGCCCTTGGCCGCCGCACCGGTGACGTCGGGCAGTCGGATCCGGGACTGCACGCGCAGCTTCCCGCCGGACGGGGGCTGGAAGTCGGTGCGGTTGGTCTCGATCCGGCCCGAGGTCCAGCGGCCGGCGGAGTCGCGGCGCGGGGTGATGAGCAGGTTGCCGTTGCCGTCCAGGGAGACGTTGCTGGTGCTCGACGTCATCGTCTCGACCTCGCCGGTGCCCCAGTTGGCGGCGCCGCCGGGGTACGACGTCCCGGTGGCGTACTGCCAGCGGGAGGTGTTGACGCCGGAGCCGGCCGCGCCGTCGAAGTCGTCCACGAAGACCTGCGTCCAGCCCGACGGCGGGGTGGGCGCGGAGGCGCCGGCGGGCGCGGTGGCGGTCGTGACGGCGGCCGCGGCCAGGCCGAGCGCGGCGGCGACGGCGAGGAACGCGCGCCGCAGCGGGCGGGGTCTGGGTATGCCGGAGGATGCGCTCATGGGGAGCCTCTCGGTACGGGGAGCGTGCGGGAGGTGCGTGAGAGCGCTCCCACGTGAATTGAGAGCGCTCTCACGGTGCCGCCAATGTGCTCCGCGCCCCCGTGACCGTCAAGACGTGAAGCAAGGAAAGTCCGTTCGGCGCGGGGAAGTTCACCGGTCGAAGCCGCCCGTACCCGCTCCCGGCCGGTCGTGGGCGTGGTCGTACGGGCGGGGGTAGGCGGCGGGCCGGTACGGCACGTAGCGGGCCTCGGCGGTCGGATCCTCCGCCCCGGCGCGTGCGTTGAGCGCGCCCGGCGCGGTGTCCCAGCGGCCGGTGGCCAGCCGGTGTTCCAGGGTGTGCAGGGCGGCGAGCATCTCGCCGGTGGTGAACGTGCAGTGGCCCGGCCCGTCGACGTAGGCCTGGCCGAGCAGCGGCCCGGAGCCCGCCGCGGTGGCGGCCCGCCGGTGGGCGCTCTCGGCCTGGACGGGGATCAGCGCGTCGCCGGTCGTGTGGATGTTCAACTGCGGGTCGGTGAGCCGGCCGGTCAGGACGCTGGTGCGCCGCATCCACCGTACGGCCGGGGCGTCGGCGGAGATCCGCGGTGCGCGGTTCAGGGCGGCGAGGTCGGTGCCCAGGGACACCCCCGCCTCCTTGTACAGCGCGTCGACCTCTTTGCGCAGCGGGGAGCGGGCGAGCATCGCGGTGTAGTCGACCCCGGTGTTCCAGGACATGCTGCCGCCGGCCCGGCTCTCCGCCTCCTGCCGCCAGTCGAAGGCGGGCAGCCGGATGAGCCCGGTCAGGGCCGCGTACTGGTTGGCCTGCTGGGTCCGCCAGTCGGCCGGGCCCGGTGAGGGCTGCGTGGCGTCGTTGTACCCCGGGATGCCGTGCAGGGCCGCCGCGAGGGCGATGCGGGCGCGACCCTCGGGGGTCCGCTGGGCCGCGGTGACCTGCGCGGCCAGCGCGTCGGCCGCACCGGCCGCTGCCGCGCGGTCGGCGAAGCCGGTGAGCGGGATGTCCGCGTCGGGCGCCAGCAGGGTCTTCAGCGCGAAGACCGGGTCCAGGGTGCTGTTCCAGTTGGCCACCCCGCCCTGTACCAGCCCGCACATCGACAGCGAGCCGTCGAAGCGGTCCGCGTGCCGTTCGGCGAGCGTCGTCGTGACGAGACCGCCGTACGAGGTGCCCCAGGCGAGTGTGCGGCGGGCCGCGCCGAACTCCTTCGTGAACAGGTCCAGCGTGGCGAGCTGGTCCGGCACCGCCTCCGTCACCGCCCAGCCGTTCGTGGCGTACGAGGAGCCGATGAGCGCGTAGCCCTGGTCCAGCAGCCGGTCGCGGGTGGCCGGACTCGGCGCGTTCTGGGCGGGGTTGGGGGCTCCGGCCGGGGTGTAGCCGTGGCTGTAGAGGAGGACGGTGCCGTTCCAGGCGGCGGGTACGTCCATCAGGTAGGCGGCGCCGGAGGGGAGCCGGCCCGCCAGGCGGGTGTCCGTCGCGGCCTGTGCCGGCGGGGCGGTCGCCGTGGCCGCGCAGACGGCCGCCGCGGTCAGCAGGGCGAGGCGGGTGCGGAGTTTCAACGGAACGTCCCTTCCGGGGGGGGGGGGGGGGAGTACGGCGTGTCGTCGAGGGGGTCGGTGTGCGTCTCGCGCAGCCGCCACACGGTGAGCGCGGTGATCGCCGCGCCGCCGCACAGCAGCAGCGAGACGGGGGCGCTGCCGCCGTCGGACGAGGCGAGCAGGCTGCTCGCGATCAGCGGGGAGAACCCGGCGCCGAGCAGGGTGGCCGCCTGGTAGCCGAGGGAGGCGCCGGTGTAGCGGACGCGGGTGCCGAACATCTCGCTGAGCAGCGCGCCGAGCGGGCCGTACATCGTGGACTGGGCGACGCCGTGGCCGAGCGCGAGGGCGAGGATCAGCAGGCCGGGGGAGCGGGAGTCGACCAGCGCGAGCACCGGGAAGGCGAGGGCGGCCGAGGCGACGGCGCCGGCCAGCACCACCGGGCGGCGGCCCACCCGGTCGGACAGCGCGGAGGCGGTCGGCAGTACGAGCAGGGCCACGCAGGAGGCGACGGTCACGGCGGTGAGCACCTGCGGCCGGGTGTACCCCTGCTCCACCGCGTACGAGATCATGAAGCCGGTCAGCAGCGACTGCGCGGTGAAGGCGCCGATGCCGACGCACGCGGCGAGCAGCACGATCTTCGGCCGGCGCAGCACCTCCACGACCGGCGGTGTGTGCCCCGGCTCCCTGGCGGTCCGCGCGAACAGCGGGCTCTCGGCGACCCTCAGACGCACGAACAGGCCGACGGCCAGCAGGACGACGCTGAGCAGGAACGGCACCCGCCAGCCCCAGGCGCGGAACGCGTCGTCGGGCAGCGCGGAGACCAGCGTGACCACGCCGGCCGACAGGACCGAGCCGAGCGGGGCGCCGAGCTGGGTGAAGCCGGACCACAGGCCGCGCCGCGCGCCCTGGGTGCGCTCGGCGTGCTCGACCACCATCAGGGTCGCGCCGCCCCACTCGCCGCCGATGGCGATGCCCTGCACCACCCGCAGCGCGACCAGCAGGACCGGTGCCCACACGCCGATCGTGGCGTAGGTGGGCAGGACGCCGATGAGGAAGCTGCCGCAGCCCATCAGGGCCATCGTCAGCACCATCATCGACTTGCGGCCGATCCGGTCGCCGAAGTGGCCGAAGGCGATGCCGCCCAGCGGGCGGGCCGCATAGCCCGCGGCGAAGGTGCCGAAGGCCGCGACGGTGCCGACCGCGGGGTCGGCCCGGGGGAAGAACAGGTCGCCGAAGACGAGTGCGGCGACCGTGCCGTACACGAGGAAGTCGTAGAACTCGACTGCCGTGCCCAGCAGGCCGGACAGCGCGACGCGGCGCAACTGGCGTGTATCGGAGGGAAGTTGAGCGGGGGAGAGGGATGGCTGCACGGTGGCTCCCTGGGGGCGGGCCGCTGTTGCCCGCTGAAGTTAGGCACCTTTTGTGTGGCCGTCAATCATGTGCACAACATCAGCTGAGCCCGTCCTCCGCGATCCGCAGCAGCAGCGCGTGCAGTGCCTCCCGTCCGGCCGGGTCGAGCGGGCCCAGCAACTCGTTCGTCACCCGCCGGCCCGCCTCGTCGGTGTCGCGCAGGAAGGCGCGGCCGTTCTCGGTGAGGACCACGATCCGGCTGCGGCGGTCGTCCGGGGCGGGCCGACGCTCGGCGAAGCCCAGCTTCTCCAGGTCGTCCACCAGGCCGACGATCGCGCTCGGGTCGTAGCCGAGCCGGGCGCTCAACTCCCGTTGCAGCGAGCCCTCGGTGGTGGCGAGGAAGCGCAGCACCGCGTAATGCCGCAGGCGCAGCCCCGACTCCTGGAGGAAGGCGTTGAAGAGCTGACCGGAGCGCAGTCCCAGCCGGTACAGCAGATAGCCCGTGTCCGCGTGCAGCCCACGCATCCACGGCTCGTTCGCGTCGATGGGCTCCGGGGTGACGTGCTGGCGTGTGATGGCGGGCTCCCTGTGCTCGATGCGTGTGCGGCGGGCCCTGGACGGGCCCCGGAGATTCCAGCATGTCCCACCCGCAGGGCATCAACAACTATTGACGTCACCAATTATTGCTCTTAGCTTCGATCTCGAACCCGCACCCCATGCGTCCGGCGGACGCGGCATGTGAAGGGACCCACTCGTGCCCAGCATCGATCTCACCGGCAAGGTCGCCGTCGTCACCGGCAGCGGCCGGGGCCTCGGCCTCGCCTACGCGCACGCCCTGGCCGCCCACGGGGCCTCCGTGGTCGTCAACGACGTCGACCGGGCCGTGGCCGAGGCGGCCGTCAAGTCCCTCACCGAGGTGGGCGGCACCGCCGTCGCCGAGGTGGTCCCCGTCGGCACCTCGGAGGCCGCGGACCGGCTGGTGAACCGTGCCGTCGAGGAGTTCGGGCGGCTGGACGTCCTGGTCACCAACGCCGGCATCCTGCGCGACAAGGTGCTGTGGAAGATGACCGACGACGACTTCGACGCGGTGATCACCACCCATCTCAAGGGCACCTTCACCTGTGCCCGCGCCGCCGCCGTACGGCTGCGCGAACAGGGCGAGGGCGGCACCCTGATCCTGGTCGGCTCCCCGGCCGGCCAGCGCGGCAACTTCGGCCAGACGAACTACGCCGCCGCCAAGGCCGGTATCGCCGCCATGGCACGCACCTGGTCGATGGAGCTGGCCCGCGCGCACATCACCGTCAACGCGATCGTGCCGGTCGCCGCGACCGCCATGACCGAGACCGTCCCCGCCTTCGCCCCGTACGTCGAGGCGATGCGCCACGGCGAGCCGCTGCCGGACTTCCTGCGCAAGACGGAGGGGTTCGGGACCCCCGAGGACTGCGCGGCCCTCGTACCCTTCCTCGCCTCCGCGGCGGCCCGCGGGGTGACCGGCCAGTGCATCGGCATCGGCGGCGACAAAGTGGCCCTCTGGTCGCATCCCCGGGAGATCGCGGCGGCGTACGCCGACGGCGGCTGGACCCCCGAGGCCCTGGCCGCCGCCTTCCCCGCCTCGGTCGGCGCGGAACTCCAGACGGTGGGCATCCCCGCCCCCAAGATCCCGGAGGCGTGATGGACCTCGACTCCCTGGTCGCGATCGACGTCCACACCCACGCGGAGGTGTCCGCCCGGGGCCACTCCTCCCTGGACGACGACCTGCACGCCGCCTCCTCCGCCTACTTCAAGGTCCGCGGCGAGCGGAAGCCGACCCTTCAGGAGACCGCCGACTATTACCGCGAGCGGAAGATGGCCGCCGTGATCTTCACGGTGGACGCCGAGTCCGCCACCGGCACCGCGCCGGTCCCCAACGAGGAGGTCGCCGAGGCGGCCGCCGCCAACGCGGACGTCCTGATCCCCTTCGCCTCGATCGACCCCTTCCGGGGGAAGGCGGGGATCAGGCAGGCCCGGCGGCTGGTCGAGGAGTACGGGGTGAGGGGGTTCAAGTTCCACCCCAGCATCCAGGGCTTCTTCCCCGACGACCGGTCCGTGGCGTACGGCCTGTACGAGGTGATCGAGGAGACCGGCACCATCGCCCTCTTCCACACGGGCCAGACCGGCATCGGCGCCGGGGTGCCCGGCGGGGGCGGGATCCGGCTGAAGTACTCCAACCCCCTCCATGTGGACGACGTCGCCGCCGACTTCCCGCACCTGAGGATCATCCTGGCGCATCCGTCCTTCCCCTGGCAGGACGAGGCGCTCGCCGTGGCCACGCACAAGCCGGGCGTGTACATCGACCTGTCCGGCTGGTCGCCGAAGTACTTCCCGCCGCAGCTCGTGCACTACGCGAACACCCTGCTGAAGGACAAGGTCCTCTTCGGCTCGGACTTCCCCGTCCTCACCCCGGACCGCTGGCTCGCCGACTTCGCGCGGCTGCCCGTCAAGGACGAGGTGAGGCCGAAGATCCTCAAGGAGAACGCCGCCCGCCTGCTCGGGCTGACGAAACCGTAAGGGGCGTGACGATGCGCAACGAGGGACTGGGCTCCTGGCCCGCCCGCCGTGCCCGCAAGACCCCGCACCGCACCGCCCTCATCCACGGCGACACGACGCTCACGTACGCGGAGCTGTACGCGCGCACCACCCGCCTCGCCCACGCCCTGCGCGCCCGGGGCGTGCGCCGCGGCGACCGGATCGCCTACCTCGGCCCCAACCACCCCTCCTACCTGGAGACGCTGTTCGCGGCGGGCACGCTCGGCGCGGTCTTCGTTCCGCTCAACACCCGCCTCACCGGGCCCGAGATCGCCTACCAGCTCACCGACTCCGGCGCCAAGGCCCTGGTCCACGGCCCCTCGCACACCGGTCTCGTCGCCGGGCTGCCGGGCAGCACGGACGTACGGGTGTACGTCGAGGTCGGCGCCGCGTACGAGCGTGCGATCGCCGAGGCGTCCGAGGAGCCGATCGACGCACCGGTCGGCGCCGACGACACCTGCGTCATCATGTACACCTCGGGCACGACCGGCCGCCCCAAGGGCGCGATGCTCACCCACGGCAACCTGGTCTGGAACGCCCTCAGCGTCCTGGTCGACGCCGACCTGACCGCCGACGAACGGGCCCTGGTCTGCGCCCCCCTGTTCCACACCGCCGGGCTGAACATGCTGACCCTGCCGGTCCTGCTGAAGGGCGGCACCTGCGTGCTGGTCGAGGCCTTCGACCCGCAGGACACCTTCGACCTGATCGAACGGCACCGGATCACCTTCATGTTCGGCGTGCCGACGATGTTCGACCGGATCGCCCGGCACCCGCGCTGGCCGGACGCGGACCTGTCGTCCCTGCGGATCCTGCTCTGCGGCGGCTCCCCGGTTCCGACGCCGCTGATCGCCGCCTACCAGGAACGCGGCCTGACCTTCCTCCAGGGGTACGGCATGACCGAGGCGGCCCCCGGCACCCTCTTCCTCGACGCCGAGCACGCCGTCGGCAAGGCCGGCTCGGCCGGTGTGCCGCACTTCTTCAGCGACGTACGCGTCGTCCGGCCCGACCTCACGCCGGTCGGCACCGGCGAGGTGGGCGAGGTCGTGGTGCGCGGGCCGCACGTCATGCCGGGCTACTGGGGGCTGCCGGAGGAGACCGCCGCGTCCTTCACGGACGGCTGGTTCCGCAGCGGCGACGCGGCCCGGGTGGACGAGGACGGCTACGTGTACATCGTCGACCGCATCAAAGACATGATCATCTCCGGCGGCGAGAACATCTACCCCGCAGAGGTCGAGGACCACCTCCTCGCCCACCCGGACATCGTGGAGTGCGCGGTCATCGGCGTGCCGGACCAGAAGTGGGGCGAGGTACCGCGCGCGGTCGTCGTGCTCCGCGAGGGCGCCGCCGTCGACCCCGGCGAGATCCTCGCCTCCCTGGCCGGACGCCTCGCCAGGTACAAGATCCCCAAGTCGGTGGTGGTCGCGGACGAACTCCCGCGCACCGCCTCCGGCAAGCTCCTCAAGCCGTGCGTGCGCAAGCGCTACGGCACCTCCTAGCCAAGGACCCCGCCATGACCGTCACCGTCAACGGCCTCGAAGAACTGAAGAAGCTCGCCGGGAGCGACCTCGGCACGAGCGAGTGGATCGAGGTCACCCAGGAACGCATCGACACCTTCGCCGACGCCACCGGCGACCACCAGTGGATCCACGTGGACCCCGAGCGCGCGAAGGAGGGCCCGTTCGGCGCCCCCGTCGCCCACGGTTATCTCACCCTCTCCCTCTTCATCCCGCTGTTCACCGAGCTGCTGGACGTCCGGGGCGTCACCACGAAGGTCAACTACGGCCTGAACAAGGTGCGTTTCCCCGCACCGGTGAAGGCCGGCTCCCGGATCCGCCTGGCCGGCAGGCTGGCCGAGGCCGCGGACGTGCCCGGCGGCGTGCAGATCACCGTGGACGGCACCCTTGAGATCGAAGGCGGCGCCAAGCCCGCGGCGGTGCTGCAGAGCCTGTCCCGGTTCTACGCCTGACCGTCCCGTACGGGCACGAGGTCGAGCAGCCGTCCGGAGGCCTTCCGCGCGAGGGGAGTGAGCCGCTCGTGCACCGTCCGGAACGTCTTCTCGGCCTCCTCGGCCGGCCAGTCGTCCGGCAGGTGCCGCACCGGAAGGCGGGGGTCGCGGCGGATGACCTGAAGCCATTCCGTCTGGAGCCGGAGCCGCAGGACGAGGCCGTCACCGGCCTCCGGCAGGTCGCTCTGCCACGGCTGCCAGCGCCGTACGAACGCCGTGTAGCGCTCGGCCAGGCCGGACAGCTCCCAGGTGTCCTCGATCATCCGCCCGATGTCCATGCCCGGGTCGGCGTGCGCGCGGAAGACCTTCACATGGGCGGACAGCCCGAGGTCGGCCACCAGCGCCGTCACGTCGACCTCGCCGGGGGCGATCCACAGGCCGCCGAACAGCGGGCCGAAGCCGCTCCAGGCCAACCGGGAGCGCAGGTCGTGCCGCTGGCGCTGCCAGGACTCGGGCAGGGAGAAGCCGAGCAGGGTCCAGGTGCCGTCCCAGTGGCGGTTGACCGCGCCGGTCCGCCAGATGCGCCGCTCGCCGTCGCGCAGCACGGCCTCCGACCGCTCGGTCAGGCCGAAGTACATCCGGCGGCCCTCGCGCTGGCGGCGCAGCAGGCCGCGGTGCACCATGCGGGTCAGCGTCGAGCGCGCCGCCTGCTCGCCGATCCCGGCGCGGGCGAACACGTCGATGACGCTGCCCGAGTACACGCACACGTCACGCCCGAGCACCTGGTCGCCCAGGAACGTCAGCATGAGGGACTGGGGCCGCAACGGCTCTTCACCGGTCACGCGGCCCACCGTACCTCTGCTCGATCAGTCCGTGACCTGCTGGTACGCGGTCTGCTAGAAGGGTGCGAGCAGGAAGAAAGGTGCGGGGTGTGAAGCTGACGATTCTGGGCGGCGGCGGGTTCCGGGTTCCCCTGGTGTACGGCGCGCTGCTGACCGACCGCGCCGAGGGGCGGGTCACCGAGGTCGTCCTGCACGATCTGGACGAGCGTCGGCTGCGCGCGGTCACCCGGGTCCTGGCGGAGCAGGCCGCCGGCATCCCCGACGCGCCCGCGGTGACCGCCACCACCGACCTGGACGAGGCCCTGCGCGGCGCCGACTTCGTCTTCTCCGCGATCCGTGTCGGCGGCCTCCGGGGGCGGGCGGACGACGAACGGGTCGCGCTCGCGGAAGGTGTGCTGGGCCAGGAGACCGTCGGCGCCGGCGGGATCGCCTACGGTCTGCGCACCGTCCCCGTCGCCGTCGACATCGCCCGGCGCGTGGCCCGCCTCGCCCCCGACGCCTGGGTCATCAACTTCACCAACCCGGCCGGTCTGGTCACCGAGGCCATGTCCCGCCATCTCGGCGACCGCGTCATCGGTATCTGCGACTCACCGGTGGGCCTCGGCCGCCGTATCGCCCGTGTCCTCGGCGCCGACCCGGGGGAGGCCTTCATCGACTACGTCGGCCTCAACCACCTCGGCTGGGTGCGCGGGCTGCGGATCGCCGGACGTGACGAACTGCCGCGCCTGCTCGGCGATCCCGCGCTGCTCGGCTCGTTCGAGGAGGGCAGGCTCTTCGGCATCGACTGGCTGCGCTCGCTCGGCGCCGTCCCCAACGAGTACCTGCACTACTACTACTTCAACCGGGAGACCGTCCGCGCCTACCAGGAGGCGGCGCAGACCCGCGGCGCCTTCCTGCACGACCAGCAGGCCCGGTTCTACGCCGAGGCCCAGGACCCCGGCGTCTCCGCCCTGCTCGCCTGGGACCGCACCCGCGCCGAGCGCGAGGCGACCTACATGGCCGAGAACCGGGAGAGCGCCGGCGCCGGCGAACGCGAGGCGGAGGACCTGTCCGGCGGGTACGAGAAGGTCGCCCTGGCCCTGATGCGGGCCATCGCCCGCGACGAACGCGCCACGCTGATCCTCGACGTCCGCAACCGCTCCACCCTGTCCGCGCTGGACGCCGACGCGGTCGTGGAGGTCCCGTGCCTGGTCGACGCGAGCGGCGCCCACCCGCTCGCCGCCGATCCGCTGCCCGGCCACGCCACCGGCCTGGTGTGCTCGGTCAAGGCCGTCGAGCGCGAGGTCCTCGCCGCCGCCGAGTCGGGTTCCCGGGCGACCGCGGTGAAGGCCTTCGCCCTGCATCCGCTGGTCGACTCGGTGAGCGTGGCCCGCCGGCTGGTGGAGCGCTACACCGAGGTGCATCCGGGCCTGGCGTACCTGAGGTGAGCGCGGAGGGCCGCTCCGCGGAGCGGCCCCTCCGCCGTACCGGCTGTCCCGTCAGCCGGTGAAGCCGGCCGTGATCGAGGTGAACTGCCGGGCGCTCCGGCTGACTCCGGAGCAGTTCCCGGCGACACCGCCGCCGGGGCAGGGCGGGAGTGCAGGGGGAGTGCGGAAGCGGTGCGTCCATGCATGTGGTCTGGACCCAATCCTTGCGTCAAGGACGGGAGCAGCCGGTCCCCGCCGAGCGCGGGGAGGCGGTCAGCCGTACAGCGAGCGGGCTCCCGGGCTGTCGCCCGTGAAGCGCTGCCCCGCGGCGATCTCCTCGCCGACCACCGACCAGACGGTCTCGTCGTCCTGGAAGGGGAGCGGGTCCAGGCCGCTCGTCTGCTGACGGATCGCCTCGACCTCGCGCTCCAGGCGCTCGAAGCCGGCTTCCTCGTCGTCGCCGAAGGTGAACGCGTCGAGCAGGCGCTGGAACCGGAGGGTGACCTGGACGAGCGAGGAGACGTCCGTGTGGAGTGCCCGCACGCTCTCCTCGTCGGCGTCGAAGGCGTACACCTTGCCGGAACCGGGGTCGAGGGCCAGGTGGGCGTGGAGCAGCCAGCCGATGACGGGCCATGCGCCCGCGTCCTGCGAGACACCCTCGAAGTCCTCGGCGTCGACGACGTCCCGGACGAGGGCCGGCCGGCCGGACTCCTTGTCGGGCGCACCCAGCCGGAGCGTCCCGGTGGGGACACCGACGGTCCGCAGGAGACGGGCGCCCTCGGTGTCCGCGGCGGCGGGCGGGAAGGCGGTGGCGGGGAGGGTCGCGATCCGGTCCTCGCCGAAGACGGCGGCGAGGTCGCCGCGGGTGACGTCGAAAAGCACTGCGGGAACTCCGAACTCGGTGGCGTGGCGGGGGCCGTGGGACTCGGTGCGGACGGAAGCGGTCACCACGACGGCGCCGCGGAGCGCGCTGTCCGGCGACTCCGACGCCGCCCCGCCCGCTCACAGCTTCCCACTCCCCGTGGGCCCGTGCCGGGTGCCGCCATCGGGAACGGCGTCTACAGGGGCAGTACCTCACCCGCCGAGGCAGTCCGCACCGGCACCGCCGGCAGCACCACGTCCGCCGACTCCATCCGCTGCCGGGGAAGCGCGGCGGGCATGAGGGGACGCGGCCCCGACACCACCGTGTAGTCCTGCCCGAGGAACGGCGGCTCGATCACCCCGGGGTCCTCGCCGAGGGCCAGCCGCACCGCGGCCCAGGGCACGTTCACTCCACAGAGCGACAGCTGATGCAGCCCTCCCGCGGGCCTCGTGTTGACATCCAGCAGCACCGGGCGGTCGCCGAGCATCCGGAACTGGATGTTGGACAGGTGGTGCAGCCCGAAGCCCTCCGCGATCAGCCGGGCCGGTGCCAGCCACCGCTCGTCCAGGGTGAAGCCCCGGCGGCGGCCGTTCTTGGTGCGGCCCACCGCGAGCCGCACCCGGTTGTCCGGCCCGGTCAGGCAGTCGACGGACACCTCCGGCTGCTCCAGCCGCGGCATCACCAGCCAGTCCACGGGTTCCTCGGCCCGCCGCAGCGCGTCGACGACCAGGTCCAGCGGGACGTACGGGCCCGGGAAGCCGTTCAGGTGCGCGAGCGAGAAGGGGGACCGGGTGATCACCCGGAAGCCCACCCCGCCCGCTCCGGCGGCCGGCTTGAAGCACGCCCGGTGCCCGGCCGCCTCCAACTCCTCGACGGCCGCGACGAGTTCGTCCGCCGTGCGGACCCGGTGCCACGGCGGCACCGGAACGCCCACCGAGCGCACCGCCTCGTACGCGGTCGCCTTGTCCTCGAAGACGGCCACCGCCTCGGGGGTGGGCGCCAGCAGCGCCGTACCGGCCGCCGCGAACTCCGCGCGGTGCGCCACGATCGCGGCCTGGTGCAGGCGGGGCACGAACACGTCGATGCCGCGCCGGACGCACTGGTCGAGCGCGTACTCGACGTACGCGGCCGGGGACAGGCCCTCCGGCTCCAGGTCGGCGGTGTCGGCGGCGGCCAGCACGGGGGAGTCGGGATCGCCGTGCGTGGCATGGATCTCGACCGCGCGGTCACTGGGATTTCTCCGCAGCTGATCCATGAAGAACACGTTCTCCGCGTACGTGCGGTTGAGCCAGACGCGTACGCGAGAGAGCATGCAGGCCGCCTTTCGGGTGTGCGGGCAGGGCGCAGCGGCCCGTGCCCGGGCAGGAGGGAGGAAGGGTCACCAAACGGCCCCGTTCTAAGGGGACTTGAGGGCGCCGGTGTCGGGGCGATCATACGGCTTGCCGGGGCCCCTTCGTGCAACGCGGGTGTTACGGGCGCGTGGCCCGTCCGAACCCGGCCGCCGGGACGGCCGGCCGT
>NZ_MUMF01000338.1 GCF_002155905.1 Streptomyces tricolor | reverse complement strand
GTACCCGGCGCTGCCCGGCCTGGACGACTGGCTGGACCTGTACGAGCGGGTGGCCCGCGCCAACGGCGGCGAGCCCGACGCCGGGCGGCGGCTGACGGCGTGGGCGCGGGCCGCCGGGCTGACGGACGTCACGGCCGGCTCCAGCACCTGGACGTTCGCCACCGCGCAGGAGCGGGCCTGGTGGAGCGGCCTGTGGGCGGACCGCACCGTCGCCTCCGAGTACGCCGACCGGGCCGTCCGGGGCGGCCACGCCACCGCGGAAGAGCTGCGGGCGATTTCGGCGGCCTGGCGGGAATGGGGCCGGCACGAGGACGGCTGGTTCGCGGTCCTGCACGGCGAGATTCTGTGCCGGAAGGACGCCTGATGCGCGGCTTCCCGGCCCGCGGCACCGCGAGCGGCGGCAGGGGGCACTGGTACCGGTGGTGAGCGGTCCACCGTGACCCGGCGCCCCCGGCTCACTCGCGGGGAAGCAGCGGTCCGAGCGGCCCGAGGTCCAGGTTCAGGTCCTCGGGCCGCAGGCCGTACCGCTCCCGCAGCTCGGCCATCCGGTCCTCCAGCAGCATCAGGGTGAGCCCGATCCGCTCCTCCTGCTCCTCGGACAGCTCGCCGGTGTCGAAGCGGCGCACCGCCTGCCGCTCCATGAGCTGGCGCAGCAGCTCCACCACGGTGAGCACCAGCTTCACCAGGTCACGTTCGACGGTGTCGGGTTCCAGGTCGAGCCGGTTGCGCGGGGTACGCGCGGTCATACGGGCTCCTCGGGCTCCTCGAAGGGCGACGGTACCTGCTGGTTCACGGAGCTGATCAGCGCGTTCAGATCGATGCGGACGAGGTCGACGTCCGCGATGCGCAGCGTGATGTCACCGGTGAGGACGACTCCGCCGGCCAGCAGCCGGTCCAGCAGGTCGACCAGGGCGACCTCACGGCGTTCGATCACGGTCACCGGTCCTGCCCCGCTTTCTCCTCCCCGGATTCCGCGGCCCGGGTCTCAGCCATCCCGGATTCCTCGGCCCCGGATTCCACGGTCCCGGATTCCACGGTCCCGGATTCCACTGCCCCGGGTTCGGCGCCTCCGGATTCCTCCCCGGAAAACGAATACGCGGCCCACGGTCCGGTGAGTTCCACCCGCATTCCGGGCGCCTCGCCCTTGGTCCGGTCCACGAGTTCCACGAATTCCTCGGAGTGCGCCCGGGGCACCAGATAGGCCGCATTGAGAACATTCTGTCCGGGTGTGCCGGAGAGTGCGGAATTCTGCGGGCGGTGCAGCCGGAAATCCTCGGCGCGCTCGGCGAGACGCTCGTGCAGCGAGTGAGCGAACCGCTCGGCCCGCTGCCACTTCTCCTCCTGCGCGTGGCTGCGGGCGCGCCGGCTGCGCAGATAGTCCCGCCCGCTGGCGGGCCGCGCCGCGGCGGCGGGCTCGGGCTCGGCGGGTTCGGGCTCCATGTACACCTTCACGCCCCACTCCACCCGGCCGTGCAGCCGGTCCAGCAGGCGCCGGAAGTCGTCCTCACGGGCCTCGATCATCGTGCGCAGGGCGCTGTCGTCACGGAAGACGGTCCCGAGCCGCAGCGGCAGCGGAGTGGTGACGGTGGTGAGCGCGTCGACCACCCCCTGGTGGGCGCGGGCGGTCGCGGCCAGCCAGTCCAGGTCCTCCAGGTGCGCCTTCAGTGCCTCTTCGCAGAAGTCGGCCTCGGGGACCGTACTGACCACCGCGACCAGCCCGTGGTGGTGGAGCAGTGCGGCCGGGGCGCCCGCGACGCCCGTCAGCTCGGCCTGCAGGGGCGTCCCGAAAGGCCGGCAGACGGCGTACACGTACCGCAGTCCCGTCATGGTGCCTCCTTCGGGGCGCGGCCCGGCTCCAGTTCCTCCAGCCGGGCGAGCCGTTCTCGCAGCTGGGCGTTCTCCCGGGTCAGCTCGTCGCGGCGGGCCCGGGAGGAGAGCGCCGGGTCGCTCTCCCACCAGTCGATCCCCATCTCCTTGGCCTTGTCGACCGAGGCGACGATCAGCCGCAGCTTGACGGTGAGCAGTTCGATGTCGAGAAGGTTGATCCTGATGTCACCCGCGATGACGACACCCTTGTCGAGCACGCGTTCGAGGATGTCGGCGAGGTTCGCCCCCGAGCCCTGACCGTAGGGCTCGGGAAAGCGGCTGGGTGTCGTCATCGACGGCTCCCGCGCTCGGCGTACTCCGGCTCCTCTTCCTCGTACTCCTCCTCGCCTTCGGCTTCTTCCTCGTCCTCCGCGGGCTCCTCGGCCTCGCCCTCGTACTCCTCCTCGTCGCCTTCCTCGCCCGCGTCCTCGTCCTCGTACTCGTCCTCGTACGCGTCCTCGGCGGGCTCCTCCTCGGGCTCCTCTTCGGGCTCCTCTTCCTCTGCCTCGCCCTCTTGTTCCTCTTCCTCTTCCTCCGCCCGGGGCTCCTCCTCCTGCTCCTCCTCGGCAAGGGCGTCCTCGTGGCTGCGGACCACCTCGCCGTCGCGGATCTCGCCGCGCCAGCTGTCCTCCGCCTCTCCCTTGAGGGTGATGAAGCGGGCGAAGTTCTTCAGGTCCAGCCTGGCCCGGCGGCCCTGGGCGCGCCAGATGTTGCCGGTCTTCTCGAAGAGACCGCTCGGGTAGTACTCCATGACCAGCAGGACCCGGGTGAGGTTCTCCTCCAGCCGGTGGAAGGAGACCACGCCCTTGGTGGTGCCCTTGGCGCCCTCCGAGGTCCACTGGATGCGGTAGTCGGGGATCTGCTCGGTCGTGTGCGCCTTCCAGCTCCGGGTGGACCAGAAGACCTTGGCCCGCCAGTCGGAGTGGGTGTCGTCGGTGCGGTTCGCGCTCTTGACGCCCTTGGCGAAGGTGGAGAAGGACTGGTACTGGGTCCACTGGTCGTAGGCGGTGCGCAGCGGCACGCCGACGTCGACGGACTCCATGATGACGGTGGGCTTCTTGCCCGCGCCGCCCTTCTTGCCCTTGCTGCCGCCGAGGCTGCGCACGGTGTCCAGCACCTTGTCCTTGGCGCGGGAGGCGCCCAGCTCCAGCGCGGAGCGCACCGGCCCCTTGCCCTCGGCGAGCTTGCGCCCGCCCTCCAGCGCCAGTTTGGCGAAGCCCGGGCTCTTGCCCTCGGCGATGTCGTTCAGCTTGCCGGTAGTCTCGCCGAGCTTGCGGCCGATGCCGACCAGCAGCCGCTGGGCCTGGACGTTCAGGTACTCCTGGGCCTCTTCCTTCAGCCGGTCGGCGGCCTCGCTGTGGGCGAGGCCGGCCAGCGGGGCCGTCGCGCCCGTGGCCTTGCCGGCCTTGGAGGTCACTCTTCCGAGGGTGTCGGTCATCGGTCATCGCCGCCCTTCGACTGCCGGGAGACGGCGCTCCGGGCGGCACCGCCGGCCGCGGCCGTCTTCCTCGCGGCCGTCCCACGGGCCGCGTCGGTCTTCTTGGCCGCCGCCTTCTTGGCGGGGGCCTTGCCGGCTGCCGTCCCGCCGGAAGCCTTCTTCGCCGGAGCCTTCTTCGCCGGCTTCTTGTCCGTCTTCTTCCGGGGCGCCTCGTCCGTCCCGCCCCGGTCCTCCCCCGTGGGCCGTTTTAGCTCGCCCCGCTTCTCCTCCGGCTCCTGCTGCTCCTCTTCCTCGTCCCGCTCCTCGTCCTCGTCCGGCTCCTCGTCGGAACCGGCCGGCACGATGCCGGACAGCTGGTCGCGCACCTGCGCCGTACGGCCGTGCAGCCGGTCGGCGAGCGAGTTGATCTGCCGCTCGACCATCGCGCCGCCGGCGGCCTTGCCGACGCCCCGCAGGTCCTGGCGGAGCTGGTCGCCGATCTCCTTGAACTGCGGGTTGTCCAGCAGCTGCCGGTTCAGCTGGTCCGCGATGGCGCGCGGGCCCAGGTTCAACTTCTTCCCGGCGGCCAGGGAGCCGACCGCGAGCGCCAGCTTCAGCTTCTTCGTGCGTCCGAGCAGATATCCGGCCCCTACGGCGAGGCCCAGTGCCGTTCGGTTCATGGTCACGTCCCATTGCCTGTCGTGTCGCCGTGATGCAGGGCGATCTCCAGCCGGTCGAGCAGTTCGTCCTCGCGCCGGTCGAACTCCTCCTCGGTGATCTCGCCCGCCTCCAGCTGCTCTTCGAGGCGGGCCAGCTCGGCCCGGACGGTGGCCGGGTCGTAGTAGATCCGCTCCGCCTCCCGGAGCACCTGCCGAATCGCCCACGCGCTGCCGCGCACCGGTGCGAAGGGCAGCAGCAGTACCTCCGAGATCAGTCCCACGGATCTCCTCCTCCTTCCGTCCGGGCCCCGGCCGCTACGACGCCCCGGCGTCGGCGCCGGCCGTGACGCCCGCGGGCGCGGCCGGGCCGGGTTCGACGAAGCTGTACGGCGGCAGCGGGCCGTTGACCCGCAGTTCCAGATGGGCGTGGCTCTTGCGCACCTGCTCGGCGGCGGCCAGGAAGTCCTCGGCCGTCTCCCGGGCCACCAGGAACGAGACGTTGAGCAGCCAGCCGGTGGACTCCGGACCCACGCTGACCGCTGCCGCGCTCGGCTGGAGCAGGCGCTCCACCTCGGCGGCGTCCTCGGCCTCCTTGGCCTTGACGGCGGCGGCGACCATCTCGCCGAGCCGGATCCGGTCGTCGTAGCTGCCACCGCCCGCCCGCCGGTTGGCCTCGGCGAGGGCGCGGATCTCCGCGTTCTCGGCCATCACGCGGTGCAGGACGGCCTCCTCGATGTGGGTGGCCTTGACGTTGTACTCGACCTTGCCGTCCAGCTCGCGCAGCCGCTCCAGGTAGTGCTCCGCCCGCTCGGTCAGCACCGAGACGACGGTGTCGTCGTCGGGGGAGACGCTGCCGAAGCGCATGGGCAGCACACAGCCGGCCGCGCCCGCCTCGGCGAGCACGTTCTGGTGCGCGAGCAGGTCCCGGCGCTTGGGGCGCAGGCCCTCCGGGGCGTCACTGACGACGGCGGCCAGCTCCCCCGCCGTGAGGACCCGCACCGGCCGGGGCGGTTCGCCCACGCCGGTCATCCCCTCGGGGAGCGCCGGGTGCGAGCGTGCGGTGATGCCGTAGACGTACGTGCTCACTCCTCTTCCTCCTTCCGGCGGGCCGCGGTCTTACGAGGACGCCGGGGCTCGGCCTCGCCTTCCTCCCGGGCCTGCTTGAACGCCTCGGATATGGTCTGCGCGGCGCCGGACAGCGCTCCCTTGGACTTGCCGCGGGCTCCGCTCTCGGTGATCTCGCCGACGAGATCGGGCAGTCCGGGGGACCTGTGGGGCCCTGCCTCCAGGTCGAGGCGGTTGCACGCCTCGGCGAAGCGCAGATAGGTGTCGACGCTGGCCACGACGACCCGGACGTCGATCTTCAGGATTTCGATGCCGACCAGGGAGACCCGTACGAACGCGTCGATGACGAGTCCCCGGTCGAGAACCAGCTCCAGGACGTCGTAGAGGCCACTGGTGCCGCCTCCGCCGCCGGACTGCTGTGCCGGGACAACGGTCATGCCGGCCGCTCCTCCTCGTGAGAATGGTGGATGGTCGGGGCCACGCCGGGTGCGTGGCCGCCGGACGCGGGCGGGGGCCTAGCCACCGGGTCGGCGTGCGTCGGCCCGCCCGCGCTCGTATCGGCGTATGCGTCGGTAACCGGTCAGCTCCCCGTCGGGGTCCAGTTCGACCTGGTAGCTCGCCATCAGGCTCATGGTGTCCGGGACCCGGGCGAGTTCCATCACCTCGACCTCCAGCGACCAGCCGTCCTCGGTCTGCTCGAAGGAGGACACGGTCTCCGGGACGAGTCCCGTCAGTTCGGCGAGCTGGCTGCGCGCCTGGCGCAGCACCTCCATCGGGGTCGGCCGCCGGCCGTCCGCCTCGTCGTGTGTGCTGTGTGTGTCAGACATGGCCACCTCTTCCTGCGGGTGGCCCCTCATCCCTTGGCCAAACCTTTAGGGCCGGATGTCGGCGAGACGGCGCCGGGCCGGGCCCAGGGCGCGGCCCCGGGCCGGCAGCTCGGCCCAGGGGTCGGTGCGGGCCTGGTCGACGGCGTCGGCGATGGTCCAGCGGCGGGCGTCGACCCCGGGGTCGTCCAACTGCTCCCAGGTCAGCGGCACGGCCACCGGGGCGCCGGGGCGGGCGCGGACGGTGTAGGGCGCGACGGCGGTCTGCGCGTACGCGTTGCGCTGCACGTCGAGGTAGAGGCGGTCGCCGCGGTCCTGTTTGCGGGCGGCGGTGGTGAGCCGGTCGGGGTGCCGGGCCGCGGCGGTCTCGGCGAGGTCGCGGGCGAACTCCCGTACCGTGTCGACGTCGTGACGGCCGTCGAGCGGGACGACGAGGTGCACGCCGCGCGAGCCCGTGGTCATGGGTGCCGCGGGCAGACCGACGTCGTCGAGCAGCTCGCGCAGCCGGCCGGCGGCCTCGCGGACGGCGGCGAAGTCGTCGCCGGGGGGATCGAGGTCGAGGACGAGCCGGTCGGGGTGGTCGGGGCCGCCGGCCCGGTCGGTGCGGGAGAGCCAGCGGTGCAGGGTGAGGCAGGCCTGGTCGGCGAGGTAGAGCAGGGTGGCGGTGTCGTTGCAGACCACGTGCGTGACCGTGCCGCCCTCCTTGCCGACCTCGGCGCGGGCGATCCACTCCGGGTAGTGCTCCGGGGTGTTCTTCTGCATGAACCGCGGGCCGTCCAGGCCGTCCGGATGGCGTTCCAGCATCAGCGGACGGCCCCGCAGGTGCGGCAGCAGGTACGGCGCGACGGCCCGGTAGTAGTCGGCGAGGTCGCCCTTGGTGTACTCCTTCGCTCCCCCGCCGCCGGGGAAGAGCACCTTCCCCGGCCGCTGGATCCGCACCGAGCGGCGGCCCGCCCGTATGGTCCGGGCGTCGTCGCGGCTCATCGCACGACCGCCTCCTCGACCAGCAGCCGGGCCGCCGCGGCGATGCCCGTGGCGTCGATGCCGGCCGCGTGCAGCTGCTCGTCGGGCGCGGCGGAGCCCGGCATGGTGCGCACCGCGAGGCGGACCAGGCGGGGCACCGGCCGGCCGTCGCCGAACGCCTCCGCGACGGCGTCCCCGAGGCCGCCCTCGGGGTGGTGGTCCTCGACCGTGAGCAGGCAGCCGGTCTCCTCGGCCGCCCGGTGCAGCGTCTCGGCGTCGACGGGCTTGACCGAGTACAGGTCGATCACCCGCACCCGGATGCCGTCCGCGGCGAGCCGGTCGGCGGCGGCCAGCGCCTCGGGCACGGTCGCTCCGGCGGCCACCACGGTGAGCCGGTCGTCCTCGCCGGAGCGCAGGGTCTTGCTGCCGCCCACCGGGAACTCCTCGTCGGGGCCGTAGATCACCGGAGTCTTGCCGCGGGAGGTGCGCAGATAGCGGATGCCGTCCAGGCCGGCCATGGCCGCGACCAGCCGGGCGGTCTGGTTGGCGTCGCACGGGTACAGCACCGTCGAGCCGTACACGGACCGGAACATCGCGAGGTCCTCCAGGCCCATCTGGGAGGGCCCGTCCTGCCCGATCGCGACACCGGCGTGCGAGCCGACCAGGTTGAGCCCGGAGCCGCTGATGGACGCCATGCGCACGAAGTCGTGGGCGCGGGTGAGGAAGGCCGCGAACGTCGACGCGTACGGCACCCAGCCGCGCGCGGCCATGCCGACGGCCGTGGCGACGAGCTGCTGCTCGGCGATGTAGCACTCGAAGAACCGGTCGGGGTGCTCCTTGGCGAACTCCTCGGTGCGGGTGGAGTCGCCGACCTCGCCGTCCAGGGCGACGACGTCGCCGCGGGCGGTGCCGAGCGCGGCGAGGGCCTTGCCGAAGGCGTCCCTCGTCGCGACCTCGTCACCCTCGTCGTAGCGGGGCAGCTGGACGACCTCGGTGGTGAGCGAGCGCAGCGCGGCGGCGGCCTGCGGCTCGCTCACCCGGACCGTCAGGTCGCGCGGCCCGCCGAGTTCGGCGATGGCCTCCTCGGCCTCGGGCAGCGGCTTGCCGTGCAGGCCCTCGCGGTCCTCGACGGCCGCCACACCCTTGCCCTTCAGGGTGCGGGCGAGGATCACGGTGGGCTGCCCGGTGGTGGACAGGGCCTCCCCGTAGGCCCGGTCGATCGCGTCGACGTCATGGCCGTCGATCTCGACGGTGTGCCAGCCGAAGGCCTGGAAGCGGCGGGCGTAGGCGTCCAGGTCGTGGCCGTGCCGGGTGGGGCCGCGCTGGCCGAGCCGGTTGACGTCCACAATGGCGATCAGGTTGTCCAGGTTCTCGTAGCCGGCGTGTTCGGCGGCCTCCCACACCGAGCCCTCGGCCAGCTCGCTGTCACCGCACAGCACCCACACCCGGTAGCCGGTGCGGTCCAGCCGCTTCCCGGCGAGGGCGATGCCGACCCCGACCGGCAGGCCCTGGCCGAGCG
>NZ_MUMF01000337.1 GCF_002155905.1 Streptomyces tricolor | reverse complement strand
GGTCGCCGGTGGTGCCGCGCAGGACGCTGCCGCCCGCGCCGTCGTCCTCGGGTGTCCCGAGCCATCGCGGGGCCCGTGCGGAGACCTGCTCGGCCGGGGCGGCGAACCGCACCTCGAACGCGTACGTCTCCTGCTGCCGGTGGATCGACTGCCGCAGATACTCGGCGGCGCTCCCCGTCGGCAACTCCCGCGGTGCGAACCGGACTCCGGTCGCGAACGGCTCGCTCACCCGGTCGACCCGGAAGGTGCGCCAGTCGGCCCGGTCGAGGTCGTACGCGACCAGGTACCAGCGCCGCCCCGTCGACACCAGCCGGTGCGGCTCGGTCAGCCGCCGGGAGGCGCTGCCGTCCTTGTCGCGGTAGGCGAACCGGAGCCGTTCGTGCCCCGCCACCGTCGACGCCATCACGGTCAGCGTCTCCGGCGCGATGCTCGGCCC
This sequence comes from Streptomyces tricolor, assembly GCF_002155905.1. Classification (GTDB taxonomy): domain Bacteria; phylum Actinomycetota; class Actinomycetes; order Streptomycetales; family Streptomycetaceae; genus Streptomyces; species Streptomyces tricolor. Next base: position 3,827 of record NZ_MUMF01000337.1, on the reverse strand, counting down.
GTCCCCGCTGGTCAGCGGCGTGGTCGCGGCCTGGAGGGTGGACACCCGACGGCGCAGCCGGGAGGGCAGCACCTGCTCCAGCTNNATGTCCCGCCGCACGGTGCGCCGCGACACCCCGAGCCGGTCGGCCAGCTCACCGCCCGGCCATTCGCGGGGCGTCTGGAGGAGGGAGAGGAGCTGAAGCAGCCGAGCGGGAGTGTCAGTCGTCATACCGCTGAGCATGCCGCAGATATAGGACACGATCTGACCTAATGCGGATCTATGTTCGCCTCATGAAGCGGAACGACAGCAACACCTTGAAGGGGCGCGGGCCTGCGTCCAGCGGCCATGCCGCGGGGGGCGACCAGCCACAGGCGACGGAGAGCGGAGCGACCGAGGGCAGCCCCACGGCGCCGGACCGCGCCCGGTGGATCGCCTTGGCGATCGTCATGACCGCGGCCTTCATGGACCTGGTCGACGTGACCATCGTCAACATCGCGATCCCGTCCATCCAGCGCAGCGCCCACGCGAGCGTCAGCCAGATCCAGTGGATAACCGCCGGCTACGCCCTCGCCTTCGCGGCCGGTCTGATCACCGGCGGCCGGCTCGGCGACATCCACGGCCGCAAGCGGCTGTTCCTCGTCGGTATCGGCGGCTTCACCCTCGCCTCCGCCCTGTGCGGTTTCGCCGTGAACCCGGAGATGCTGGTCGCCTCCCGCATCCTCCAGGGCGCCATGGCCGCGCTGATGGTGCCGCAGGTGCTGTCCATCGTGCACGCCACCTTCCCGGCCCATGAACGCGGCAAGGTCTTCGGCCTGTTCGGCGCGATCGTCGGCCTCGGCGCGGTCTCGGGCCCGCTGCTGGGCGCCCTGCTGACGGAGTGGAACCTGTTCGGACTCGAATGGCGCCCCATCTTCCTCATCAACCTTCCTGTGGGTGTGGCCGCTTGGCTGCTGGGCCGCCGCTTCATCACCGAGTCGAAGGCGCCCAGGGCGCTGAAGCTGGACCTCGTCGGCGTGGCCCTGGTCACGCTGGGCCTGCTGATGCTGCTGTATCCGCTCACCCAGGGGCGTGAGCTGGGCTGGCCGCTGTGGGGGTACCTCTGCATGGGCGGCGCGCTCGTCGTCTTCGCGGCGCTGGTGTCGTACGAGAAACGGAAGGCGGCCAGGGACGGTTCCCCGCTCGTCGAACTGTCCCTCTTCCGGGTGAAGAGCTTCGCCGCCGGCATCGCCGTGCAGACCGTCTTCGGTGTCGCGCTCGGCATCTTCTTCCTGGTCTGGACGCTGTACATGCAGATCGGCCTGGGCTGGAGCGCGCTGCGGGCCGGGCTGACCGGGGTGCCGTTCTCCCTCGCGGTGTCCACGGCCGCCGGGCTGTCGGTGCAGCAGCTGGTGCCGCGGTTCGGCCGGAAGGTGCTGCAGGCGGGCGCGCTGGTGATGGGCGCGGGCGTGCTGATCTACCTGTGGGAGGCGCACCACTACGGCCTCGCCATCGCCCCCTGGCAGATGGCCCTGCCGCTGGTCGTGATGGGTGCCGGGATGGGGCTGATCGTCGCGCCGCTGACCGACGCGGTGCTCTCGGAGGTGCCCCGCGAGCACGCCGGTTCGGCGTCCGGCCTGATCAACACCGTGCAGCAGATGGGCAACGCGCTCGGCCTCGGCCTGGTGTCGGTGGTCTTCTTCGGGCGGATCGGCGACCGGCTGACACGCGCCGAGGTCGGCCCGGCGTTCGTGGACGCCTTCCAGTACGCGCTGTGGTGGGTCGCCGGGATCATGGGCGCGATCTTCCTGCTGATGGCCGCCCTGCCGAAGCGCCCGGCGCAGCACGTGGAGGGCGCCGAGCAGGGGGCGCCGGCGGTGGCGAAGGAGCCGCAGCTGGTTCCCTGACCAGGTACGACGCGGGGCCCGGTACCGATCAGGTGCCGGGCCCCGCTGCTGTCCGGACCCCACCGGAAGTCCGTTCATGCCCGCTTGCCATCCGAACTTGTTTACATTCCGGAAAACCGGACGTACTCTTCCGGTGAAACCACACGTTCGGGCATGAGGCGGAGGCGAACGGACATGTACGCACCGGAACGGCAGCAGGAGATCCTCCGGCTCGCCCGTGACGGCGGCCGGGTGGACGTGCTGTCGCTGGCCGAGGAGTTCCAGGTCACCGCGGAGACGATCCGCCGCGATCTGAAGGCCCTCGACCGCGCCGGTCTCGTCCGCCGGGTGCACGGCGGTGCCATCCCGGCCGGCCGCCTCGACTTCGAGCCGGACCTCACCGAGCGCGAGTCCACCGCCGCCGACGAGAAGGACCGCGTCGCCAAGGCCGCCCTCGGCGAGCTGCCGGCCGAGGGCACGCTGATCCTCGACGCCGGTACGACGGTGGCCCGCCTGGCCGGGGCCATCCCGCTGGAGGCCCGGCTCACCGTCGTCACGCACTCCCTGCCGATCGCCGCCCGCCTCGCCGACCACCCGGGCATCCAGCTCCACCTGGTCGGGGGGCGGGTACGGCATCGCACGCGCGCCGCCGTGGACGCCTGGGCGCTGCGCGCGTACGGCGAGATCCGCGCCGACGTGCTGTTCGTCGCCGCCAACGGCTTCTCCGCCGAGCACGGTCTGACCACCCCCGACCTCGCCGAGGCCGCGGTCAAGCGGGCCGCCGTCGCCGCCGCCCGCCGCGTGGTGCTGCTGGCCGACTCCTCCAAGCACGGCCAGGAGCACTTCGCCCGGTTCGGCGACCTGAGCGATGTGGACCTGCTGATCACCGACAGCGGGCTGAGCCCGGAAGACGCCGCCGCCATCGAACGCGGCGGCACGGAAGTAGTGCGCGCATGATCCTCACCGTCACCCCCAACCCCTCCCTCGACCGCACCTACGAGGTCCCCGCCCTGGAGCGCGGCGAGGTCATCCGCGCCGCCGGCGAGCGCATGGACCCCGGCGGCAAGGGCGTGAACGTCTCGCGCGCCGTCGCCGCCGCCGGCCGGCGCACGGTCGCCGTCCTGCCGCTGGGCGGCGCGCCGGGGGCGCTCGTCGCCGAACTGCTCGACGCGCAGGGCATCGAGGTCGCGCCGGTCTCGGTCGCCGGCTCCACCCGCTCCAACATCGCGCTCGCGGAGGCCGACGGGGTGCTGACGAAGATCAACGCGCCGGGCCCGGAGCTGTCCCAGGCCGAGCAGGAACTCCTCCTGGACACCGTCCGGTCGCACTCCCGCGACGCCGACTGGATCGCGTGCTGCGGCAGCCTGCCCCGGGGGCTCGCGCCCTCCTGGTACGCCGACGTCGTCACCCGGGCGCACGCCGGGGGCGCACGCATCGCGCTGGACACCTCGGGGCGGGCGCTCCTGGAGGCGCTGCGCGCGCGGCCCGATGTGGTCAAGCCCAACGCCGAGGAACTGGCGGAAGCCGTCGGACGCCCCCTGACGACCGTCGGTGACGCGCTCAAGGCGGCCGAGGAGCTGCGGTCGACGGGCGCACGCGCCGTCCTCGCGAGCCTGGGCGCCGACGGCCAGCTCCTGGTGTCGGACACCGGGGCGTGGTTCGGCAGCGCGCGCGTGTCCGCCGTCCGCAGCAACGTCGGTGCCGGCGACGCCTCCCTGGCCGGCTTCCTCATCGCCGGCGGCACCGGCCCCGAGGCCCTCGCCTCCGCCGTCGCCCACGGCGCCGCCGCCGTCCGGCTCCCCGGCAGCGTGATGCCGACCCCGGCCGACCTGGATCCGGCGGCGGTGACGGTCACGGCCGACATCCCCCTGGACCGCGAACTGACGGAGCCCGTGTCATGACCCCGCTCGCACACCATGGCACCCGCCCCGGATTCCGCCGGCTGGGCGGACGCCCCGCGTCCACGACCCCGAACGCGCCCGC
>NZ_MUMF01000336.1 GCF_002155905.1 Streptomyces tricolor | reverse complement strand
GGCCGCACCGGGACGGCGGGGCCGGGTGGTGACGGCGGGCGGAGGACTGACCTGGGCTGCCCGGGAGGAAAGGTGTGGGTCCGCGGACGGCGGCGGAAGGTCGCCTGCCTTCGGTGTGCGGGGGGCGGCGCCGGCCGTCGGGAACGGCTCGTGCCTGCTCCAGGGTGGACGTTCGGCGGCGGAGGGCGGAGTCGGCTGCTGGTGCATGGGGTGGCTTCTTCTGCGCTCGGTGCGGCTCGGACGTGCTGGGCGGCTGGTAGATCGCCCCGGAGGGCAGGGAAGGTACGGCGGCAGGGCCAGTACAGGCGTTCCGCCACTCAGGTGAACGGGAGCGCACTCGTCCGGGTCACGGCTCGTCCGGGGGAAGCCGGTCACATGGCGGTGGGACCGGCCGACGGGGAGGAGAGCTGCCGGGGTGACGGTCCGGGTACTGCCCGCCAGTCGGCGTCGGCCTCGCGCCGGTAGTGCGCTCCGACGGCATGCGGTGCCGCCTCGGGGGTCCGCCGAGTCCGCGCCCGGGCCGGCGGCCCCTCCGGACTCGACCGCGCCGCTGAGGACCGCTCCGGTGAGAGGTGCTCCGGTGAGGAGTGCTCCGGTGCGGGGCCACTCCCCGGGTGAGCGCCGTCCGACGCTCACCCGTCCCCCTCGGGCTGCGGGTGCCCGCTGCCCCGAAGGGCGCCCTTGGACGCGGCGTCGCCTGGCACCGCCGCACGCGTGCGCGTGGTGCTGGGGCCGCGGGTGCCGGGCCCGGTGACCTCGGCGGCGGACGGTCGGGGACGGGAGTCGGCCGGTCGCTGCCGGCGTCCCTTCGCCCGCGCCTTGTCGCGGCCGGCGTCGCCCTCGCTCCGCGCACGGCGCCGTCGCTGCACGCGCGCCCGGGAGCCAGGGTGGGCGCTCCGGTCGCTCCCGGGGTTGGCCCCGGGTGCCAGAGCCGGGGGCTGCGGAGGCTCGGCGCGAGCGGTCCGCGGTGCCGGGTTCGCGCGCTCGGGGGAAGGCACTTCATCTGCCGGGTCGGCTTGCTCCGGGGACGACGCCTGATCCGCCGGGCCCGCATGCTCCACCGAAGTCACACGATCCGCCGAGCTCGCCTGATCCGCCCGAACCACTTGGTCCGCCGGACTCGCCTCGCCCACCGAAACCACATGATCCGCCTGCTGCGACGGCGCACGGGACACGCCCTCCGCGCGCAGGCAGCGGCGGACCGCCTCGGGGTCGAGGCCCTCGTTGCAGGCCTGGTGCAGCAGTCGGGCGAAGAGGTAGTCGGGGTCCGCGGCCAGTGCCATGGCCAGAGCCTCTCGGGCCTCCAGCTCGTCGCCCATGGACCACGCGACCCAGCCCGCGAGGGTCAGCGGGGCGGCGGCGTGCTCGCCGTAGGGGCCGACGCAGCGGCGGGCCAGGGCGCGCCAGAGCCGGAGCGCCGGGCCGGCCTCGTCACCTTCCATCCACGCCGCGGCCCTGTCACGGGTCGTGCGGTCCTGCAGCCCCAGGATCAGGGTCGCCGCCTCGTCGCCCGCCAGGAGGTCGTCGTCGCGGACGTCCGCCGGGTGCGTGCCGGAGACCGGTGCCGCGGCGGCGTACCGGCGGATGATCCGTTCGGCCAGGCCGAGGGTCTCCTCCGCCACTTCCTGGCGGGTCGTCTCGTCCAGCATGCGGGGCACGAGGGTCATGCCGGCCGCGTCCAGGGCGATCTCCTGTTCCAGCGCCGCGGTGGTCTCCCAGGGCTGCAGCCTGGCGCGCAGCTCCCGCAGCGTGCCGCGCACCTGGATGCCGGCGTAGGTGGCCGCCGCGGCGAGCACGGAGGTGCCGGGAAGGCCCATCGGCGAGCCGTCCTCGGGGCAGCAACCCGTGACCGGGCAGCAGTACGACCAGAAGCGGCCGTCGGAGATGCACAGAGCCTCGATGACCGGCACGTCGAGGTTGCCGCACTCGGTACGCATCAGCTGGGCCAGCCTCTCCAGCCGTCGCTTGACGTCCCGGCCGGATTCTCCCGGGCCCGGCTCCTGGCAGACGTAGGCCACCATGCGCTCGGGGCGGGAGCCGCGCCGCTCGCTGCCGGTCACCAGTCCGCGGGCCAGCTGCCGGGCGGCGGCTTCCCAGTCCTCGTCGTTCGCGGGGATGCCGAGCCGGGCCCGGCCGCCGAACCTGCCGCGGCCTCCGTGGTCGTGCAGGGCGACGAGCACCATGCTGTCCTCCGGGCGGTAGCCGAGCAGGTAGGGCAGGGCGTCGGCCAGCTCTGCCGGGGTGCGCAGAGTGACCTGCGGGGCGTGCTCGGCCGGTCCGGCGGGCGGTGCCTGTGCCGGGATGTCGTCGTGGTCGAAGGGTCCGCTGGTTCCGCTGTGATTCGTCATGCGCCGACGATCTCGCGGATCACGAGACTCCGGTTGGACCTGTGGATAAGTCGGATCAGGGACACGACAAGGGTGTTTCCCGTTGTCCACAGCCTTGACCCGGGCCCGCCCGGTTGTCGGTCCCGTCCTGTTGTATGGACGCATGGAGCACACGAGCAACGCGGATCTCCGCGCACAGGCCGATGCCGTCCTCGCCCGGCTCGTCGGGGACGCCACGGGCGCCGCCCGGCTGCGCGAGGACCAGTGGCGGGCGATCGAGGCGCTGGTCGCCGACCGGCGCCGGGCCCTGGTCGTGCAGCGCACGGGATGGGGCAAGTCCGCGGTGTACTTCGTGGCGACCTCGCTGCTGCGGGCCAGAGGCAGCGGACCCACGGTGATCGTCTCGCCGCTGCTCGCGCTCATGCGGAACCAGGTGGAGGCCGCCGGCCGGGCCGGCATCCACGCCCGGACCATCAACTCCGCCAACACCGAGGAGTGGGAGGCCGTCCAGGCCGAGATCGCGGCCGGCGACGTCGACGTGCTGCTCGTCTCACCGGAGCGGCTGAACAACCCCGACTTCCGTGACGAGGTCCTGCCCAAGCTGTCCGCGGCCACCGGCCTGCTGGTCGTGGACGAGGCCCACTGCATCTCCGACTGGGGCCACGACTTCCGCCCCGACTACCGCAGGCTGCGCACCATGCTCGGCGAACTCCCGCCCGGCGTGCCCGTGCTGGCCACCACCGCCACGGCCAACGCGCGGGTGACCGCGGACGTCGCCGAGCAGCTCGGTACGGGCGGCACCTCCGACGCGCTGGTGCTGCGCGGGCCGCTGGACCGGGAGAGCCTGAGCCTCGGTGTGCTGCGCCTGCCGGACGCCGCGCACCGGATGGCGTGGCTCGCGGACCATCTCGACGAACTGCCGGGCTCCGGCATCGTCTACACGCTCACCGTGGCCGCGGCCGAGGAGGTCACCGCCTTCCTGCGGCAGCGCGGACACGCCGTCGCCTCGTACACGGGAAAGACCGAGAACGCCGAACGGCAGCAGGCGGAGGACGACCTGCTCGCCAACCGCGTCAAAGCGCTGGTCGCCACGTCCGCGCTCGGCATGGGCTTCGACAAGCCGGACCTCGGTTTCGTGATCCACCTGGGCTCGCCCTCCTCCCCCATCGCCTACTACCAGCAGGTCGGCAGGGCCGGCCGTGGCGTCGACCATGCCGAGGTGCTGCTGCTGCCGGGCAAGGAGGACGAGGCGATCTGGGAGTACTTCGCCTCGCTGGCCTTCCCCTCCGAGGACCTGGTCCGGCGCACCCTGGACGTCCTCGCGCGGGCGGACGGGCCGCTGTCGCTGCCGGCCCTGGAACCGCTGGTCGAGCTGCGCCGCTCACGCCTGGAGACCATGCTGAAGGTCCTCGACGTGGACGGAGCGGTGCGTCGCGTCAAGGGCGGCTGGATCGCGACCGGACAGCCGTGGTCGTACGACGCCGAGCGCTACGCGTGGGTGGCCCGGCAGCGCGCGGCCGAGCAGCAGGCGATGCGCGAGTACGCGACCACGACCGAGTGCCGGATGGAGTTCCTGCAGCGCCAGCTGGACGACGAGGGCGCCAAGCCCTGTGGGCGCTGCGACAACTGCGCGGGCCCCCGCTTCACCGCTGGTCTGTCACCGGCGGCCCTGGACGCGGCGCGGAGCGACCTGGGCCGTGCGGGGGTGGAGGTGGAGCCCCGTCGTATGTGGCCTACCGGTCTCCCGGCCATCGGCATCGACCTCAAGGGCCGCATTCCCGCGGGGGAACAGGCCTCGCCGGGGCGGGCTCTGGGGCGGCTGTCGGACATCGGCTGGGGCAACCGGCTGCGACCGCTGCTCGCGCCTCAGACGCCGGACGCCGAGGTGCCGGACGACGTGACGCGAGCCGTGGTCGATGTCCTGGCCGACTGGGCCCGGGGCCCCGGCGGCTGGGCCTCCGGTGCGTCCGACGCCCCGGCCCGGCCGGTGGGTGTGGTCACCGTGGCCTCGCGCAGTCGGCCGCGGCTGGTCCACTCCCTGGGCGCGCGGATCGCCGAGATCGGCCGGCTTCCGCTGCTCGGCTCCGTGGAATACGCCGGGGACGCACCCCGGTTGCCGCGCAGCAACAGCGCGCAGCGGCTGAAGGCCCTGGACGGCACGTTGACGGTGCCGCCGGCCCTGGCGGCTGCCCTCGCCGAGGCGAGCGGACCGGTGCTGCTGGTCGACGACTTCACGGAGACGGGCTGGACCCTGGCGGTCGCGGCCCGGCTGCTCCGCAGGTCCGGCGCGCGGGGCGTGCTGCCGCTGGTCCTCGCTGTTCAGGGCTGACCGGCACGTCGGCACCGCTCCTTGCGGGCTCCGGCGGCGTGTCGCCGCCGGTACCCGCAGGCCCGGGGCCGACCCCGTTCAGCCGCTCACGGGGAGCGACGGCCGGTGCCCGGACCCCTCTCGCATCGTCAGCGGAACCTTTGGGTAGGGATATAAGCCACGCACTACCTGATAACAGTCGGTGGTCCCAATTGCTCGTTGCCGCATCCAAGTTCGACAGGAAGAATTGAGGTCCGCTCCCCGCACGGCTCGTCCGTGCTCCGGTTGGGCTCCGCTGCGGTGCGCGCTCCCCCGAATCCGACCTCGCCCGCAGTATGGGCGCGTAGCCGAAGGGAGGAACGTGACCTTCGGATTCGCCTCGTCCTCGGCGGCCTCGTTGTCGACGTCCGCGTCCGCCGCTTCCGCCAGTCGCCTGCTTGAGCCGGCGGAATGGGCCGCTGCCGGGATTCCCCTGCTGCGCAACCCTCGCGAGGTCGTCAGCGGGCTGCACGCCCGGCATCACCCCAAGCCGCTCACCGCGATCGTGGCGGTTCTCGACCCGGACGAACGGCTGCGGGCCAGCGCCTCGTTCACGCGCCGTACGGCCCCGGCCGACGGCTGGATGTTCCGCAACGCGCTACTGGCCCAGCTGCGCCGGGTGATCCCCCACGACCTGCGTCGCCGCACCCCCGTGCGCACGGCGGTCCTGCTCTACTGCCGTGAGGGCGACGCGCGTTGGACGGAGGAGGACGGCGCGTGGATGTGGGGACTGCGCGATGCCTGCACGCTGCACGGGCTTCGTTGCGGGGCGTACATCACGCTGACACACGACGGCTGGCAGGTGCTCGGTGAGGACCGCGGCGGACGCCGGCCCAACGCGCACTCGACGCCGGAGCCCGTCGCCACGTCGGAGGCACCACCGCTCGTGCCGCGCACCGGAGGCCCGGTCTCCGATGTGCTGCGTCGGGCGGCGGCCCGCTGAACAGCGCGGAGCGGGCGTGCGCCGGCTCGCGCCGCCGGCCGGGCAGC
>NZ_MUMF01000335.1:6460-6607 GCF_002155905.1 Streptomyces tricolor | reverse complement strand
GTGTGGGCCGGAGGTCGGCTCGGGATTAGGGGCAGCGTGTGGGCCGGTGTTCGGTGTGGGGCCTGCGTCGGTGTCCGGGGCGGCGTCCTGGGCGGACGTCCGGGGCGGAGTGTGTGCCGATGGCAGGCTTGGGGCCTGCACTGGCCG
>NZ_MUMF01000335.1:0-6441 GCF_002155905.1 Streptomyces tricolor | reverse complement strand
CGGCTGTGGGAGCGGTGGGTGTGCCGGTGGTCGGCTCGGGGCTTGCGTCGGCTGTGGGAGCGGTGGGTGTGCCGGTGGTCGGCTCGGGGCCTGCGCCGGTCGCGGGAGCGGAGTGCGTGCCGGTGGCTGGGCCGGTGCCGGTACGGGGTGGTGGGCCGGTGCCTGTGCCGGCGGTGGGACCGGTGCTGCCGGTGTCGCCGAGAACGTCGTACCGTGCCGTCTCGCCCGCAGGCTGCCCAGTGCGTAACCGCCGGCGGCGCTCAGCGTGCCGGCGATGATCGCGCCCGCGCGTCCCGCTCCGCCCGGCCGGAGGAGCAGCGCGTCCCGCAGGCCGCGGGCGACCCCGGCCGGCAGCACCCGGGTGGTGTACCGGCGTTCGGTCTCCAGGCCCTTGCCCGCGCCGACGCTGCGGGCCACCAGCGCCTTGGACAGCCCCTCGGCGTAGGTGCGGGTGCGGAAGTAGGCGAAGCGCTCCCGGGGCCGGGGCACCCGGTGGTGGATCACCGCGCGGTCGTCGATGAGCAGCACGGCGTCGGGGCGGACCCGGGTGAGGCGGATGCACAGCTCCGTCTCCTCGCAGCCCAGCGGGCGGCGGTCGCCGTCGCGGCCGATGCCGGTGGCGAAGCCGCCCGCCGCCTCGAACGCCGTACGCCGGAACGAGGCGTTGCCGCCGAGGACGTTGCGGACCCGGACCCGGCCGGGCGGCAGCCCCTTGTAGGTGCAGCCCACCACCCAGTCGAACTCCTCCGGGAACCAGGCCGGCCGCCGGCCCGACGCCCAGCTGGGCACCGTACGGCCGCCGACCGCCAGCACGCGCGGGTCGGCGTACCCCGCGGCGAAGTGGCGCAGCCAGTCCCGCTCCGCCACGGCGTCGTCGTCCAGGAAGGCGATCACCTCGCCGCGGGAGGCGGCGATGCCGGTGTTGCGTCCGGCGGAGAGGCCGCGCGGCCCCGCGTTGGCCAGGACGCGCACGCCGTCGCTCTCCTCGTACACGCGGGCCAGCCGGGCCAGCAGGGGCGGGTTGTGGTCCACGACCAGGAGTGTCTCCAGCGCCGGATACGACTGCGCGCGCACCGAGGAGACCGCCGCGAGGATGTCGTCCCAGCGGTCCTCGGTGTACACGCAGATCACGACGGAGATGCCGGGATCCGTCAAGAGACCTCTCCCTGCCCGGTGTGCAGCAGCGGGGAGTGGTGGACGCGGCGGCGCAGGTCACGCCGGTTGGACCGCTCCTTCAGGATCACCTTCAGCACCCGCAGTCCGTCCCGGACGGCCCGCAGGTTGCTGGTGCCGTGGATCCGCAGGTACTCGTGGCTCGGGATCTCCTGCACCTTCAGCCCCGCCTTGACCACTCTGATGTTCATCAGCGTCTCGACCTCGAACCCGGTGCAGTCGAGGTCGATCTTGTCCAGGCAGTGCCGCCAGAACGCGTTGTAGCCGTAGCACAGGTCGGTGTACCGGGCGCCGAACTTGCGGTTGACGACGGTGCACAGCGCCCAGTTGCCGAGTTTGCGGACGAAGGTCATGTCGTCGGTGCCGCCGCCGTTGGCGAACCGCGAGCCCTTGGCGAAGTCGGCGCCGGAGACCAGCGCGGAGACGTACGACACGATCTCGCCGCCGTCGGCCGAGCCGTCCGCGTCGACCATCACGATGATGTCGCCGGTGCATGCCTCGAACCCGGTGATCAGGGCATCCCCCTTGCCCTTGCCCCGCTGCTCGACGACCTTGACGTCCGGCCGCAGGGACCGCGCCACGTCGACGGTGTCGTCCGTGGAATTGCCGTCCACCAGGACCACTTCGTGTATCCAGTCCGGCAGGGTCTTGAAGACGTAGGGCAGATTCTCCGCCTCGTTCATGGCGGGAATCACCACGCTCACCGGCGGAGTGATCGCCAGGTGAGAGGAGATGGGCCGGAAGTCGGCGGCGAGGAAGGGATCCTGCCCCGAACTCGGCGGGCGCACAACGGAACTCATGAGCGTCTTTTCCCTCTCGTCCGGTGGACCGCCCGCCCCCGGGCGGCCCGGCTCTGGGTCCGGTTCGAAAGGGGGGTTCTCATCGTGGGCACGGCGGATCGAGCCGTGGACCTGAGTCCGGGACGATCTCCGTTTCCGCTGACGAGCTGGCAAAGCTGGCCGGTCCGCCGGGAAAAGACGGCAGCCGGTCGCGCGGCACGGCCCGGTCACCGTTGCGGTCACCGAGCACGGCACCCCCCTACCGCGCCCCGCGCCCGAAACGCCGCGGTCCCTGAACCCTCCCCTGGGGCCGTGTGCGACGCGCCGGTGCGGGTGAGATGTACGACGGTATTGACGGTTGAACCATAGAGGCAAGACCTGGCGGCTGCCTCACGTTTGCCGTGGTTTGGCCATTACACAACCTTGGCCCATGTTGTTCACCCTTGCGGGCGTTTTTTGGAAATCCGCGCCTGACGCAGGGCCGTCGACGCGGCCGCCAGCAGGATCAGCGCGCTCAGCGCCGCCACCGCGGCCACGCCGCCCCGGACCGACCAGCGGTGCAGGGCCAGCATGGTCTGGGCGACCAGCATGTCGACGACGACCGCGCCCGCGAGCGCGGTGACCGCCCGGCCGAAGGGACGCAGCCCGCGCAGCGCCGTGGCGATCGCCGCGGCCGGCGCGATGAGCAGGAAGAAGAGTGTGCACGGGCCGCGCAGTGGCGTAGCGGTGTCGGTGAGTGCGAGCAGTGCGCCGGCCGCCGCGACGGCGGTCGCCGCCCCGGCGAGCAGCGGTGACAGGCCCCTCCCCGGTCCTGCCCCCGGTGAAGGTGTCTCGATGCGTAAGGTCTGCATTGGCGACTTTGCCCCCCGACGCGCCGGATGCCGGGCTTCAATGTGGCGCAGCCGCGCGCGACCGTCAAGACGACGACCCCCTGGGCACAGATGTTCGCCACGGTCCGCAGCGTCGGGTGGAGTTGACGGCAAGTCACCACATCGGACATGCGCGCGCAATATATGAGCAGTGAACATCTCGGGTTGATCCTGTTGAGATCACAAAAGTCTTGGCATGGACACTTCCGGTCAACACGCGTAGCTGCTACGAAAGTTGAGGCAGAGATCCTGCTAAAGGGAGGTTCCATGAGACGTTCCCGACTTACCGGATTCGTGACCTCGCTCCTCCTCGCCGCCGGCCTCGGTCTCACCGGGGCCGCTTCGGCGCAGGCGTCCTCGACGGCGGCGGCCGGCGGCTATGTGGCGCTCGGCGACTCCTACTCCTCCGGAGTGGGCGCCGGCAGCTACATCAGCTCCAGCGGCAGCTGCAACCGCAGCACCAAGGCGTACCCGTACCTGTGGAACGCCGCCCACAGCCCCTCCTCGTTCGCCTTCAACGCCTGCTCCGGCGCCAAGACGGACGACGTGCTCGCGAGCCAGCTCGGCTCGCTGAACTCCTCCACCTCACTGGTGTCCATCACCGTCGGCGGCAACGACGCCGGCTTCGCCGACGTGATGACCACCTGTGTGACCAGCTCCGACAGCACCTGCCTGTCCCGCATCAACACCGCCAAGGCGTACGTCGCCAACACGCTCCCCGGCAAGCTCGACACCGTCTACAACGCGATCAGAGCCAAAGCCCCGTCCGCCCGGGTGGTCGTCATCGGCTACCCCCGCTTCTACCTGCTCGGCCAGTCGTGCCTGGGCCTCTCGGAAACCAAGCGATCCGCGATCAACGGCGCCGCCGACTACATCGACGCAGCCATCAAGGCCCGCGCCACCGCCCACAACTTCGTCTTCGGCGACGTCCGCACCACGTTCTCCGGCCACGAGATCTGCTCCGGCAACTCCTGGCTGCACAGCGTCAACTGGCTCAACATCGGCGAGTCGTACCACCCCACCGCCGCCGGCCAGTCCGGCGGTTACCTGCCGGTGTTCAACAACGCCGCGTGACCCGTACGGGCTCGCCCGGCAGGGTGGACTTCTGAGTGTTTCCCCAGTGCGCTCAGACTCCTCAGGGTGAGCCCGAAGGTGAGGCGGAGGCCCCGGTCGACGGGGTCTCCGCCTCAGCCGAACGCGGATGCCGCCCCCTTGAGCACCAATCCCATCCCCAGCGCCAGCACGACCAGCGCCGACACGAGGGGCAGCGTGCGGCGGGCCAGGGCGGCCAGCGGGTGGGCGGTCCAGCGCGGGCGCCGCTCCAGCACCCGGGCCGCCCCCGCGCCCAGCCGTACGACGGCGAACCCGGCGGCGGTCAGGGTCAGCGCGAGCCCCGCCCCGTACGCCACGACGAGCAGCAGCCCGAACCAGGCCTTGCCGAGCGCGGCGGCGCCGACCAGCACCACCACGGCGGACGGACTCGGCACCAGCCCACCGGCGAAGCCGAGCAGGATCGTGCCGCGGAGGGTGGGAGCGGTCGAGTGGGTGTGGGTGTGGCCGCCGTGCGTGTGGGTGTGACCGCCATGGGTGTGCGGGTGATCCCCGTGGCTATGGGTGTGCCCCTCGTGGGTGTGCGGGTGGGAGTGGGTGTGGCCTCCATGGGTGTGCTCGACATGGTGGTGCAGGTGAGGGTGGTGAACGGCACTATGGGTGGCGCCCACGGCCGCCAACTCCCGCTGCTCCACCCCCTCGTGCGGCACGGCGGTCGCCCGCACCCGGTTGCGCCAGGCCCGGCGTACGAGGGTGACGCCCGCCGCCAGCACCAGCGCGCCGCTGGCGATGCCCAGCCAGGAGATCACCGCGGGCGCGGCGGCGGAGCCGGCCGTGACCAGGAGGCCCAGGGCCACCACGCCCAGGGTGTGGGTCACGGTGACCGAGGCGGCCAGCGGCAGCACGTCCCTCGGCCGGGCCCGGCCTCCGCGCGCCGCCGCCGTCGCGGCCATCAGGGTCTTGCCGTGGCCCGGGGCCAGGGCGTGCATCGCGCCCAGGGCGACCGCGATGAGCAGGGCCAGACCGGCGAAGCCGAGGGTGAGATCGCGCCGGGCCACGAGGTCGTCCAGGGCCCGGGTCCAGCGGTCGGCGCCCCGGGGGAGCACGCCGGCGCCCGGGGCCGCCCGCCGTTCCGTGTCCGCCGCGAGCGCCGGTCCGCCGGGCCGCACCCGCAGCGAGGCCGTGCCCGTGTCCGCGGGGGAGGACAGCAGGTCCTGCGGGTAGGCGGTCAGTTCCCGGGAGACCGACTCCTTCGGCACATCGGTCGCGGTGAGCGTCATCCGGTCGCCCCGCGCCGTGATCTCCCGCCAGCCGGGCCCGCCGTCGGCGCCCGCGCCGCGGAAGCCGAGGGTGAGCGTGCCGGCGCGGGGGAGCGGGGCGGTCAGCCGGCACGCCACGCGCAGGGTGTCCAGGCCGGCCTGGCCCGGGCGCAGGCGCGCGCTGCTGCGGGCGGCCGTCAGGGTGACCGTACGCCCGTCCACGGTGAGCCCGCTGTCGGCGGCGGCCCGCGCGCACCGCTGCCGGGCCCACGCGCCGAGGCCCAGCCGTTCGATGCCGGGCTTGGCCTGCGTCGCCGGGATCTCGGCCAGGTCCTCCACATGGTCGACGCGGAGCTGTCCGGGAGCGGCGACCAGACCGTCGTAGCGGTTGACGGTGAAGTTGCCGAGGGGGTGCGCGCTCGCCGGGCCGGCCGGAAGCAGCGCCAGGGCGGGCGCGGCGAGCAGGGCGCACAGCGGACGGAGCTTCACTCGGCTCCCTCCAGCGCCGCGCGGGCCCGGGCGGCGCCCGGCGGGGAGAAGCCGGGGTTCAGTGCCAGGGCCGCGGCGAGCGAGGCGCGGCCGGCCGACCGGTGGCCGGTGGCCAGCTCGATCACCCCGCGGTGGTAGCGGAAGGCGGCGCTGCGGTAGCCGGTGGCGGTGGCCCGGCGGGCGTAGGGCAGGGCCTCGGCGTCGCGGCCGTTGACGTGCAGGGCCCAGGCGAGCGCGTCGGCGGTGTGCACGGTGTGCCGACGGGCCCATTCGGCACGGGCCGCGCGCAGGGCGGCCCGCCGGTCGCCGTGGTCGGCGGCGGCCAGCGCGGTGTCCAGGTCGGCGTTGACGCCGTTGGCGCGGGCGAGCGCGGTCCAGGCGTCGACCAGCGCGTACTGCTGCCGGGCCCGCGTCCGGTCGCCGGCCGCGCCCCGCGCCTCGTACAGCTCGCCCAGCGCGACCAGCGGGCCGG
Organism: Streptomyces tricolor; assembly: GCF_002155905.1. GTDB lineage: Bacteria > Actinomycetota > Actinomycetes > Streptomycetales > Streptomycetaceae > Streptomyces > Streptomyces tricolor. Next base: position 350 of record NZ_MUMF01000335.1, on the reverse strand, counting down.
GCAGCGGGGAGCGGGCGACCACCGCCTCCAGGTCCCTGATCGCCGCGGCGCGGTCACCGCTCGCCGCCCGCGCGCGGGCCCGGCCCTCCAGCGCCGGGAGGTAGCCGTCGTCGGCGGCCAGGGCGCGCGCGTAGTGACCGAGGGCCGTCTTGTGGTCGCCCTGGTTCCAGGCGAGCTGGCCGAGCTGGGTGGCGACGTACGCGATGTCGCCCGGCGAGGTGGCCGCCGACAGGGCCTGTTCGAGGACGCGGCGGGCCGTGGTCACGTCGCCGCGCAGCTCGTGCACGTACGCGTACCGGGTGAACACCGGGATGCCCGGCTTGCGCGCGTCGGCGGTCCGCGCGGCCCGC
>NZ_MUMF01000334.1 GCF_002155905.1 Streptomyces tricolor | reverse complement strand
GGCGGGGACGGTGGGCTACTGCTGCGGGTGATGGGCCGGGATCGGCGGAAGGTCGCCCGTCGTCTCGTACGCCGCCAGCATGTCGATGCGCCGCACGTGACGCTCGTCGCCGGAGAACGGCGTGTTGAGGAAGACCTCGACGAACTTGGTCGCCTCCTCCGTGCTGTGCATCCGCGCACCCACGGCCACCACGTTGGCGTTGTTGTGCTGACGCCCGAGCGCCGCCGTCTCCTCGCTCCAGGCCAGCGCCGCGCGCACGCCCTTCACCTTGTTCGCGGCGATCTGCTCACCGTTGCCCGAGCCGCCGATCACGATGCCGAGGGCGTCGGGGTCCGCGGCCGTCCGCTCCGCGGCGCGGAGGCAGAAGGGCGGGTAGTCGTCCTGGGCGTCGTAGATGTGCGGCCCGCAGTCGACGGGCTCGTGGCCGGCGGCCTTCAGCCACTCGGCGAGGTGATTCTTGAGTTCGTAGCCCGCATGGTCGGAGCCGAGATACACGCGCATGGCACGAGTGTGTCACGCCCGTTCCGGGGCAGCAGCCCCAGGGTGTCGAGGGTCACGGGGCCCGAAAAATGTGAGCAAGGCCATAGAACCTCAAGGGAACCTCAAGTAACGATACGGATTCAGAGGTTCCCCAATCCGTTCGCCTCGGATTCACTGGACCGACTCGTACACCGCTCGTACGGGCAGCCCCACACCTGGCGCAAAGGAAACCCCACCATGACCCCTGGTTCGGGCCTCCAAGCAGGACTCAAGAACCGCCATCTGTCGATGATCGCGATCGGTGGCGTCATCGGAGCCGGCCTCTTCGTCGGCTCCAGCTCCGGTATCGCCACCGCGGGACCCGGCATCCTCCTGTCCTACGCCCTCGTCGGCACGCTCGTCGTCCTCGTGATGCGCATGCTCGGCGAGATGTCCGCGGCCAACCCGACCTCCGGCTCGTTCTCCGCGCACGCCGACCGTGCGCTGGGCCCCTGGGCCGGGTTCTCCATCGGCTGGCTCTACTGGTTCTTCTGGGTCGTCGTGCTCGCGGTCGAGGCGACCGCCGGCGCCAAGATCCTGGAGAGCTGGATCCCGGACGTCCCGCAGTGGGGCTGGGCGCTCATCGTGATGGTCGTGCTGACCGCGACCAACCTGGTCTCCGTGGGCTCCTACGGCGAGTTCGAGTTCTGGTTCGCCGGCATCAAGGTCGTGGCGATCGGCGCGTTCATCGTCGTCGGTCTGCTCGCCGTGTTCGGTGTGCTGCCGGGCGTGGAGGCCGACAAGGCCACCTTCGCCAACCTCACCTCGCACGACGGTTTCCTGCCGAACGGTCCGGGCGCGATCCTCACCGGTGTGCTGCTGGTCGTCTTCTCCTTCATGGGCAGCGAGATCGCCACCCTGGCGGCCGGCGAGTCCGAGGACCCGCAGCGGGCGGTCACCAAGTCGACCAACAGCATCATCTGGCGGATCGGCGTCTTCTACCTGGGCTCGATCCTGGTCGTGGTCACGCTGCTGCCGTGGAACGACCCGTCCATCGCGAAGGACGGCTCCTACGTCGCCGCGCTGAACTCGCTGGGCATCGCGCACGCCGGTCAGATCATGAACTTCATCGTGCTGACCTCGGTGCTGTCCTGTCTGAACTCGGGCCTGTACACGGCCTCCCGCATGGCCTTCTCGCTCGGTGAGCGGGGCGACGCGCCGAAGGCGTTCGCGCGGGTCAACAGCCGGGGCGTGCCGATGACGGCGATCCTCGCGTCGGTCGTGTTCGGCTTCGTCGCCGTCTTCTTCAACTACCTGTCCCCGGACAAGATCTTCCTCTTCCTCGTCAACTCCTCCGGCGCGGTCGCCCTGTTCGTGTGGCTGGTCATCTGCTTCTCGCAGCTGCGGATGCGCAAGATCCTGCAGCGGGAGTCGCCGGACAAGCTCGTCGTGAAGATGTGGCTGTACCCGTACCTGACCTGGGCGACGGCCGCGCTGATCGTGTTCGTCCTCGGCTACATGCTGACCGACACCGAGCACGACGGCCGGCAGACCGTGCTGCTGTCGCTGCTGGTCGCGGCGATCGTGCTGGTGATCGCCGCGGTGAAGCAGCGGATCGCGGCGAACCGCCCGGATCCCGCGGCCGAGGCACCGGCCGACAAGGTCTCCGTCGGCTGATCCGACAGCCGGCCCGCATGGCCGCACCACCTGACGGAACGTGTCAGGTGGTGCGGCCATGCTGCGTTCCATGACGCACACCGGCCTGCCCACGGGCCTCCGCAGTCCGTCGGCGTGCAGGCGACCGGGCACGGGCTGCCCGGCGGCTACGAGGGCGGGCTGCCGGCGACGACGCGGCGGCTGACGGGATCACCGTCGACCCCGCGACACGCACGGTGCGGGTGACGGCCGGGGCGCGCCGGGGGCACCTCCCACGCTCTGGACCGTGGGGGCGGCGGGCTCGGGACCCTCGCCCGGGAGTTCGGGTACGCGGCCGACCACGCGCGCCGGCCCAAGGTGGTCACCGCCGACGGCCGGCTGCGCGCTGTCACCCGGACACCGACCCGGACCCGTACGGGTCGCCGCTCGGCGCCGGGCAGAACCTCGGCATCGTCACCGAGCCGGAGAGGGCGCTCGTCCCGTGCGCACGCTGTACGGCGGCTCGCTCGCCTTCGACGGGCGGGTGACGGACCCGGCGGCCGTCCTGCGGGCGTACGGCCTGGAAGCGGCCGTCCTTCGCCGCCGTAGCGGCGCGGCCCGCCGCTGTCTCCGGGGACCGGAGTGCGGGCCTGTACGCCCCGGAAACGCGCGAAAAGGCTCGCCGGGGTCGAGGAGACGTACGACCCGGCGAACCTCTTCCGCAGGAACTACGGCGTCAGCGCTTGACGAGCTTCCAGGCGGCGGGCAGCACGCCCATCGCCAGGGCGGCCTTGAGGGCGTCGCCGATGAGGAACGGGGTGAGACCGGCCGCGATCGCCTCGGAGGCGGACAGGTGGGCGGCCAGGGCCAGGTAGGGGACACCGACCGCGTAGATGACGGCCTCGCCGAGGATCATCGTGCCGGCCATGCGCAGCGGGGAGCGGTCGGCGCCGCGCCGGGCCAGGGCGCCGACGAGGGCGGAGGCCAGCAGCATGCCGAGGACGTAGCCGAAGGAGACCATGGCGGCGCCGGACTTGCCGTCCGCGAACCACGGCACGCCCGCCACGCCGGCGAGGGCGTACAGGGCGAGGGAGAGGAAGCCGCGGCGGGCGCCGAGGGCGGTGCCGACGAGCAGCGCGGCGAAGGTCTGGCCGGTCACCGGCACCGGGGAGCCGGGCACGGGCACCGACAGCTGGGCCGCGAGGCCGGTGAGCACGGCGCCGCCGACGACGAGGGCGACGTCGCGCACGCGGGACGCGGGGAGCAGGTCGGCGAGGACTGCGCCGGGGCGGGCGGTGGCGGTGGCGGTGCTCATGGGGACTCCGCGGATGGTGTGGACACGTCGGGACACCGTGACGCTATACCGGTGCGCTCGTGCGCTCACCGTCAGTGCTCGACAAAGGCGGTGGCGGCAGGTTGGTGCGCTTCACACAAAGGGCGCCGCTTACACATGGCCGGGCGTGATACCAGTCACTGAGGCAGAGAGGATCCGCTCACTTCCGCGCACGGATCAGGAACTGTAGGGTCCCACCAAAGTACACGCCGCCAGACGGTAGCCGGTTCTTCACCTTGGGTACGGCCGGTGTCCGGATAGTGGGCAACCTCTTCGCGTGAGCGGACGGTCCGCCCAGACTGGCGGGGTTTTTGCCCGTCCATTGCACTGGGAGAGCCGCGCCCCATGCCCAGCAGCACCACAGAGGAGACGCCGCCGCAGCAGCGAGCGGACGCTTCCCTCTCCCATGGCCTGAAGCAGCGCCACCTGTCGATGATCGCCCTCGGGGGTGTGATCGGCGCGGGTCTGTTCGTCGGTTCCGGTGCGGGCATCGCCGCCGCCGGCCCGTCCATCGTGATCGCCTACACCCTCTCCGGCCTCCTGGTGATGCTGGTGATGCGGATGCTCGGCGAGATGTCGGCCGCCTATCCGTCGTCGGGTTCCTTCTCCGCACACGCCGAGCGGGCGATCGGCCCCTGGGCGGGCTTCGCGGCGGGCTGGTCCTTCTGGGTGCTGCTGTGCACGGCGGTCGGCCTGGAGGGCATCGGCGCCGCGAAGATCGTCCAGGGCTGGCTGCCGGGCACCCCGCAGTGGATGTGGGTGGCCCTGTTCATGCTGGTGTTCTGCGGCGCGAACCTGGCCGCCGTGAAGAACTTCGGCGAGTTCGAGTTCTGGTTCGCCGCGCTGAAGGTGGGCGCGATCAGTCTCTTCCTGATCCTGGGCGCGCTGGCCATCGCGGGCGTGCTGCCCGGTACGGACTCCCCCGGCGCGTCGCACCTGACCGACTTCCTGCCCAACGGCAGCGAGGGCCTGCTGGTCGGCCTGCTCGCCTCGGTGTTCGCGTACGGCGGCCTGGAGACGGTCACCATCGCGGCGGCCGAGTCGGAGGACCCGGTGCGGGGCGTCGCGTCCGCCGTCCGTACGGCGATGTGGCGGATCGCCCTGTTCTACATCGGCTCGATGGCGGTCGTCGTCACCCTGGTCCCGTGGGACTCCGAGGAGGTCGTGGCGAAGGGCCCGTACGTCGCCACCCTCGACCAGCTGGGCATTCCCGGCGCGGGCCAGCTGATGAACGTGGTCGTCCTGGTCGCCCTGCTGTCCGCGATGAACGCCAACATCTACGGCGCCTCGCGCATCGCCTACTCGCTGGTCGAGCGCGGTCAGGGCCCGAAGGCGCTGGCGAAGCTGTCCGGCGGGGTGCCGCGGATCGCGGTGCTGACGTCCTGTGTGCTCGGTTTCGTCTGCGTGCTGCTCAACTACTGGCGCCCGGACGACATCTTCAAATGGCTGCTGAACATGATCGGCGCGGTCATCCTGGTCGTCTGGGTCTTCATCGCGGTCTCCCAGCTGCTGCTGCGCCGCCGTATCGAGCGTGAGGCGCCCGAGAGGCTGGTCGTGCGGATGTGGGCGTTCCCGTGGCTGACCTGGGTCGCCCTGGCCGGCATGGCCGCGATCTTCGTGCTGATGGCCCGGGAGCCGGACACCCGGGTGCAGCTGTACTCGACGGGCGTGATGACGGTGGTCCTGGCGGCCGTCGGTTACGCCTGGCAGCGGGCGCGCGCCAGGCGCTGACCGCCCCCGCATCGCGGAAAGGCCCCCACGTGTCGGACGTGGGGGCCTTTCCGTTCCTGCGGCACCCGCCGCCGTGAAGGGTGAGAAGACGATCACGAGGCCAGGCGCTTATTGCAACTGTATTGCAGTTGCACGCTATCAACAACAAGGCGCGTGCGCGGTGTCGAGTCGGTGCGGGGGCCCGGGTCGCGTGCGAGGGCGCCCCGGGCCGCGGCTCCCGCTCTTCGCGACCCGCCGTGTGAACTTCCCACGTCTCACTGGGATTTCCGGGGGCTTTCCTCGTGCGCGAGGGATTGACGGCCTTTCGCCGCCGTTACACCCTCTGTTGTCGAGTCGACTCGCACTGTTAACCCGTTCGACCCCACCGCCCCACCGACGGAGGTCCCGGATGGACAGGCACGTGCACGACCGCCGACGCTTCCTCGCGCTCACCGGGGCCCTCTCCGCCGCCCCGCTGCTCTCCGCCTGCGGTGCCGGGTTCGGCGGCGGCGGTCAGAGCGAGGGCGACGGTTCGGCCGCGGACGACGTCACCGGCGCCTTCGACTGGAAGCGGGAGAAGGGCACCACCGTCAAGGCGCTGCTGAACAAGCACCCGTACACGGACGCCCTGATCGCCGACCTGACGTCCTTCACCGACAAGACCGGCATCGAGGTGACGTACGACGTCTTCCCCGAGGACAACTACTTCGACAAGCTCACCGTCGACCTGTCCAGCGGCCGCGCCTCCTACGACGTCTTCATGCTCGGCGCCTACATGGTGTGGCAGTACGGGCCGCCGGGCTGGCTGGAGGACCTGGGCCCCTGGATGCGCAACGCCTCGGCCACCGCGGCCGAGTGGGACCGGGCGGACTTCTTCCCGAACCTGCTCCAGGCCGGCCAGTGGTCGCTGAAGGCGGGCGCGCCGCTCGGCCGCGGCGGGCAGTACGCGCTGCCGTGGGGCTGGGAGACCAACGTGGTCGCCTACAACACCGAGGTGTTCCGCAAGCTGGGGCTGAAACCGGCGGAGTCCTTCGAGGAACTGCGCGAGCTGGCCGGGGTGATCAAGAAGAGGGCGCCCGGCGCCGGGTTCGACGGGATGTACGGGATCGCCGTGCGCGGCTCGCGGAGCTGGGCCACCATCCACCCCGGCTTCATGACGATGTACGCCCGCAACGGCCTGCGGGACTTCACCGTCGAGGGCGGCAAGCTCAGCCCCGCCATGAACTCCCCCCGGGCCGTCGCGTTCACCGAGGACTGGGCGGCCATGGTGAAGGAGGGCGGGCCGCCGTCCTGGACGTCGTACACCTGGTACCAGTGCTCCAGCGACCTCGGCGCGCGGAAGGCCGGGATGCTCTTCGACGCCGACACCGCCGCCTACTTCCAGGCGGTCGAGGGGGCCTCGCCCGCCTCCGGGAAGATCGCCTTCCATCCGGGGCCCAAGGGGCCGGACGGCTCGCTCGCCACCAACATGTGGATCTGGTCGCTCGGCATGAACGCCCGGAGCAGACGGAAGAGCGCCGGCTGGCTGTTCCTCCAGTGGGCCACCGGCAAGGAGCACCTGCGCCGGGCCGCCCTCACCCACCACCACATCGACCCGGTGCGGAAGTCCGTCAGCCAGGACCCCGCCTACCGGAACAGGATGCGGCACCTGCCCGGGTTCCTGGAGACCTTCGAGACGGTCGTGGACCGGACCCGGATCCAGTTCACCCCGCAGGCCCAGTTCTTCGACGCCACCACCAGCTGGGCGGCGGCCCTCCAGGAGATCTACGGCGGCAAGAGCGCGCGGTCCGTGCTGGACGGCCTGGCCGGCGACCTGAGGGAGAAGGTCCGCTGATGCGCCGCACGCTGCGGCCGTACCTCCTCGTCGTCCCCGCGCTGCTGCTGACCTGCGGCATCCTCTACCCGTTCGGGCTCGGCCTGTACTACACCCTCTTCGACTTCTCGGCCGCCAAGCCCCAGCCGGACCTGGTGCGCTGGGAGAACTACCGGGCCGTGTTCACGCAGGACGCCTTCTGGAACTCCGCCTGGGTGACCGTGCTCTACGCGGTCGGCGCGGCCGGCGCGGAGACCGTGCTCGGGGTGAGCGTGGCCCTGCTGCTGCACCGCTCCTCACGGGTGGGCCGGATCCTGGAGAAGATCCTCATCCTGCCGCTGATGATCGCCCCGGTGATCGCGGCGATCATCTGGAAGCTGATGCTCCAGCCGTCGGTGGGCGTCGTCAACCACCTGCTCGAACCGTTCGGGCTCGGCGGGGTGCAGTGGACGGACACCCCGACGGGCGCCCTGCTGTCCTCGATCGCCGTGGACGTGTGGGTGTACACCCCGTTCGTGGCGATCCTCGCCCTGGCCGGACTGCGCTCGCTGCCCGCCTCCCCCTTCGAGGCGGCGGCCGTGGACGGCGCCGGCTGGTGGTACACCTTCCGGCGGCTGACCCTGCCCATGCTGTGGCCGTACGTCCTGGTCGCGGTGATCTTCCGGTTCATGGACTCGCTGAAGGTCTTCGACATCATCTACGCCCTGACCGAGGGCGGCCCCGGTGACTCCACGGTGGTCCTCCAGATCCGGGCCTACCTGGAGGCGATCCGCTTCCAGCGGTACTCCTTCGGGATCAGCTACACGATCGTGCTGTGGGCCGTGGTCTACCTGGCCGCGACGGTGCTGGTCCGGCACCTGGGGCGGATCCAGCGGAAGGCGGCGGAGGTGTCCGGATGAGGAAACGCCTGCCGGGGTGGCTCGCGGACGCCGCGCTCATCCTCTACTTCGTCTTCTCCCTCTTCCCGGTCGCCTGGATGGCGATCCTGTCGCTGAAGCCCGCGAACCAGCTCTTCAGCACCTACTTCTCCTTCACCCCGACCCTGGACGCCTACCGCACGGTGCTCGGCGGCAGCGAGGGCATCCCGTTCGTCCGCTTCTTCGGCAACAGCCTGGTGGTGTCGGTGGGCGCGGTCGCGCTGTCGCTGGTGGTCGGGCTGCCGGCCGCGTACGCCTCGGCGCGCTGGCGGTTCAAGGGCTCGGAGCACCTGATGTTCACGCTGCTGTCGTTCCGGTTCGCGCCGGAACTCACCGTGATCATCCCGCTGTTCGTGCTCTACCAGAAGCTGGGCCTGTTCGACACGTACACCGGCATGGTGTGGGTGCTGCAACTGGTCACCCTGCCGCTGGTGGTGTGGATCATGCGGTCGTACTTCGCCGATCTCAGCCCCGAGCTGGAGCAGGCGGCGCTGCTGGACGGCTACTCCCGCACGCAGGCGTTCTTCAAGGTGGCGCTGCCGCTGGTCAAGCCGGGCATCGCGGCGGTGTCCCTGCTGGCGTTCATCTTCGCCTGGAACAACTTCGTCTTCCCGCTGATCCTGACCTCCCACGAGGCCCAGACGGTGACCGTCGGCGCGCTGTCCTTCCTCGGCGGCGACCGGCCCAAGTACCACCTCACGGCCGCCGCCGCCCTCGTCTCCGTCGTCCCGCCGCTGCTGCTGGCACTGACCATCCAGCGGTACCTGGTGCGCGGGCTGTCCTTCGGGGCGGTGAAGTCGTGAGCATCGCGCTGCGGGACGTCCGCAAGTCCTACGGCCGGACGACCGCCCTGGACGGCCTCGACCTCGACGTGCGCGAGGGCGAGTTCTTCTGCCTGCTCGGGCCGTCGGGGGCCGGGAAGACGACCACGCTGAAGACCGTCGCCGGCCTGGAGCGGCCCGACGCCGGCACCGTCGAGATCGACGGCCGGGACATGCGGGACGTGGAGCCGTACGACCGGGGCGTGGCGATGTGCTTCGAGAGCTACGCCCTGTATCCGCACCGGTCCGTGTACGACAACCTGGTCTCGCCGCTGCGCTCCCCGCGCCACCGGCTGCCCGCCGCCGAGGCCCGGGACCGGGTCGGCGCCGTCGCGGAACTCCTCGGCATCGGCGGCCTGCTGGACCGGATGCCGGGACAGCTGTCCAACGGGCAGCGGCAGCGGGTCGCGCTCGGCCGGGTGCTGGTCCGCCCGGCCCGCGCCTTCCTGCTGGACGAGCCGCTGTCCCACCTGGACGCCAAGCTGCGCCAGCAGATGCGGGCCGAGCTGAAGGCGATCGGCGCCGTCCGGCGCACGACCACCCTGTACGTCACCCACGACTCGGTGGAGGCACTGGCGCTCGGCGACCGGATCGGGGTGATCCGGGCCGGGCGGATCGTGCAGACCGGCACCCGCGAGGACATCTGGTACCGGCCGTACGACACCGAGGTCGCGCGGGCCTTCGGGCGGCCCCGGATCAATCTGCTGCCGGGGGCGGTGACCGGGTCCGGGACCTTCCGGTCGCCGGACGGAGCGCTCGAACTCCCGCTTCCCCTCCGGGTCGCCGCCGGCACGGAGGTCCTGGTCGGGGTCCGGCCCCGGGACGTGTCGCTGACCGGCGAGGGGCACCGGCTCACCGGGACGGTGTACGTCACCGAGGTGCTCGGCCGGTCCGTGGAGGTGACCGTGCGGATCGGCGCCCAGCACCTGTCGCTCGTCGCTTCGCGGGCCGAGGCGGCCGGACTGCGCCCCGACGACCCGGTCCGCCCGGCCGTCCGGCCCGAGCACCTGCTGGTGTTCGAGGCCGACCGGGCGGGTGTCCCGGGTCGGCGGATCGGGACGAGCCCGTGACCCGCGGCGCGGGAGCGCGGCGCGGGCCCGCGGCCCGGCAGGCCGCCATGGCGGAACTCGTCCTCGCCGAGGGCCAGGCGAGCGCGGCCGAGCTGGCCGAGCGGTTCGGGGTGAGCCTGATGACCGTCCACCGGGACCTGGACGAACTGGAACGGCAGGGCGTCGTACGGAAGTTCCGCGGCGGGGTGACCGCGCAGCCGTCCGGGGTGTTCGAGTCGAACGTGCAGTACCGGCTGAAGACCATGCGGGCGGAGAAGGCCGCCGTCGCCGAGCACGCGCTGAAGCTGATCGAGCCCGGCATGGCGATCATGCTGGACGACTCCACGACCGCCCTGGAGATAGCCCGCCGCCTGCGGCGCGGCGACATCACCCCGCTCACGGTCGTCACCAACTTCCTGGAGGCGATCAACCTGCTCGCCGGCCGGCGCGGCATCCGCCTGACGGCGCTCGGCGGCGACTACGACCCGCTGCACTCCTCCTTCCTGGGGGTGTCCTGCGTCGAGGCGATCGAGCAGGTGCGGGTGGACGTGTGCTTCGCCTCGACGTCGGCCGTGCACGGCGGTCACGCCTACCACCAGGAGCAGCACATCGTGTCCGTGAAGCGGGCGATGCTCGACGCGTCCGCGCGGAACGTCCTGCTGATCGACCACACCAAGTTCGGCCGGGTGGCCCTGCGCCGGGTCGTCCCGCTGTCCCGCTTCGACCTGCTCCTGGTGGACGACGGGGCACCGGCGCAGGCGCTGCGGGACCTGGACGAGCACCACGTCCGCTACGAGGTGTGCGCGACGGCGGTCATGAGGAGGGGGCTGCCATGACCGGGCTGGAGCTGCGGGAGCTGCGCAAGACCTACCGGTCGCGGGGCCGCCCGGCGGTGGAGGCGGTGCGCGGCCTCGACCTCGCCCTGGACTCCGGGGAACTGCTCGGCCTGCTGGGCCCGTCGGGCTGCGGGAAGTCCACCACCCTGCGGATGATCGCCGGCCTGGAGGCGGTGACCGGCGGGGACATCCTGATCGGCGGCGCCTCGGTGACCGGCCGGCCGGCACGGCGGCGGAACATCGGGGTCGCCTTCGAGAACTACGCGCTGTACCCGCCGCTGACGGTCGCGGAGAACCTGGCGTTCGGGCTGAAGGCCCGCGGCCGGAGCGCCCGCGGCGAGGTGCGGCGCAAGGTCGCCGGGATCGCCGAGCGGGTCGGGCTCACCGACGTCCTCGACGCCCGCCCGGCCGGCCTGTCCAGCGGGCAGAAGCAGCGGGTCAGCCTGGCCCGCGCGCTGATCCGCGCACCGGACGTGCTGCTGCTGGACGAGCCGCTGTCCCACCTGGACGCGGCCCAGCGCGACACCACCCGCCGCGAACTCAAGCGGATCCAGCGGGAGATGGGGCACACCACCATCCTCGTCACGCACGACCAGGAGGAGGCCCTGTCGCTGGCCGACCGGATCGCCGTCATGCGGGACGGCGCGATCGAGCAGCTCGGCACCCCGTACGAGATCTACGACCATCCGGCGACCGCCTTCGTGGCCGACTTCGTCGGCGAACCCGCGATCAACCTGCTGCCCGCCGTCGCCGATGCCGACGGCCGGGCCCGGCTGTCCGCCGGGGTGCGGATCCCGCTGCCCGTGCCGGTGCCGGCGGGCCGGCCGGTGCTGGTCGGCATCCGCCCCGAGGACCTCGCTCTCACCGGCGCCGACGGCGTCCCCGCCCGGGTGGTCGCCCACGAACCCCTGCTGGAGTCCGGCATCGCCACCCTCGCCCTGGACGGGGTGGAGCGGCACCTGGTGGTCCTCACCGGGCCCGAGGTGCGGCTCGCCCACGACGAGCGGGTCCGGGTGGCGGCCGGGCTCACCCATGTCTTCGACGCCGAGACGGGAGACTCCCTGCGATGACCTCCGGTGCTGTGCGTGTGGTGGCCGCCGGCGACCACTTCGTCCTGCCGTCCCTGATCACGGCCGCGCTCGCGAAGGAGGCCGACTGCGCGGTGCGCGAACTGACCCTGGACTGGCCGCTCGTGCCGTTCGGGCCGGTGGCCGAGGTGAGCGAGGCGAGCGACGCCGAGGACGAGCTGATCGCGGCCCTGGCCGGCGCCGAGGTGCTGGTCACCCAGATGGGCCCGGTCACCGCACGCGTTCTCGCCGCCTGCCCCGGGCTGCGGCTGGTCGCGGTCTGCCGGGGCGGACCGGTCAACGTCAACCTGGAGGCGGCCGGGCGGCACGGCGTGCGGGTGTGCTTCGCGCCCGGCCGCAACGCCGCCGCCACCGCCGAGTTCACCGTGGGCCTGCTGCTCGCCGCCCTGCGCCGCATCCCGCAGGCCCACGACCTGCTGGCCCGGCAGGGCAGTTGGGCGGGCTCGTCCTCCTACACCTACGCCGACAGCGGGCCGGAGCTGGAGGACCTGTCCGTCGGGCTCGTCGGCTACGGCGCGGTCGGCAGCCGGGTCGCCCGGGTGCTGTGCGCGTTCGGGGCGCGGGTGATGGTGTACGACCCGTACGTCCGCGGCGAGGTGCACGGGCTGCGCCTGTCCTCGCTGGACGACCTGCTGCGCCGCTCGGCCGTCGTCACCCTGCACGCCCGGCTGACCGCCGAGACCCGGGGCCTGATCGGGGCGCGGGAGCTGGCGCTGCTGCCGCCGGGCGCGGTGGTGGTCAACGCGGCCCGCGGCCCGCTGCTGGACGAGGACGCGCTGTGCGACGCGCTGGAGGCGGGGCGGCTGTCGGCGGCGGCCCTGGACACCTACGCCCGCGAACCGCTCCCGCCCGACTCGCGGCTGCGCGCGCTGGCCGACCGGGTGGTGCTCACCCCTCACCTGGGCGGCGCCGGCCGCGCGGTGGCGGAGAAGGCCGCCCGGATCGCCGCCGCCGAGGTGGGCCGCTGGGTGCGCGGGGAGCCGCTCGCGCACTGTCTGACCTGATGCCCCGGGAGGCTTGGCATGTTCGTCGGGATCGATGCGGGCACGTCCCTGGTGAAGGCCGCCGCCTTCGACCGGGCCGGCCGCGAACTGGCCGTGGAGGCCCGCCCGGTGGGTCTGGAGCTGCGCGGCGGGGCCGTCGAGCAGGACGCGGAGGAGGTGTACGGCGCCGTCGTCGCCGTGCTCGGCGCGCTGACCGCGCGGGTGCCGGAGCCGGTGGAGCTGGCCGGGCTGACCGGGCAGGGGGACGGGGTGTGGCTGGTGGACGCGGCGGGCCGCCCGGTGCGGCCGGCGATCTCCTGGATGGACGGCCGCGCCCATGAGCTGGTGGACCAGTGGCTGGCGGACGGCACCGTGGAGGCCGTCTTCCGGCGCACCGGCAGCGCGATGTTCCCGGGCTGCCCCGGGCCGCTGCTGGCCTGGCTGGACCGGCACGAGCCGAAGGCGCTGGACGCCGCGGCGGCGGCCGTCGCCTGCAAGGACCTGGTCTTCCAGCGGCTGACCGGCGCCGGGCGGGCGGTCACGGACGTGTCGGACGCGTCGATGCCCTTCCTGGACCCGCGCACCCGGTCGTACGACAACGGGGTGGTGGAGCTGCTCGGCCTCACCCACCGCCGCGGGCTGCTGCCCGGGATCGGCGATCCGATCGCGACCGGCGCGGCGAGCGGCGCGGGGCTGCCCGCCGGGACCCCGCTGGCGAACGGCCCGTACGACCTGCCGGCCTGCGCGCTCGGCGCGGGCGTCACCGCGCCCGGCGACGGGCTGCTGATCGTCGGCACCTGTCTGGCGAGCCTGGTCGCCACCACCGCGCTGGACCTGGGCGGCGAACCGGCGGGGCTGTACATCTCCACGGACCGGCCCGGGCACTGGCTGCGCGCGATGCCGGCGATGGTCGGCACGGCGGCGCTGGACTGGGTGCTGCGGCTGACGGGGGCCGGGCACCGGGACCTGGACGACCTGCTGGGCGCGTCCCCGCCCGGCGCGCACGGGGTGCGGGTGCTGCCGTACTTCGCGCCGTCCGGGGAGCGCGCGCCCTTCGTGGAGCCGGGGCTGCGCGCCGAACTCCTCGGTGTCTCCCTGGAGTCGGCGCCCGCCGATCTGGTCCGGGCCACCTGCGAGGGCATCGGGTACGCGGCCCGGCACTGTCTGGAGGCGGCGGGCCTGACCGGGTCGCTGGCGGTGTGCGGCGGCGGCACCCGCAGCCCCGCCTGGACGGGGCTGCTGGCCGATGTGCTGGGCCGGCCGCTGCGGGTGGTGGAGGGCGAGGTCGGCGCGCGGGGCGCGGTGCTGGCGGCGGCCGGGCGGTACGGCGTCCCGCTGGACACCGCCGCCTGGACCGGGCCGGCCCGGGTGATCGAGCCGGACCCGGGCCGGGCGGCGTCCTACGCGAAGAGGTACGAGGAGCACCTGGAACTGCTGGCCGCGGCCCGCCGGCGGGCGGCTCGGTGCTGAACCGGGCCCACCGCGGGAGGGGTCACAGGTTGCTGAAGTCCGGGCCCTTGGTGCGGGTGCGCTTGATCTCGTAGAAGCCCGGCACCGAGGCCACGGCGAGGGTGCCGTCCCACAGGCGGGCGGCCTCCTCGCCCTGGGGGGCGGGGGTGACGACCGGGCCGAAGAAGGCGATCTGCTCGCCGTCGGCGCCGGGCACCGCGATGACGGGGGTGCCGACGTCCTGGCCGACCTTCTCGATGCCTTCCTTGTGGGAGGCGCGCAGCTCGGGCTCGTACGGCGTGGCGTCCCAGTGGTCCATGAGGGACTCGGGCAGCCCCACGTCCCGCAGCGCTGCGGCCACGGTGGCCTTCTCCGGGCCCTCGCCCTGGTTGTGGATGCGGGTGCCGAGCGCGGTGTAGAGGTCGCCGAGCACCTCCTGGCCGTGCTCCTGCCGGGCCGCGATGACGACGCGGACCGGACCCCACGCCTTGGTGGCGAGCATCTCGCGGTACTCCTCGGGCAGCTCGTCGAGCTTGCCCTCGTTGAGCACGGCGAGGCTCATCACATGCCAGCGGACCTCGATGTCGCGGAGCTTCTCCACCTCCAGCACCCAGCGGGAGGTCATCCAGGCCCAGGGGCACAGCGGGTCGAACCAGAAGTCGACGGGGGTCTTGTCCGACATGTCTCTCCTCGTGCGGGACGCTTTCCCGGGAAAACGCCGCTGCCCGCTGTGCCATTCCCCGGTCCCCGCGTCAGGAGCGCATGGCAGGATCGGTCCTGTTCAGCCGCCATACACGCGATCACGAGGGAGTGCCGTCCGTGCCCGGTGAGAATCTGTCCCGCGACGAGGCCCGGGAGCGGGCCGCCCTGCTGTCCGTCGACGGTTACGACGTGTCCCTGGACCTGAGGTCCGCCGTCGGCGACGGGGGCGGCGAGCCGCGCACGTTCCGCTCGGTGACGACCATCCGCTTCCGCTGCAACGAGCCGGGTGCGTCCAGCTTCGCCGATCTGGTCGCGCCGCGCGTGACCTCCGTCTCGCTCAACGGCCGGGACCTGGACCCGGGCGAGGTGTTCGACGGCTCGCGGATCGCGCTGGAGGACCTGGCCGCGGAGAACGAGCTGGTGGTGGACGCCCAGTGCGCCTACTCGCGCACGGGTGAGGGCATGCACCGCTTCGTCGACCCGGAGGACGGCGAGGTCTACCTGTACACGCAGTACGAGCCGGCCGACGCCCGCCGGGTGTTCGCGAACTTCGAGCAGCCGGACCTGAAGGCGCCGTACCGCTTCGAGGTGCGGGCGCCCGAGGGCTGGACGGTGTGGAGCAACGGTGCCGGTGAACTCGCCGACGGGGTCTGGCGGTTCGCGGAGACCAAGCCGATCTCGACGTACATCACGTGTGTGGTGGCGGGGCCGTACCACTATGTGACGGACTTCTACACGCGCACGTTCGAGGACGGGACGAAGCTGGAGATCCCGCTCGGCGCGATGTGCCGCAAGGGTCTCGCCCCGCACTTCGACGCGGACGACGTGTTCCTGGTGACCAAGCAGGGCCTGGACTTCTTCCACGACCACTTCGACCACCCGTACCCGTTCGGGAAGTACGACCAGGCGTTCGTGCCGGAGTACAACCTGGGCGCGATGGAGAACCCGGGTCTGGTGACCTTCCGCGAGGAGTACATCTTCCGCGGCAAGGTGACGCAGGCGTCGTACGAGGGCCGGGCGAACGTCATCCTGCACGAGATGGCGCACATGTGGTTCGGCGACCTGGTCACCATGGAGTGGTGGGACGACCTGTGGCTGAAGGAGTCCTTCGCGGACTTCATGGGCACGTTCGCGAACGTCGGCGCGACCCGCTTCAAGGACGCGTGGATCACCTTCGCCAACCGCCGCAAGGCCTGGGCGTACCGCGCGGACCAGCTGCCGTCGACGCATCCGATCACGGCGGACATCCGTGACCTGGAGGACGCCAAGCTGAACTTCGACGGCATCACCTACGCCAAGGGCGCCTCGGTGCTGAAGCAGCTGGTGGCGTACGTCGGCCAGGACGCCTTCCTGGAGGGCGCCCGGCGCTACTTCAAGCGCCACGCGTACGGCAACACGCGCCTCGGCGATCTGCTGTCGGTGCTGGCCGAGACCAGCGGCCGGGACATGACGGCGTGGTCGCGCTCGTGGCTGCAGACGGCCGGGGTGAACGCGCTGACCCCGCAGGTGCTGCTGGACACCGAGGGCGGCCGGGTCGCCGAGCTGGCGATCGTGCAGGAGGCGCCCGAGTCGCACCCGGAGCTGCGTCCGCACCGGATCGCGGTGGGCCTGTACCGCCGTACGCCCGAGGGCGCGGTGGAGCGGTACGCGCGCGTGGAGACGGACGTGCACGAGCCGCGTACGGTCGTGGCGGAGCTGGCGGGCGCCGAGGCCCCGGACCTGATCCTGGTCAACGACGACGACCTGACCTACTGCAAGATCCGTTTCGACGAGACGTCGCTGGCGACGCTGCGGGCGCACCTGGGCGGGATCACCGACCCGCTGGCCCGCGCGCTGTGCTGGTCGGCGCTGTGGAACATGACCCGGGACGCGCTGCTGCCGGCGCGGGACTTCATCGATCTCGTGCTGCGGTTCGCGGGCCGCGAGTCGGACATCGGGGTGCTCCAGATGCTGCACGCCTGGGCGAACTCGGCGCTGGCGCACTACGCGGCGCCGGACTGGCGGGAGACCGGCGGGGAGCTGCTGGCCACGGGCGCGGTGGAGCAGCTGCGGGAGGCCGAACCGGGCAGTGAGCACCAGCTGGCGTGGGCGCGGTTCTTCGCGTCCGTGGCCTCCGCCGAGTGGAGCCTGACGCTGCTGAAGGACCTGCTGGACGGCACGGTCGAGATCGACGGGCTGGAGGTGGACCAGGAGCTGCGCTGGGCGTTCCTGGAGCCGCTGGCCGCGTACGGGGTGGCGGACGAGTCGGTGCTGGCGGCGGAGCTGGCCCGGGACGACACGGCGTCGGGCAAGCGGCACCAGGTGCGCTGTCTGGCGGCGCGGCCGTCGGCGGCGGTGAAGGCGCAGGCGTGGGCGCAGGTGGTGGAGTCGGACGCGCTGTCGAACGCGCTGGTGGAGGCGACGATCGCGGGCTTCGCGCAGCCGTCGCAGCGGGAGCTGACCGCGCCGTACGCGCCGCTGTACTTCGCGGCGATCGAGCGGGTGTGGCGGGAGCGGTCGATCCAGATCGGCATGGACGTGGTGCGGGGCCTGTTCCCGGCGTACCAGGACCGTGCGGAGACGCTGGAGGCGACGGACGCGTGGCTGGCGGAGCACCGGGAGGCGGCGCCGGCGCTGCGCCGGCTGGTGCTGGAGGCGCGGGACGACCTGGCGCGGGCGCTGCGCGCGCAGGAGTGCGACGCGACGGCCACCGACCGCTGAGCTTTGGCCTGAGCTTGCCCGGCCGGTGACCGTTACCAAATCCGGGCAGACGGAGCCGTAACCCCTGGTCCGCACCCGATCGGACCAGGGGTTTTCCGCGCCTGATCGGCATCCGAACACCTGACCTTTAGTCCCGTCTTGTCCGCATTTCTCGACGGGTGTGTAACAGCGGTTAAGGGCGGGACGGGCCGCGGGAATCCCGACGCCATGACCCACAACACCCCGCTCTCCCCCCGCCCCC
>NZ_MUMF01000333.1 GCF_002155905.1 Streptomyces tricolor | reverse complement strand
CGGTCGGATCCGCGGATCCGCGGGTACGCCGAGGTGAGCCTCGGTTCGTCCCAGCCGGTCACCGGCACCATGGGCGCCTGGGACGTCGTCGACATCGTCTTCGGCCAGGCCACCGCCGCGGCGAACCTCGCCCTCTCCTACGCCGCCTGGCGCACCACCCGCCCCGCCGCCCCGGCCGGCTCGCCCCGGAAGGGCACCTCAGCCGAGCCGCAGCCCCTCCGCCAGAAGCCGCAGGTACCGGCGGATCTCCTTCGGTCCGCCGTGGCCCAGCTCCGTGGCCATGGCCACGCCGTGGGCCAACCGCAGCACCTCGATCGACTCCACGTCCCCCCGCAGCGTGCCCTCCGCCTGCGCCGCCGCCACCAGCCGGGCCGCCGCGCCCTTCACCACGGACCCGCACTCCGTCAGCGCCGGCGCGCCGCTGTCCTCCGTCACCGCCGAGCTGAGCAGGGCCTTCATCCCCCGCACCTGGAGGGTGCCGACCGCCAGCTCGTACAGCCACTCCATGAGCGCCTCGCCCGGCGGCAGCTCCTTCGCCAGCTCGCCGGCGCGCGCCCCGAGCGCGTCGATCCGGTCGACGTACGCCGCTTCCAGCAGCGCCCGCCGGGTCGGGAAGTGCCGGTAGAGCGTGCCCGAGCCGACGCCCGCCCGCCTGGCGATGTCGTCGAGTGACGCGTTCTCCCCATGCTCGGCGAAGGCCTCCGCCGCCACCTTCAGCAACCGCTCGTAGTTGCGCCGAGCGTCCGCGCGCATGGGCCTGCCCCGCGTCATCCACTCACTCCTTGCCGGCCGGGCACCCTCTCCGCGATTTTACCGAGCACGCGGTCCGCCCCGGCGCCCCGCCTAGAACAGGGCGCTGTAGGCGTTCAGCGCCGGCTGGCCGCCGAGGTGGGCGTAGAGCACGGTGGAGTCCCCGCCGATCTCACCGCGCCGGACGAGGTCGACGAGGGCGGCCATCGACTTCCCCTCGTACACGGGGTCGGTGATCATGCCCTCGGTGCGCGCGGCGAGCCGCATCGCCGCCAGCGTGGTGTCGTCGGGGACGCCGTACGTGCCCGCGTGGTACCGCTCGTCCAGTTCGATGTCCGCCTCGGTCGACGCCCGCCGGACGCCGATGAGCCGGCCGGTGGCGTGGGCGATGCGGGCGATCTGCTCGCGGGTGCGGGCGGGTTCGGCGGAGGCGTCGACGCCGAGCACCCGGCGCGGTCGGCCGCCCGCCTCCTCCAGTGCCCGGAAGCCGGCGACCATGCCCGCCTGCGTGGACCCGGTCACCGAGCACACCACCACCGTGTCGAAGAAGACCCCCGACGCGCGTTCCTGCTCGGCGACCTCGTACGCCCACCGGGCGAAGCCGAGGCCGCCGAGCGGGTGGTCGGAGGCGCCGGCCGGGATGGCGTACGGCTTTCCGCCCGCCGCCTCCACCTCGCGCAGCGCCCGCTCCCAGCTCTCCTTGAACCCGATCCCGAACCCGGCCCGCACCAGCCGCACCTCGGCCCCGGCGAGCCGGCTGATCAGGATGTTGCCGACCTTGTCGTACACCGCGTCGGGCCAGTCCACCCAGCTCTCCTGGAGCAGCACGCACTTCAGCCCGGCGCGGGCGGCGACGGCGGCGACCTGGCGGGTGTGGTTGGACTGCACCCCGCCGATCGACACCAGGGTGTCGCAGCCCTGCGCGAGCGCGTCGGCGACCAGGTACTCCAGCTTGCGGGTCTTGTTCCCGCCGTACGCGATGCCCGAGTTGCAGTCCTCCCGCTTGGCCCACAGCGCCGCACCGCCGAGGTGGGCGGTGAGGCGCTCCAGGGGGTGCACCGGGGACGGGCCGAAGAGGAGGGGGTACCGCTCGTACGAGTCCAGCAAGACGCCTCCCACTGTGCTTCGTCGGGCCCGTCACCCTACCCCTCGGCGATCTCCGGGCGAAGACGGCCGGTCAGGCCTGCCAGGGCCAGCGTCCGTCCCGGCCGCTCTCCAGCAGCGGGACCATGCGGAAGGCGGCGTCGGAGAGCCCGCCGAAGGTGTGCCGGTTCCCCGCGCCCGACGGGCCGTGACCCGCCCGGTAGCCCTCCAGGTTCCAGGTGTAGACCGGGACCCGGTCCGGGACCTGGGCGGTGGGGTCGCCGTGCCGGTGCGGGGCGTACTGCTCGTCGGTGACGATCAGCACCCGGTCGTGCCCCCGGTAGTGCCGGCGCACCGCTTCGGTGGTGTCGGTGCCGCCCAGGTCGCCGAAGCGCCTGAGGACCTTCAGCACCGACTCGCCCTTGCGGTACCGCACCCGCTCGCTGGTGGAGCCGAACTGCACGAGATCGGCGTCCGCCGCCCGCAGCGCGAGGGCGGTGCCGAAGACCGCCGCCGCGTCGGCCCGGCTGAGCTGGGACCGCTCGGACACCTGCGACCAGAACATCGAGCCGGACCGGTCGACCAGCACGAGCGTACGGCCCGGCAGCGCGGGCACGTTGGCCAGCGAGTGGCCGAGCGCCTGCTCCAGCGGGTACGACCAGCGCAGCGAGGGGGCGTGCTGGTAGGCGGCCAGGTAGCGGAAGGGGAACTGCCGCGAGCGGCGCACCTCCTGCGGATCGCTGATCCGCGCGGCGACCCGGGCGGCGACCTCGTCCGACACCCCGGCCTGGTCGAAGTTGCGCAGGTTGCGGACCAGGGCCATGGCGCCCATGGACGGGATCACAGCCTCCCAGGCCGCCTTGTCCATCGGGCCCTGGAGCCAGCCGGCCAGCGCCTCCCAGGTGAGGCCGGCCGCCGCGAGCCGCTCGGCGCCGTCGGGCGAGGTGACGACCGCCCTTCGCCGCTCGACGGGCAGTGCCATCAGCTCGCGGTGCAGGGTGAGCGCGGGAAGGGACGCGGGCGGCACGGCGGTGTCCGGGTGGTGGCGCCGGTCGAGCGCGTACCGGAACAGGTCGCCCTGCCAGGGCTTGTCCGGGTCCGGCGCGGCGTGCACCAGGTTGAGGACGTCGCCGAAGCGGTAGCCCTTGGACGCGGTGTCGTACTTGAGCAGCGACCGGACGTGGTACAGCCGTCGTACGGCGTCGGCGATGCCGCGCTTGACGGGCTTGGGGACGGCGCGGCCGTGCGTCGACGTCCAGTACGCGAGCAGCTCGCCGGGCTCGTCGGGGCGCTGCAGCGCGGAGGCCACGACCTGCCGGTTCGCCGGGCCGTCGGTCGCGTCGGCGGCCAGCCGTGCGTGCACGTACTCGGCGGCGCCGACGAGGGCGGCCGTGCGCATGTTGCCCTCGCCCCGCAGCCAGCCGAGCAGGCCGGCCGTCCACTCCGGGTCGCTGACGGCGAGGTCGCGGACGAGGCGGGTGAAGCGGGTGTCGCGCTGCTCGGCGCTCTCGTAGAAGGTGTCCGTGAGGAAGTGGGACACCGCCAGCAGGAACAGCTCCGAGCGGGGGTCGCGCTCGCGGCCCCGGCCGCCCTCGTGGGTCCGCAGGACCCGTCCCGTCGAGCCGACCGCCGACACCGGCCGCGCCTTGGCGGCGCGCGTGTTGAATCGCGCCATGGTGAACTCCCCCGCATACGTCGTGCGTTGCTGTCTTCGTACGGAGGGAGGCACGGCACAGGGAAGGTGTCCGAGATCAGGAGTCGGCGGCGGACTTTACCCAGATGCTCTGCCGATTGAGCTACACCGGCCGAAGCCGGTGACGGGACTCGAACCCGCAACCGTCCGATCCAATGAAGTAACCGCTGCCTGCGCACCGGACACCCACCCTGTGCCACGCCTCCCGAGATCAGGTCGGCGGCGGTTGGGATTCTCGTGCAGAAGAAGTAACCGCAGCCTGCGCACCGGGAGGTGCGTGAAGTTTTCGGTGTCCAGAGATCGAGGTCGGCGGAACCGACGTACGGTGCTCTGCCTCTGAGCTACACCGGCACGTCGAAGCCGGTGGCGGGACTCGAACCCGCGGCCTCCCCGTTATGAGCGGAAGTAGGTCCTGCCTGTCGCACCTGGACGTACGTCAGCTTAGGAGGGCGGCCACGGGCCGGGCCACTGAATTGTTTACCGCTTGTGCCGCTTCCAGGGGCCGGTGATGGCGAGCATGATGCCGGGGTCCTGGATGTTGGCGAACAGGGTCCTGCCGTCGGGCGAGAAGGTGACGCCGGTGAACTCGCTGTACTCCGGCTCCTCGGCGGTGCCGATGTTCAGCTCGTTGCGGGCGATCGGGTAGGTCCGGCCGCTCTCGGTGGCGCCGAACAGGTGCTGCACGCCCTCGCCGTCCTCGGCGATGACCAGACCGCCGTACGGGGAGACGGTGATGTTGTCGGGGCCGTCGAGGGCACCGTCCTTGGCCGGGTCCGGGTTCACCCCGAGCAGCACCTTCAGCGTCAGCGTGCGGCGCTTGGGGTCGTAGAACCAGACCTGGCCGTCGTGCTGGGCCGGGCTCTCCTGGCGGGCGTAGGAGGAGACGACGTAGACACCGCCGTCGCCCCACCACATGCCCTCCAGCTTGCGGGCGCGGGTGATCTGGCCGTCGGTGAACTGCTTGCGCACCGAGACGGTCCGGGCGTCACGGTCGGGGACGTCCACCCAGTCGACGCCGTACACGGTGCCGATCTTCGTGGCGCGGGACAGGTCGTCCACGAACTTGCCGCCGGAGTCGAAGCACTTGAAGGCCTGGAGCACGCCCGCGTCGTCGGCGAGGGTGCGCAGCTTGCCGCGGCCGTGGCGGAAGCCCGCCGGCGGGGTCCAGCGGTAGAACAGGCCGTTGGGGCCGGAGGCGTCCTCGGTGAGGTAGAGGTGGCCGCGCTTGGGGTCGACCACGACGGCCTCGTGGGCGTAGCGGCCCAGGGCCTTGATGGGCTTGGGGTCGCGGTTGGCGCGGCGGTCCTCGGGGTCGACCTCGAAGACGTAGCCGTGGTCCTTGGTGAAGCCGTTCTTGCCGGCCTTGTCCTCGGTCTCCTCGCAGGTCAGCCAGGTGCCCCAGGGGGTGCTGCCGCCGGCGCAGTTGGTGGCGGTGCCGGCGATGCCCACCCACTCGGCGACCTCGCCGCCGCGGCGGACCTCGACCACCGTGCAGCCGCCGGCCGCCGCCGGGTCGTAGACGAGGCCCTCGGTGAGCGGCACCGGGTGCGGCCAGTCGGCGCGGGCGCCGGCCAGCTCGTGGTTGTTGACGAGCAGGGTGGTGCCGCGCGGGCCGGCGAAGGTGGCGGTGCCGTCGTGGTTGGACGGGGTGAACTCGCCCGACTCCAGCTTGGTCCTGCCGCAGTAGGTGATGATCTTGTACGAGAAGCCGGCGGGCAGGGCGAGTATGCCCTTCGGGTCGGCGATCAGCGGGCCGTAGCCGACGCCGCGGTGGTGGCCCCCGTGCGCGGACTCGGTCCCGGCGCTCTCGTTGTCGGTGGCAGCAAGGGCGTTCGGCGCGGTGGCGAGGGCGCCGACGCTGCCCGCCAGGGCGACCCCGGCACCGGTGATCGCGGATGTTCTGGCGAAGTCCCTGCGGGTGAGCGACATGGTGTCTCCTGTGACGACGGTGGTAGTGCCGTGGAAGGTGGGGGGCCTCGGCTCGGCGCACACGCTCCCGTCCACTTGTGAACGGGAGTTGAACGCCGGGCTACCGCCAGGGCGCCTGTTCCATGAATCCGAATGCACCGGCCCACGACGGCCCCGAGCACCGGCCGGCCGCCCGGCCGGTACGGTGACCTGCCACAACAGCACCGGCCGGCCGTCTCCGCGCCACGGCCACCGACACCGGCGACACCGGCCACCGGCTTCAGCAACTCCAGCCGTCGACTTCGGCCACACCAGCCGTCGACTTCGGCCACACCAGCCGTCGGCTTCGGCGTCACCGACCGCCCGACTCGACGGCAACGGCCGTCGGCTTCAGCAACCCGACCGGCGGTCTCTGCGCCGCGGCCACCGACATCGGCGACACCGGCCAACGGCTTCAGCAACACCAGCCGTCGACTTCGGCGACACCGACCGCCCGACTCGACGGCAACAGCCACCGACCCGCGACACCGGCCGTGGACTCCAGCAACCCGACCGCCCGACTCAACGGCACCGGCCGTCGGCTTCAGCAACCCGACCGGCGGTCTCTGCGCCACGGCCACCGACATCGGCGACACCGGCCAACGGTTTCGGCGACACCAGCCGTCGACTTCGGCGACACCGACCGCCCGGCTCGACGGCAACGGCCACCGGCTTCAGCAACACCAGCCGTCGACTTCGGCGACACCGACCGCCCGACTCGACGGCAACGGCTACCGACCCGCGACACCGGCCGTGAACTCCAGCAACCCGACCGCCCGACTCGACGGCACCGGCCGTCGGCTTAAGCAACCCAACCGCCCGCTCGGCGACATCGATCACCTGGCCTCGGCACTACCGGCAGCCCGACTCGACGGCATCGGCCACCGACTCCGGCGGCACCAGTCACCGACTCCAGCAACACACCAACCCTGACCCGACAACACCAGCCATCGGCTTCAGCAACCCGACCGCCCGCTCGGCGACATCAGCCACCCGTCCCGACAGCACCGGCCGCCCGCTCGGAGGACACCGGCACCGCCTCAACGGCACCAGCCGCCCGCC
>NZ_MUMF01000332.1 GCF_002155905.1 Streptomyces tricolor | reverse complement strand
TCCCGGTGCCGGGCGGCGACGATCTGCATCCCCACCGGCAGCCCCTCCCCGTCCACCCCCACCGGCACGGACGCGGCCGGCTGCTGGGTGAGGTTGAAGGGATACGTGAACGGCGTCCACCCCGTCCAGCGCCGGTGAGCCGAACCCCGCGGCACCTCCGTCCCCGCCTCGAACGCGGTCAGCGGCACCGTCGGCGTCACCAGCAGGTCGTACCGCTCGTGGAAACGCCCCATCCGGCGCCCGAGGTTCACCCGGACGTCCACCGCGGCCAGGTAGTCCAGCGCGCTCGCCCGGGCACCCTGCGCGCAGATCTCCCGCAGTCCGGGGTCCAGCAGCCGGCGGCGGCGCGGCGAGAAGCTCTGGGTCAGCCGGGCCGCGCCGGCGAACCACAGGGTGTGGAAGGCGTCCACCGGGTCGCTGAAGTCGGGGTCCGCCTCCTCGACGTACGCGCCGAGGTCGGCGAGCGCGGCCACCGCCCGCCGTACCGCCGCGGCCACCGCGGGCCGCACCGCCACCTGTCCGCCGAGCGTCGGCGAGTACGCCACCCGCAGCCCCCGCACGCCCTCCCGCAGCGCCTCCGTGAAGGAGCCCGGCGCGGGCGGCAGCGCCGACCAGTCGCGCGGGTCGGGCGTGCCGATCACATCGAGCAGCAGGGCCGCGTCGGCCGCGTCCCGGGTCATCGGCCCGGTGTGCGACAGCGTGCCGAACGCGCTCGCCGGATACAGGGGCACCCTGCCGTACGTCGGCTTCAGCCCGAAGATGCCGCAGAACGCGGCGGGGATGCGGATGCTGCCGCCGCCGTCCGTGCCGAGCGACAGCGGGCCCGCGCCGAGCGCGACGGCCGCCGCGCTGCCGCCGCTGGAGCCGCCCGCGGTGCGCGTGGGGTCGGAGGGATTGCGGGTGATCCCGGTCAGCGGGGAGTCGGTGACGCCCTTCCAGCCGTACTCGGGGGTCGTCGTCTTGCCGAGGAACACCGCGCCGTGCGCGCGCAGCCGGGCCACCGGCGGGGCGTCCTCGTCCCAACTCCCTCGCTCCGGGACGGTTCTGGAGCCGCGCAGGGTGGGGTGGCCGCGCAGCAGGAGGAGGTCCTTGACCGTCACCGGCACCCCGTCGACCAGCCCGGCCGGCTCCCCGCGCCGCCAGCGGGCCTCCGACTCCCGGGCCCCGGCCAGCGCGTCCTCCTCGGTGAGCCGCACGAACGCGTTCACCTCCGGCTGGATCCGCCGCGCCCGCTCCAGCGCCTGCTCGGTCACCTCCACCGGGCTGAACTCGCCCTTGCGGTAGCCGTCGAGGAGCCGGCCGGCGGTCAGGTCGGTGAGCTGCATGCACCCTCCAAGGGGCTCAGTGACCGGGCACGTAACCACGTGTCTTGTCGACCACGTTCCGCAGAGATCTGCCCGCCGCCCACCGCTCGTACAACTCCACGAACTGCGCGCCCAGCTCGTCCCGCCAGCCGACCGTGTCACCGCTCATGTGCGGGGACACGATCAGCCCCGGCAGCTCCCACAGCGGGCTGTCCGCGGGCAGCGGTTCGGCGGCGAACACGTCCAGGGCCGCGCCCGCGATCCAGCGCCGGGACAGCGCGTGCACGAGGGCCTCCTCGTCGACCAGGCCGCCGCGGCCGACGTTCACGAAGAACGCCGAGGGCTGCATCATGCCGAACCGGCGCCGGTCGAACATGCCGTACGTCCGGGAGGTCAGCGGAGCCGCCGCGATCACCCAGTCCGCGCCGGAGATCAGCCGGTCCAGGTCGTCCGGGCCGTGGATCCCGGTCCGCGGCACCCGCCCGACCAGCGCCGTCGTCACGCCGAGGGCCTTCAGCGCGCGGACGATCGCCCGGCCGACCGGGCCCGAGCCGACCACGCACGCGCGCGTGCCCGCCACCCGCCGGGTCTCCCGGTGCCGCCAGGTCCGCTCCCGCTGGTACTCCAGCGTGCGCGGCAGGTCCTTGGCGACCGCCAGCACCAGGGCCGCGACGTACTCGGCGATCGGCTGGTCGAAGATCCCGCGCGCGTTGGTCACCACCGTGTCCGAGGCGGCCAGCTCCGGGCACATCAGATGGTCCACGCCCGCGCTCGCCGTGTGCACCCAGCGCGGCCGGGGCCCGCCGCCGGGCCACGCCTGACGCACCGCGTCCGAGGTGAAGTCCCACACCAGCAGCACGTCCGCCGCGGGCAGCCGCTCCGCCAGGTGCGCCGCGTCCGTGTGCACGATCCGGGCACGGCCGGTGAGGCGGCCGAGCCGGGGCGGCGGATCGGCGTCGAGGACCAGGACGGTGGGGGGTGTCGGCGTCGTCATGCAGGGCGGCTCCCGGCGTCTGACCTGCGCGGAGTACGCGCGCGTACGGTGCGCGGATTGACCACGCTCGCACCCGAACGCACCTTCGTCAACACGGGCGTTCCCACGATCCGTTGTCCACTCGTCTCCCAGCGTGAGGGCGGTGCCGCACAGGAACGTCTCCTCTCTCGGCGACCCCGCCCCCGGCGGCCCCGTCGGCGGGATCGCCGGGGAGCGGGCGATGTGCGCGCGGCGATGACCATGGCCGGATTCCCCGCCCGCGCCGACCACCACCGGGGCGCTGCCGGCCGACCAGGTCACCGTGTGGGCTGCGCCGCGCCGACTGGGTACCCGAGCCGTGGGCCTCCGTCGGGCGCCGCCGGCCGCGGCTGCCCGCGCAGGGCCCCCACTGCCCGCAGAACAGCAGGAAGGCTGGACATGACCGCACTCGGATTCCTCTACCCGGGCCACTCCGCCGAGGACGACTATCCACGCATCGAGCAGCTCCTGGGCAGCGACATCCGGGTGGACCTGTCCCACACGGACATCGGCGAGGACGCGCACCGCGTGGACGCCCTGCGCGAGATGGGCTCCGGCGAGCGGCTCGCCGCGGGCGTGGAGGGGCTGCGGCTGGCCGGGGCCGAGACGGTGGTGTGGGCGTGCACCAGCGGCAGCTTCGTGCACGGCTGGGAGGGTGCCCAGCAGCAGGTGCGGACCCTGGCCCGGCTGGCCGGGATGCCGGCCTCCTCGACGTCCTTCGCCTTCGTGCACGCGGCCCGCGAGATCGGCGTACGCCGGGTCGCGATCGGCGCCACCTACCCGGAGGACATCACCGCCCTGTTCGCGGACTTCCTGCGGGCCG
The DNA here is from genome assembly GCF_002155905.1 of Streptomyces tricolor. Lineage (GTDB taxonomy): Bacteria > Actinomycetota > Actinomycetes > Streptomycetales > Streptomycetaceae > Streptomyces > Streptomyces tricolor. The sequence continues at coordinate 12,318 of NZ_MUMF01000332.1, read as the reverse complement.
CCGGCCTGGAGGTGACCGGAACGCGGTCCTCGGGGGTCGTCACCGCGGCGGAGGCCGGCACCTGGGGCGAGGAGGACGTCCTCACGCTGGCCCGCGCGGCGGACACCCCGGACGCCGAGGCCGTCCTGCTGCCGGACACGGCCCTGCACACGGCCGCCCACCTCGGAGTGCTGGAGAAGTCGCTGTCCAAGCCGGTCCTCACCGCCAACCAGGTCACGGTCTGGGAGGGCCTGAGGCTCGCCGACCGCCGGGTGAACGCCCCCTCCCTGGGGACCCTCTTCACGCGGGAGCCGCTGGTGCAGGCCCGCTCGTGACACCCCCCGGCGCACCCGCGGAATAACCGGAGACCCCCTCCTGTTAGCGCTCCGAGGACAGCACACGCGAGGACAGCTCGGAAACAGGAGGACCGCACCGTGGCGGCAGACGAGGCAGACGAGATCCGGGGCACCGCACACGGCACCGCCCCCGTCCCCCTCTCCGTACTGGACCTGGTGACCGTCGGCGTGGGCAGCACCGCAGGTGACGCGCTGCGCACCAGCGTCCAGCTCGCCCGGCTCACCGAGGCCCGCGGCTTCCACCGGTACTGGGTCGCCGAACACCACTCCATGCCCGGGGTGGCCTCCTCCTCGCCCGCCGTGATCCTCGCCCACCTCGCCGCCCACACCGACCGCATCCGGCTCGGCTCGGGCGGGGTCATGCTGCCCAACCACGCCCCGCTGGTGATCGCCGAGCAGTTCGGCACGCTGGAGGCCATGGCGCCGGGACGGATCGACCTGGGCCTGGGGCGGGCGCCGGGCACGGACGGGGCGACGGCGGCGGCCCTGCGCCGCACCGACACCCTGAACGAGGGTGCCGACGACTTCCCGCAGCAGCTCGCGGAGCTGACCCGGTTCCTGGACGACAGCTTCCCGGACGGGCACCCGTACGCCCGTATCCACGCCATTCCCGGCCCGGTGCAGGGGACCAGCCCCGGCGGGGTGCAGTCCGCGCACCGCCCGCCGATCTGGCTGCTCGGCTCCTCCGGCTTCAGCGCCCGGCTGGCCGGCATGCTCGGCCTGCCGTTCGCCTTCGCGCACCACTTCTCGGCGCAGAACACCATCCCGGCGCTGGACCTGTACCGGCAGACCTTCCGCCCCTCCGCGGTCCTGGCCGAGCCGTACGCCCTCATCGGCGTCTCCGCGATCGCCACGGACGACGAGCGGGAAGCCCGCCTGCAGAGCCGGGCGGTGGGGGTGAACATGCTCCGGCTGCGCACCGGCCGCCCGGGGCTGTTCCCCGACCCGGAGGAGGTCGAGCGCTCCACGCTCAGCCCCATGGAGGAGGAGTTCGTCGCCTCCTGGACGGCGAACATCGTGCACGGCACGGCCGACGAGGTCCGCTCCGGCCTGGACGAGCTGCACAAGCGCACCGGCGCCGACGAGCTGATGCTCACCTCGCACGCGCACCGCGGCGACGTGCGGGTGCGGTCCTACGAGCTGATCGCGGACGCCTACGGGTTGCCGACCGCGTAGGCCTGCGTCCCCAGCAGCTCGGAGATACGATCCGGCGGCACCGGGCGGGAGTACAGCCAGCCCTGCCCGGTGTCGCAGCCGATCCGGCGCAGCCGGGTGGCCTGGGCGGAGGTCTCCACGCACTCCGCGGTGACGGTCAGGCCGAGCCGGTGGGCGAGCTGGATCATCGCCTCCACGATGACCTCGTCGGCCGGGTTCGGCATGGCGCCCTTGGCGGCCTCCTCGTACTGGAAGCCCCGGACGAAGGAGCCGTCCAGCTTCAGCGCGGAGACCGGCAGACGGCTGAGGTAGGCGAGGTTGGAGTAGCCGGTGCCGAAGTCGTCGATGGCGATGCGCACGCCCATGTCGCTGAGCGCCTGCAGGGCCTGGAGCGGGCGGCCCGCCGAGCCCATCACCGCCGACTCGGTCAGCTCCAGCTGGAGCAGATGCGGGGCGAGCCCGGTCTCCGCGAGGATCTCCGCCACGTCGGCCACCAGGTCCGAGTCCCACACCTGCCGGACGGCGACGTTCACGCTGACGAAGATGGGCGGTTCGCCGGGGTGGTCCAGCTGCCAGCGGCGGGCCTGCCGGCAGGCGGTGGCCAGCGCCCAGCGGCCGAGCTGCACGATCGAGCCGTCCTCCTCGGCCAGTCCGATGAACCGATTCGGCGTGAGCGTGCCGAACTGCGGGTGATGCCAGCGGATCAGCGCCTCCACCCCGTTGAGCCGGCCGTCCTCCATGGCCACCAACGGCTGGTAGTCCAGGACGAATTCGCCGCGCTCGATGGCGGGACGCAGGGTGGAGGACAGCGCCTGGCGGGTCATGCGGTGGGCGTTGCGCTCGGGGTCGAACAGCGTCCAGCGGGCCTTGCCGTCGGCCTTCGCCCAGTACAGGGTCGTATCGGCGGCCTGCATCAGACCCGTGGCCGTGGTGCCCGCCGCGTGCCGCTCGACGACCCCGATGGACGCCGTCAGCGACAGCCGCTGCCCGGCCAGGTCGAAGGGCGGCTCCAGCGCCTGGAGCGCGGACTCGGCCAGGTCGGCGAGCTGTTCGGTGCCGGTGGAGTCCTCCACCAGCAGCGCGAACTCGTCGCCGCCGAGCCGGGCCACCAGCGGGGTCGCGGCGCGGGCGTACCCGGCCTCGTCGGCGACCCGGGTCAGGCGTTCGGCCACGGCCGCGAGCAGCCGGTCGCCGACGCGGTGGCCGAGGGTGTCGTTGACGGCCTTGAACCCGTCGAGGTCCAGATAGCACAGGCCGATCCGGCCGGTGCCGCTCTGCTCGTACGCCTCCGCCTCCAGCGCGGCCGACAGCCGCTCGAAGAACAGCGTGCGGTTGGGCAGCCGGGTCACCGGGTCGTGCATCTGCAAGTGCCGCAGGCGCGCCTGGAGTTCGCGGCGGGAGCTGATGTCGGTGACCGACAGCAGGACACCGGGCTCGCCGCCGGTCAGCGGGGCGACGGTGACCTGCACCCACACCGACTGCCCCGCGGGGTGCTTGAGCCGGCGCGTGCAGCGCAGCCGGGCCTGCCGGCCGCGCAGCACCTCCAGGTAGGCGTGCCGGCTGCGGGCGTCGGAGGCCAGGTCCACCAGGTCGGCGGCGACCCGCCCGACGAGCGTGGCCGGATCGGCGCCGAGCAGGTCGCCGAGGGCGGTGTTGGCGCTGACGACGAGTCCCTCGGGAGCCACGACCGCCATGGCGAGCGGGGCGGTCGCGAAGACACGGTGGTAGGTGGTGTGGTGACTGTCTGTTACGGCTGACCGGTCGAGGTCTGCCGCGGGCGTCGGCCCTTCGGACGTTCCGCTCACCGCTCGCTCCCGCAGTGCACTCGATCTGTGTCCGTGCCTGTCCGTGCCGGAAAGTGTGCCGATCATAGAGGCTGGCCCCGGGCCCTTCCAGCCACTGTCCAGTGTCCCGGACAGAGCACAGGTTCTGACAGATCGTTTCTGCCCGCACCTGGACGGGTTCTACAGCCCCCCGACCAGTTGTGACGTTCCGTGAGTGTTTCGGGGTGTCGGGCGCCGGGGCGCGCCGGCGTGCGCTGGGGGCGTGCTCACTCTTCTGGTGCAGCCAAACAGGGCAAAACACGGTGAACACCAGCAATCTGGGTGCGGGTCCCGTGAACCGCAACCGGAGGTCAAGTCCGTGCCCAAGCTGCGCAGCACCGCCGCCGTGTTCACCACGATGTCGGCGCTCGCCGCGACCTCGATCCTCACCGGCCCCTCGGCCGCCGAACCCTTCTCCACGGCCCCCTGCGCCCTGCACCGCACCGAGGCCCACCACTCCGAGGGCGTGGACAGCTGGAACCCCGCCTACAGCCGCCCGACCGGCGCCCTCGACGCCGTCCTGGTCTTCCTCTCCTTCCCGGACGCCACCCCGCGCACCACGCCCGCCCAGCTGACCGCCGACCACTTCCCGGCCACCAGCCGCTTCTACGCACAGGCTTCCTACGGCAGGTTCACCCTGCGCCCGCACCCGCTGAAACGCTGGCTGCGCATGCCGCGCCCCTCGACGTCGTACGCCATGCGGCGGGACTGGAGCGCCGAGGACCGGGCCGCCTACCTGCGGGACGCGTTCGCCGTGGCCGACAAGGAGGTCGACTTCTCGCGCTACCCGGTCGTCTACCTCGTCGCCGACCCGGACGCGCCCGGCGTCGACTCGGACGCCACGAAGGTCGTGAACCTCGAAACGCCGCTGCGCGTGGACGGCACCGACGTCCAGCGGGTCGTCACCGTGTTCGAGCACCATCCGCCGGACCGGCTCGTCCTCGCCCACGAGACCGGCCATGTCTTCGACCTGCCCGACCTCTACCACCGGCCGGTCGACGGCAAGGGCGACTGGGACACCTATGTCGGCGACTGGGACCTGATGGGCAGCCAGTTCGGCCTGGCCCCGGACCTGTTCGGCTGGCACAAGTGGCGGCTCGGCTGGCTGGGCCCGCGCCAGGTGGCGTGCGTGCGCGGGGCCACACCGACCCGGCTCACCCTGGAGCCCCTCGCGGCCGGGCCGGGGGTCGCGGTGCCGGGTGCGGGCGGCGCCCCCGCCTTCGGCCTCGGCCGCGGCGTCAAACTGGCCGTCGTGCGCACCGGCCCGGACAGCGCCCTCGCCGTCGAGGCGCGCGGCGCGGCCGGCAACGACCGGGTGTCCTGCCGGCAGGGGATCCTGGTCTACCGGGTGCGCGGCGGCGCCTCGTCGGGCGACGGCCCGGTCCAGGTCGTGGACGCCCACCCGCGCACCGAGTCCTGCTGGGAGAACTCGGTCTACCCGCCCCTCGCCGACGCGCCGGTCTCCCTCGGGGAGAGCTTCACCGTGCCCGGGGAGGGCGTGAAGGTGGAGGCGGAGGGGCGGACGGCGTCGGGGGCATGGACGGTGAAGATCACGCCCGGCATGCGGGAGTGATCAGGCGTGTACGTATACGAAAACGGCGGGCCGGATTCTTTCGAACCGGACCCGCCGTTTCCTTCAGGTGCGCCGCCAGGGACTCGAACCCCGGACCCGCTGATTAAGAGTCAGCTGCTCTAACCAACTGAGCTAGCGGCGCCTGCTGACGTCGTAGACATTAGCATCCTGGTCGGCGGGAGGAAAAATCGAAATCCGTACGGCGGCCCGGGCGGCTCGTACGGCCGCCCAGAGCAGCACCTCCGGGCCGGGCAGCCAGGGGTGCCGGGTGTCCGGGGCGACCAGCCAGCGGGCGGCACCGCCGGGGTCGTCGCAGGTCAGCGCCGGTACGGTGACCGCGTCGCCGATGCCGTGGCACAGCAGCGGCGGCACCTCCTGGGCCCGCTGCGAGCCCCACTCCTCCCAGTCCAGCAGCGAGGGCAGCCGCTGGGCCGTGCCGGGGGCGGCGAACAGCAGCATCCGGCCCCGGAACACCGCGACCGGGCCCGATCCCGCGCCCTCGTCCCACAGCCGGTCGAGCATGCGGCGCCCGAAGACCGCCGGGGCGCTCACCACGTCGAAGACGGTGCCGCAGGGCAGGACGACGGGGGCGTCCGGGTGCTCCTCCCACAGGGCCAGGGTGCTTCGGGGGTACGGTCCCGCCGAGGCGAGCCAGGCGACGCCGTCGGCGCTGACACAGGTGACGTTCGGAGCGCTGCTCATGCATCCAGATGTACAGCGCGTGAGCGAGTCGTTCTGCTGAGTTGCGGAAATCCGGGACAGGGGCGGCGGGGGAGGAGTATCTTGCCCGCCTGGCATATGCCCCCTGGGTGGTCCCGGGCGGCGCCGGCGTCCGTCTACAGCGGGTCGGCGGGCGTCCGCCCCTCCTGCTCGCCGCGCAGCAGGTCCCGCCCGAACTCGACCATCTTCTTCGCGTAGTCCTCGGTCCACTCCGCCCGGTCGGCGATGTCCGCCGCGGTCAGCCGGTCGAACCGGCGCGGGTCGGCGAGCTGGGCCGCCGCGATGGCCTGGAACTCCATGGCCCGGTCGGCGGCCGCGCGGAACGCCTGGGTCAGCTCCGTCGCCCGGGTCAGCAGCGCCCGCGGATCCTCGATCGACTCCAGGTCGAAGAAGTGCTCGGGATCCCCGGCCGCCTCCGCGGGCTCGAAGAGCAGGGGCGCGGGGCGTAGCCGCGGTTCGTTACGACGCGGCGTGGGCTCCGCCATGTCTTCTCTCCTCCTCGTAGGGTTCACCGGCACCGCCTTCGGGTGGGCCACCGTCCATTGTCCCGCGCCCACGCAAGAGGCCCGAGCGACCGGCTCACGCACGCCAGGGGACTTTGTGTTCGGCCAGGTGGGAGAGGACGGCGTGGTTCGCCTCCCAGCCGTCCGGGAACTTCACCAGGGTGCCCAGCTGGACCGGTTCCGTGGAGGGGTAGTCGTCCAGGAGGTCGGTGACGCCGGCGCGGCAGATCATGATGCAGGCGTGCCGGTGGCGGGAGGCCAGCACGCACAGGCGGCCGGTCTCCAGGTGGAACGCGGTGGCGTCGGGGCGGCCGGAGAGCGGGTGCAGGACCACCGTCACGTCGTACTCGCGGCCCTGGAGACGGTTCGCGGTGTCGACCGTCACATCCGGCACGCCCAGCTCGGCCAGGGCCGCGCGGACCGCCGCCGCCTGGTCGCGGTGGGCGGTGCCGACGGCGATGCGGTCGGCGGTGAGGGGCGCGGGGTCGGGCGTGCGTTCCGACACGGCCGCGCCGCCCCGGTCCAGCAGGCGGCGGACCACCGTCGCCACCGCCCGCACCGCCTCCGGGTCCGTGCGCGGCGTGTGCCGGGCCGGCAGCTCCAGCAGGCCCCAGCCGGACTCCGCGGCCTCGTCGATCACCCGGTCCGGGCCGGAGCCGTCGGAAGGGACGGCGAAGGCGAGGCGGCGGTCGCCGTGGTCGGTGCCGCTCCGGAACGGCGTGTAGGGGTAGAAGGCGGCCGACACCAGGGGGGCCGCCGAGGCCGGCAGGCGCCAGGAGACCGGCAGGCGGTGCTGGGGGAGTTCCGGGTTGTGGGCCAGCAGGGTGCTGACCGCGGACGCCGAGGGGTCGTACGACAGGCCCGCCCACTGCTCGCTGCCGACGATGGAGAAGGGGTCCAGCTGGCCCGGGTCGCCCACGAACAGCGCCCGCTCGAAGAGGCCGGCCACCGCGAGCAGCGAGTCGGAGCGCATCTGGTACGCCTCGTCGACGATCGCGTGCCGCCACGGCTCGTCCACCTTCACATGCGCCCACTTCGCGGCGGTGGACAGGACGACGGGCAGGCCCTTCAGGTCGGCCGCCTTCGCCGACGTACGGACCTGCGGCAGGGCGTCCAGCGCCGGGTCGTACGCGTCGGCGTCACTGCTGTGCAGGCGGCCGACGGGCAGGTCCGGGTTCTTCTCGGCCAGGCGCAGGACCAGGTCGTCCACCTGCGCGTTCGTCTGCGCCACCACCATCAGCGGGCGGCCCGCGCCGGCCAGTTCCAGGGCCGCGCGCACCACCAGCGTGGACTTGCCGGCGCCGGGCGGGGAGTCGACCACCACGCCCCGCTCGCCGCCGTGCAGCGTGTCGTGGAGGATCGCGTCGGTGGCGCGGGCGGCCGCGGCTCCGGGGTCGAAGTCGACGGTCGTCACAGCACGTCCTCCTCGGTCACGGGATCGGGCGCCTCCGGCGCGGGCTCGCCCGGCGGGCCGCCGTGCGTCCAGGGGGTCTCCTCGGGGTCGGGCAGCTTCGCGCCGCCGCGCTGCTCGTGCTCGAACAGGGTGAAGCAGACCCGGTCGCCCTTGTCCGGCACCGATCCGGGCTCGGGCTCCTTGCCGCGGCCCATCTTGTCCAGGATCCGCAGCACCAGCGCCCCGTCGCTCTCGTATCCGACGAACTCCGCCGACTGCGGCTTGCCGCCCAGCGAGCGGTACACCTTCGCCCGCTCCGCCAGGCGCGGGCGGTCGTCCGTGCGGACCGTCACCAGCGGGCGCGGGCTCGGCCGCTTCCCCTCGCTGTACGCCATCACCACGTCGGTCACCTCGCCCGCGAACGCCTCCCCGGCCAGCCGCCGGCCCGCCATCACCAGCGGATCGTCCAGCGCCTCCTGCGCCTCCAGGCGGGCCTGCTCCCGCTCGCGCGTGGCCAGCTTGTTCGCCGCCGTCACCGCGTCGTCCCGGCGCGGCTGCGGGGGCTCGCCGGCCAGCACCCGGTCCCGGTGCGCGGTGAACGACCAGCGGTCCCGGGTCCAGCGCCCCTCCACGTGCGCCCCGGCCGGCAGCGCCCGCAGCAGGTCCAGGCCCCGCCACACCGCGTCCCAGGTCGGCCGGGTGCGGCTCTCCACCAGATCGCGGATCTCCCGCTCGGCCCTGGTCAGCGCGGCCAGCCGGGTGTCGGCCTGCAACGGGTCCTCGGCGGCGGCCAGGGCGCTGCGCGCGCGGTCGTAGCGCTCGATCGCCGGGGCCAGCAGCCTGTTGTCGAACGCCGGGTCGGTGGCGGGGCCGGCCGGCGGGCACAGCAGCTGGCCGTCGGCGTCCCGGGCGAGTTCGGCCCGGCGGGCGGCCTCGGCGCCGGTCAGGTCCTGCGGGGGGTCGATCCAGGCGAGCAGCGCGCCCAGGTGCTGGTCCTCCAGGCCGGACTGGCCGGTCGCCCAGTGCCGGGACAGCACGTCGGTCAGCGCGAGCAGCAGTGAGGAGCCGGGGACCCGGGCCCGCTCGCCGTAGTGGGTCAGCCAGCGGCCGAGCAACGGCACCCGGGGCGGCGCCGGGTAGGGCGCGTCCGGGTCCTGCTCGGCGGTGCGCCGGAACCGCATCGAGCGGCCCAGCAGCCGGACGAAGTCCAGGCCCGCGCGGCTCGGCACGATCAGCTGGGGCGCGTCCGCGCACAGCTCGGCCGTCACCTTGACCCGCTTGCCGGTCTCCGGGTCGGTCTCGGTGCGCTCGGCCGCCTCCACGGACTCGGCGTACGCGTCGATGTGGGGCAGGACGACGTCGGCCAGGTCGGCGAGGAACTGGAAGCGCAGGTCGCGGTCGCGGGGCTGGGGCACGACCAGCAGGCGGGGCGCGTCCCGGTCGGTGCCGACCAGCGCGCCGAGCGGGGCCCCGGTCTCACCGGCCGTGGTGAGCGGCACGAACACCAGCGGGTGGTCGGACAGATGCCGGTGCCGGACGGTCGCGGCGGGCTGCGCCCGGCCGCTGTGGACGGCCTCCAGCCGGGCCAGGGTGGTGATCAGGGTCACGCGGTCGCCTCCCCGGCCGTCACCAGAGCCTCCGCGCGCGGGGCCGCCTCGGCCGCCGTCCGGAGGGCTTCCGCGCGCAGGGCAGCCGCCCGGCGCAGCGCGGCCACCGCCGGGTCGTCCGGGTCGCCGCTCTCGCCGCGGGCGGCGGCCAGCACCTCCTCGACCGTGGCCAGGCCGCCCAGTTCGGCCCGCAGGGGCCGGCCGAGGCGGGTGACCGCGCCGGCCGCGCGGGCGCTGTCCCGGCAGTGGAAGGCCAGTTCGCAGGCGGACAGGCACTCCGGCGCGTACGTCGCCGGCACCGCCGCCACGGCCGCCGTCAGCTCCTCGGCGGGCCGGTCGGGCGCGAAGCACGTGCCCTCGGGCAGCGCGTCGGCGAGTTCCTCGATGCGGGTGAGCCGGGCCAGCTGGCGCGCGGTGACCGCGCGCTGCTTGCGGACGTCCACGGCGGAGCCCGCGGGCAGGTTGGAGAAGTCCTTCGGGCACACCAGCAGCACCCGGTGACGCACGCGCGGAGCGCGGGCACCGTCAGGGGCGATCCGGGCCGCGACCTCCTCCAGGGCGAGCACGTACACCGCCGCCTGCCGGGCCGCCGCACCCACCTTCGCCGGGTCCGCGGCGCCGTCCACCATGGGGAAGGACTTGATCTCCACCACCGACCAGCTGCCGTCCGGGTGCACCACCACCGCGTCCGGCTCCAGGAAGGCGAGCGACCCCGCCACGTCCAGGGCGAGCATCGGGTGGTCCAGCAGCGTCCAGCCGCCGGCTCCCGTGGCCTCGCGCAGCGCCAGCGCCGTACGGGCCGTACGCCCCTCGGGGCCGTGCGCGGTCAGGTCGGGTACGGCCGCCCCGGCGGGCGGTTCGGCGCCCGGGTCGAGCCGGGCGTGCACCAGCCGCAGCAGCTCCGCGCCGCCGTCCGCCTTCACCCGCGCCTCGAACGCGTTGCCCCGGGTCAGCGCGAACTGCGACTGCCCGAAACCGGACGGCGCGCCCAGCGCGGTCGCCAGCCGGGCCTTGTCCACCCCGGCGCCGTCCAGGACCGCCCGCCGGGCGCACCCGGGGTTCGCGGCGAGCGCCGCGAGCGCACGGGCGTCCAGGGCCTTGGCCGGTACGTCGGGACCGCGCAGCTCAGCGAGCCGGTGCCGGAGCCCCTTCGCCCGCGTCGCTGGGGGAGGCGTCCGGTCCGGCCGCGGGGTCGAGCCGCGACTCGCGCTGCCGTGGAATTCGCTCACCCACGGAAGTCTGGCACCCGGCACTGACAATCGGGGAACCCGTGCCGGCGACGGCCGGTGCGGTACGGCGCGACAGCCGGGTCCGGACCAGGTCCGCGGCCCGCATCACGTGCGGTGCCAGCAGGAAGCCGACGCCCATCACGGCGGCGCCCGCGACCGCGTCCAGGAAGTAGTGGTTGGCGGTGCCCATGACGACGAGCGCGGTCACCAGCGGGTAGACGACGGCCAGCACCTTCGCCAGGCGCGTGCCGCCGTACCGCCACAGGATGACGCCGCACCACAGCGCCCAGCCCACGTGCAGGCTCGGCATCGCCGCGTACTGGTTGGTCATGCCGCCCATGCCGCGCGGGGCGCTGGCCTCGCCGCCCCACCAGCCGTACGCGCTGTAGTGCGCCATCGTGTCCACGAAGCCGTGGCCGGCGGCGAGCAGGCGGGGCGGGCAGGTCGGCATCAGCGTGAAGCCGATCAGACCGATGAACGTGGACGTCATCAGCCAGGTGCGGGCGGCCCGGTAGTGCCGGGCACGGGCGCGGAACAGCCAGACCAGGAGCGCGGGCGTGACCAGGTAGTGCAGCGAGGCGTACCAGAAGTCGGCCGGCACCCCGATCCAGGGCTCGCGCGTGAACAGCCGGTTCAGCGGGTGCTCGGCGTTGAGGTACAGGGCCTTCTCGATGCGCAGGATGGCCAGGCCGTGGTCGACGGCGGTGGTGACGTCACCGCGCGCGAGGAGCCGGCCGGCCGAGTAGCAGCCGTAGACCAGAAGGATCAGTGGCAGCTCGGTCCACCAGCGCAACCGGGGTCGCGGGATCACCTCGGTGCCCGGTGTCTCGGTCTGCGGCATCCGATCGCCCTCCCCCTTCTGGTGTGCGGCGCCCCGGCGGGCGACCGTGCCACTTTACGGTGTCCCTACTCCGCCCCTGAGGGGCGCTCCGGTCACCTTCCGTGCATGCTCAGCCCTCGAAGACGCCGAGATCGCCCGGCGGGTTGCATCGATGGGGGGTGAGCGATGATGGAGTGACCGCATCCACTTGGTCCGGGCCCGCGTGTTCCGGATCCGCTCGCAGTTCGGAGAGGCTCCCATGGCACCGCGCATCCTGCTGGCCCGGCACGGACAGACGGCCTGGTCGCTGTCCGGCAAGCACACCGGCAGGACCGACGTGCCGCTGCTGGAGGAGGGGCGGCACGGGGCGAAGCTGCTCGGCGAGCGGCTGCACCGGGCTCCGCTGGACGGGCTGGAGGGCGTGGAGGTGCGCACCAGTCCGCTCTCGCGCGCGCGGGAGACGTGCGAGCTGGCCGGCTTCGGCGACCGGGCCACGGCGTGGGACACGCTCATGGAGTGGGACTACGGCGCGTACGAGGGCATGACCCCGGCCGAGATCCAGGCCGTCCGGCCCGGGTGGCTGATCTGGCGGGACGGCGTTCCCGAGGGCGAGACCCTCGCCGAGGTCACCGCGCGCGCGGACGAGGTGGTGTCCTGGGCCCGCTCGGCCGACCGCGACGTCCTGGTCTTCGCCCACGGGCACATCCTGCGGTCGATCGGCGCACGGTGGCTGGGCCTCCCGCTGGACTTCGCCGCCCGCATACGCCTCAACCCGACCTCCCTGTCCGTGCTGGGCTGGGCCTACGGCGAACCGGCGATCGAGAGCTGGAACGACGTGGGCCACCTGACCGCCTGACGGACCGCGCCCCACTGCGCCCGAGGCGCGGCCACGCCGACATGACAGCCGACGGAACCGCAGCTCCTCGGGGGCGCGGCCAGGCGGGCGTGACGGCCGACGGGACTGCGGCTTCCCGGGGTCGCGGGGAACTGCGTGCCCAGCCACCGACGGCCTGCACCCCGGCGACTGCACGGGCCCCCGCCCGGAGCCCGGCAGGGGGCGCGGCCAAGGCGGCATGACAGCTGACGGGACTGCGGCTTCCCAGGGTCGCGGGGAACTGCGCGCCCAGCCACCGACGGCCCGCACCCCGGCGACTGCACGG
>NZ_MUMF01000331.1 GCF_002155905.1 Streptomyces tricolor | reverse complement strand
GCTCGGCCCGGGCGACCGGATCGTGGTGACCGAGATGGAGCACCACGCGAACCTGGTGCCCTGGCAGCAGCTCGCGCAGCGGACGGGCGCGACGCTGGACTGGTTCGGCCTCACCGACGACGGCCGCCTCGATCTGTCCCGGGCGGACGAACTGCTGGACGAGCGCACCAAGGTGCTCGCCCTCACCCATCAGTCCAACGTCCTCGGCACGCTCAACCCGGTGCGCGCCCTCGCCGACCGCGCGCACGCCCACGGGGCCCTCGTGGTCGTGGACGGAGCCCAGTCGGTCCCGCACCGGCCGGTGGACGTGCGGGAGCTGGGCGCGGACTTCCTCGCCTTCTCCGGGCACAAGATGCTCGGCCCGAACGGCATCGGGGTGCTGTGGGGCCGCGCCGGCCTGCTCGCGGAGCTGCCGCCCTTCCTCACCGGCGGCTCGATGATCGAGATCGTGGAGATGGACCGCACCACCTTCCTGCCGCCGCCGCAGCGGTTCGAGGCGGGCGTGCCGATGGCCGCGCAGGCGGTGGGCCTCGCGGCGGCGGTGGCGTACCTGGAACGGCTCGGCATGGCGGAGGTGGCGGCGTACGAGGAGACGCTCACCGCCCGCGCCCTGCACCTGCTCGCCGAGGTGCCCGGGGTCCGGGTGGTCGGTCCCGCCGACCCGGCCGGCCGCGGCTCGGCCGTCTCCTTCACGGTCGAGGGCATCCACCCGCACGACGTCGGCCAGGTGCTGGACGAGCGGGGCGTCGCCGTCCGCGTCGGCCACCACTGCGCCCGCCCGATCGTCCGGCGCTACGGCGTCCCGGCGACCACCCGGGCGAGCTTCTACGTCTACAACACCCCGGACGAGGTGGACGCCCTGGTCGAGGGCGTCCGGGCGGCGCAGCAGTACTTCGGCGGGTGACAGCGGAGGCCTCCGGCCGGACCGAGGAGCCTTCCGGCGCATTCCGGCGGCCGGTCCGCGGCGGCCGGTCGCGCCCACGCGGCGGAGCCGCATGATCAGTACAGCCCGCGCCCCTTCGGACGCGGACCCTCCGCCGGGAAGGTCCGCGCCGCGCGCTACTTCTGCTTGATCCGCAGGAACGTGACGGAGTTCGCCGGGAAGGTGTACGTGAACTTCCCGGCGACCTGGGTGAAGGTCGACGTCTTCGGGGCGACCGCCGTGGCCGTCTCGGTGTTCACCGCCTCCGGCGCCGCGGCGAGCATGGTCACCTTGGCCGTGGACGCCACCCGGGCGCCGCCGAGGTCGACGCTCGTACGGGCGGCGGCGGACTGGGCGTTGACGACCTTGACGATCAGCTCGCCGGTCTTCGCGTCCCGGGTGACGACCTGGCGGAACGGCTCGGCCGGCTTGTCGTCGGTGAAGCTGCCCCACTCCTTGCCGTCGAGGTACAGGGTCACCTGCCGGCCGCGCACCTTGATGTCGATGTCGTAGGCCCGGCCGGTCTCGACCGACCCGGCCTTGGCGAGCAGTGTGGACTTGCCGCCGTCCGTGGCCTGCTCGACCGCCGACTGGGTGTTGTTCCAGCCGCCGAGGTTCCACCAGTAGTAGTTGCCGGTGTCCTTGACGCCGAAGGCGACGAGGAAGCCCTCCTTGCCGGACTTCTTGGTGGCCTTCACATGCAGGTCGTAGTCGTGCCAGGACGGGTCGCCTGCCTGGACCATGGTGTTCTCGGCGGTGTCGTCCGTCTGGACGTAGCTGCCGTCCCGGACGGTCCAGCTGCCGGTGCCGGTGTGGGTCCACCGCGAGGCGTCACCGGAGAAGTCGTCGCCGAACAGCGTGCCGCCGTCGGCGGCGGTGACCTTCACGTCGTCGTAGGCGGCGCCGGTGTTCCAGGTGGACAGGCCGACCGCGCCGGTGATGGGGCCGCTCAGGCTCGGGGTGCCGGTCGCGGTGCTCGGTACCACCCGGTCGCCCACGTTGGTCATGAACAGCTTCTGGACCTCGTAGTTGGCGGAGTTCCAGGAGGCGTGGTTGTTGAACCACACCATGTCCGGGCTCCACTGGACGTAGTCCTCGTTGGCGAGGAGCGGGGCGTACGAGGCGAGCTTGACGACGTCCGCGTTGCGCTCCAGGCCGGTCATGAACGCCGCCTCGGCGAGGCCGTTCTTGAAGGCGTTGCCCTGGGAGGCGTACTCGCCGAGGAAGACCTTCGGGCCGGAGCGGTCGTAGGAGTCGTAGCGGTCGTTGTGCTGCAGGAACCACTGCGGGCTGTTGTAGTAGTGCTCGTCGACCATGTCGACCTCGGCGTCCCGGTTGAGCTTCCAGGCCGTGTCGAAGGTGGCCCCCGCGTCGTCGGGGCCGGAGTTGGAGATCACCTGTACGGACGGGTACTTCGCCTTGACGGCCGCGCGGAACTGCTGGAAGCGGGCGAAGAACTCGTGCGGCAGGTTCTCCTCGTTGCCGACCTCGATGTGGGTGAGGTGGAACGGCTCGGGGTGGCCCATCTCGGCGCGCTTCCTGCCCCATTCGCTCGTCGCCGGCCCGTTGGCGAACTCGATGAGGTCGAGGGTGTCCTGGATGTGCCGCTTGAGCAGGGCGTCGTCGACGACGGCCTTGTTCTGGCCGCAGCCGGTGACCAGGGCCGGCACGACGGGCAGCGGCATCGCGCCGATGTCCTCGGCGAACCGGAAGTACTCGTAGTAGCCGAGGCCGTAGCTCTGGTTGTAGCCCCAGAAGTTGGCGTTGGTGGCGCGGGTCTCGACCGGGCCGATGGTGTCCTTCCACTGGTAGGAGCGCTTGCGCTGCCAGCCGGAGCCCTCGCTGTAGTCCTGCATGGAGCCGGTGTTGACCAGGCAGCCGCCGGGGAAGCGGACGAAGCCCGGGCGCAGGGCGGCGATCTTCTCGGCGAGGTCCTTGCGCAGGCCGTTGGGCTCGTGCTTGTAGGTGTCGCGCGGGAAGAGGGACACCATGTCCAGGGCCGTGGCGGCGTCGGCGGCCACGGTGAGCCGGCCGGCGGTGCTGGTGCGGGTCGCGGTGAAGGTGGCCTTGTACCGGGTCCAGCCGCTCTTCTTCACGACGATCCGCCGGGCGTCCGCGAGCGGGCCGCCGGCGTCCTGGAGGGTCACGGTGAGCGTGCTGCCGGCCTCGGCGCGGGCCCACACGGAGAAGTCGTACTTCTCGCCGTCCCGCACGGCGACGCCGGTGTTGTAGCCGGCGTTGGTGACGGACGAACCGGCGGCCAGGGACAGATAGGCGCGGTTGCGGTCGTTGAGACGGCCGGAGTCGTCGACGACCCGCGCGGTGCCGGACACCGTCCAGGCGGTCAGCGGGGTGTACGACGCGTTGTCGGCGGTGGAGTACTCGAAGGACCGGTTCTGCACGAGTTCGGCGTACAGGCCGCCGTCGGCGGCGCGGTTGATGTCCTCGAAG
>NZ_MUMF01000330.1 GCF_002155905.1 Streptomyces tricolor | reverse complement strand
GCCGCCGAACCGGCCGACCCAGACGGCCGACGGGAAGCGCACCCCCACGGCGTCCGCCCGCGGCGGCACCGGTGACAACCCCCACCCAGCCGACCAGAACCCCGACGCCCGTCGCCGCCGAACCGGCCGACCCGAACGGCCGACTACAAGCGCACCCCCACGGCGTCCGCCCGGGGCGGCACCGGTAACAACCCCCACCCAGCCGACCAGAACCCCGACACCGGTCGCCGCCGAACCGGCCGACCCGGACGGCCGGCTGGAAGGGCGCCGTCACGGTGTTTGTCCGCGCGGCGCCGTGGGGAGCCTCTCGCGGCCGGCCGGGATCGCGGCAGCCGGGCGATGTCCGGGGTGTCGGTGCCTGTCGGTGGGTGTCAGGAGGATGTCGGTGGTTTGTCGGTGGGCCCTGGCATTGTCGTCGGCATGACACGCATCGACGACAACCCCGCCGGCGGACGTTCCGCCGTGACCGTACGGGGACTGGTCAAGCACTACGGCGAGACCAAGGCGCTGGACGGTGTCGACCTGGACGTGCGCGAGGGCACCGTGATGGGTGTGCTCGGGCCGAACGGCGCCGGCAAGACCACCCTCGTACGCATCCTGTCCACCCTGATCACCCCCGACGCCGGGCAGGCCACCGTGGCCGGCTACGACGTCGTGCGCCAGCCCCGTCAGCTGCGCCGGGTCATCGGGCTGACCGGCCAGTACGCCTCGGTGGACGAGAAGCTCCCGGGCTGGGAGAACCTGTACCTGATCGGCCGGCTGCTGGACCTGTCCCGCAAGGACGCCCGCGCCCGCGCGGACGAGCTGCTGGAGCGGTTCTCGCTGACGGAGGCCGCCCGGCGCCCGGCGGGCACCTACTCCGGCGGCATGCGGCGGCGGCTGGACCTGGCCGCGTCCATGATCGGACGGCCCGCCGTGCTGTACCTGGACGAGCCCACCACCGGCCTCGACCCCCGCACCCGCAACGAGGTGTGGGACGAGGTGAAGGCCATGGTCGGCGACGGCGTCACCGTCCTGCTCACCACCCAGTACATGGAGGAGGCCGAACAGCTCGCCTCCGAGCTGACCGTGGTGGACCGGGGCAAGGTCATCGCCAACGGCGGGATCGAGGAGCTGAAGGCCCGCGTCGGCGGACGCACCCTGCGCGTGCGGCCGGTCGACCCGCTGGAGCTGCGCCCGCTCGCCGCCATGCTGGACGAGCTGGGCATCACCGGGCTCGCGGCCACCACCGTGGACACCGAGACCGGGACCCTGCTGGTGCCGATCCTCAGCGACGAACAGCTGACCGCCGTGGTCGGCGCGGTCACCGCGCGCGGCATCACCCTCTCCTCCATCACCACCGAACTGCCCAGCCTGGACGAGGTGTTCCTGTCCCTCACCGGCCACCGCGCCAGTGCCCCGCAGGACACCGTGCCCGCCGACGACCGCCAGGAGGTCGCCGTATGAGTTCCGCCACCCTGTCCCCGGCCGCTGCCAAGGCCGACACGCCGATCCCGCTGCGGGCCCATCTGCGGCACACCGGCGCGCTGGTCCGCCGCAACCTGCTGTGGATCCGGCAGGACCCGGAGTCGATGTTCGACGCCATCCTGTTCCCGGTCATCTTCACCCTGCTGTTCGTGTACGTCTTCGGCGGTTCCATCGGCCAGTCGCTGGGCGGCGGCCAGGACCAGTACATCCAGTACGTCATCCCCGGCCTCATGGCCATGATGGGCATGAACATGGCCCAGGGCGTGGGCACCGGGTTCAACCAGGACTTCAACTCCGGTGTCATGGACCGCTTCCGGTCCCTGCCGATCGGCCGCGGCTCCGTGCTCTTCGCGAAGATCGCGGTGGAGCTGATGCGGATGCTGTTCGCGACCGCGGTGCTGATGGTGGTGGCCCTCCTCGTGGGCTACGACATCAACAGCTGGGCCGGTCTGCTGGCCTCCGTGGGTCTGTCGGTGGTGTTCGGCTCGGCGCTGATGTGGGTGTTCCTGACCCTGGGCGTGGTGATGAAGAACGCCCAGTCGGTGCAGGCGATGGGCTTCCTGGTGCTGATGCCGCTCCAGTTCGGCTCGTCCATCTTCGCGCCGACCGATTCGATGCCGGGCTGGCTCCAGGCGTTCACCGACTACAACCCGCTCTCCTCGCTGGCCGACACCGCGCGCGGCCTGATGGAGGGCGGTCCGATCGCGCACGACCTGTGGGTGACGCTGATCTGGTCGGTGGGACTGACCGCGGTCATGGCCCCGGTCGCCATCCACAAGTTCCGCACCAAGAGCTGACGGTCCGCGTCGCTCACACCAGGGCGGTGGCCTCCGCGAGGGAGAGGCCGCCGCCCTCGGCGTACGCGGCCCGGTACGCCCGTTCGTCCAGCGCCTCCCGGATCCGGGCCTCGGTCAGGTCGCGGCTGCGCCGCTCCACGCCGGAGACCACATGGCCGGGCGGCAGCAGCGCGGCGGCGGCGGCCAGACAGCGGGCGGCGTCGGCGGCGCGGGTGCCGCCGTCGGCGCGGGCGAGGGCCATCGCGGCGACGGTGAGGCAGATGGACGACAGATGCGGGGTGATGGCCTCGGTCAGCGGGTCGGTGGCGAGGCCGAGCGCCCTGCGGGTCCGCTCCAGGGCCTCCTCGACGCGCCCGTCCACGGCGTCCACCCACGCCTCCTGGCAGAGGATCACCGCGTCGAAGACGATGAAGCGCGCGATCGTGACCTCCTCGCGCAGCAGCCGCAGCTGTTCGCGCGCCTCCGCCGTGCGGTCGGTCAGGCTGAGCCAGACGGCGAGGAAGAGCCGGGCGGCGGGCATCGCCTCGTTGTGCGAGCCGTCCTGGCTGGCGATGACCTCCCGGAGCATCCGCTCGCCGCGTTCGGTCTCGCCCGCGTCCATGAGCACGTTGCCGAGCCGGGCGCGCAGGATGGCCGTCTGGGCGTGGGCGCCGAGGCGTTCGGCGTGTCCGATGGCGGCCTGGTAGTCGGCGGCGGCCTCGTGGTGGGCGCCCTTGCGCTCGCGGGCCTCGCCGCGCGCGGACAGCGCCTCGGTGGCACCCCAGGCGTCGCCGAGGCGGCGGTAGATCTCCAGGGACTCGTCGGCGTCCCGGGTGGCGTCGCCGACCCAGGCGGTGCGGTTGGCGAGGATGTTGGCGCGCAGCTGGAGGGCGCCGGCCAGCTCCCATTCGTAGCCCGGGGTGTCCCGGCAGGTCCGCACGGTGGCGTCCACGATGGTGCGCATCCGCTGGGCGCCGCCGGTCAGCAGCTCGGCGAAGAACCACAGCATGCCCGGCGGGCGGCAGGTCTGCGGCAGGCCGGGCTCGTAGACCTGTGCGACGGCGCGGAGCTTGGCCTGCGCCTCGGGGGTCTGCCAGGCGTCGATCTCGGTGTCCATGCAGGCCAGGTGGGCCAGGTGGACCCCGCGCCGGGCCTCGGCGAGGATCTCGCCGGTGTACGGCGGCGGGGTGTCGGTGCAGCGCTGCCACACCGGGGCGGCGCGGCGGACCGGTTCGGCGAACGGGTCGGGGCCGAGCGCCATGACCTCCCGGCACCAGGTGCGGGTCTCGATGCGCTGGTCGCGCATCTGCCAGAACCAGAGCAGGGACAGGACCAGGCAGAGTCCCTCCTGCTCGTCGCGTTCGGCGACGGCGTGCCGGAAGGCGGTGCGCAGGTTCTCGTACTCCAGCTGGAACCGGTCGATGGCGGCGCGCTGCTCGGGGCCGCGCAGCAACGGGTCGGTGGTGCGGGCGAGTTCCCGGTAGTAGGTCAGGTGGGCGCGCTCGGCCTCGCGCCGCCGGCCGGTCTCGGCGAGGCGTTCGGCGGCGTACTCGGCGACGGTCTCCAGCAGCCGGTAGCGCATGCCGCCGTCGGCCGCGGGGGCGGCCACCACCAGGGACTTGTCGACCAGGGAGCCGAGGGCGTCCAGGGCGGCCGGACCGCACACGGCCTCGGCGGCGGCGAGGTCGCAGCCGCCGGCGAAGACCGACAGCCGGGCGAGGACGTCGCGTTCGCCGCTGTCCAGCAGGTCCCAGGACCAGTCCACGACGGCTCTGAGGGTCTGCTGGCGGGGCAGCAGGGTGCGGCTGCCGGAGGTGAGCAGCCGGAAGCGGTCGTCCAGCCGGTCCGCGATCTGGCGGGGCGTCAGCATGCGCAGCCGGGCCGCGGCCAGCTCGATCGCGAGGGGCAGTCCGTCCAGGCGGCGGCAGATCTCGGCGCACGCCTCGGGGTCGTCCGCGGTCCGGAAGCCGGGGCGGGCCGCCGCGCCCCGCTCGGCGAGCAGCCGCAGCGCGACCGGCTCGGGCAGCGGTTCCACGGGCCGTACCCGCTCCCCCGGCACGCCGAGGGGTTCGCGGCTGGTGGCGAGGACGGTCAGCTCCGGGCAGCGGGCCAGCAGCCGCTCGGCGAGCCGGGCGGCGGCGTCCACGACGTGCTCGCAGTTGTCCAGGATGATCAGCATGCGGCGCCGGGCGCAGTGCTCCACGAGCCGTTCGACGGGGTCGCCGTGCCGGTCGGTGACCGCGCGCATGCCGTCCACGCCGGCGCCGTGCAGCACGGTCTCGCGGGCGCCGATCGCGGTGAGCACGGCCTGCGGTACGGCGTCGGGGTCGTCCACGGGGGCCAGCTCGGCGAGCCAGACCCCGTCCCGGACGGTGGGCCGTACCGCCTCGGCGGCCTCCAGGGACAGCCGGGTCTTGCCGGCGCCGCCGGGTCCGAGCAGGGTGACCAGGCGGGCCGCGGCGAGGTCGGCGCCGATGGCCCGGATGTCGCTCTCCCGGCCGACGAAGGAGGTCAGCCGGGCGGGCAGGTTGCCCGGGCGGCCCGCGGGACGGCTCGGCGGCGCCGGTTCCTCGCGGAGCAGCTCGGCGTGCAGGGCGCGCAGTTCCAGGCCGGGTTCGGAGCCGAGCCGGTCGGCGAGCAGGCGTCGTACGTCCTCGTAGGCGGCGAGGGCCTGGGCGGGGCGGCCGGCGTCGCGCAGGGCGCGCAGCCGCAGTGCCTGGAGCTGCTCGTCCAGGGGGTGGCTGTCGCACAGGGCGGTCAGCTCGGGCAGGGCCTGCTCGGCCGCGCCGAGGGCGAGCGCTGCGGTGTGCCGGGCGCGCTGGGCGTCGAGCCGGCGGGTCTCCCAGCGGGCCGCCTCGGCGGTGCGGTCGGGCAGGTCGGCGAGGGCGGGGCCGCGCCACAGGGCGAGGGCGTCGTCGAGGACGGCGGCGGCCTTCGCCGGGTCGCCGTCGGCGAGGGCGCGCAGGCCGTCGCCGGTGAGCCGGTCGAAGCGGCCGAGGTCGACGTCGTCGGGTGCGGCGGTGAGCCGGTAGCCGCCGTCGGCGGAGGCGACGGCGTCGGCGCCGAGGGCCCGCCGGAGCCGGCCGACGAGCGCCTGGAGGGCGCCGACGGCGTCCGCGGGCGGCTCGGCACCCCAGACCTCGTCCACCAGCACGCCGGTGGGCACGGTCCGGCCGGCCCGCAGCGCGAGCACGCTCAGCAGGGCACGCAGCCGCGCCCCGCCGACCGGGACGGCCGTACCGTCGGGGCGGATCGCCTGGGTGGTGCCGAGCAGCCGATAGCGCACGGGGTCCATTGTCTCCGGAGCGATCAGCGACGGTCACCGGGCTCGTACGGCGCGGCGCCGACGGGCTCGGCGGCGGCGCCGGGGTGCTCGGGTGTCGCGGCACCGCGGGCTCGGGTCACGGCCGCGCCGGGGGCTCGGGAGGGTGCGACGCCCGCCTCACGGGGCACGCCGGGGGGTGCGGGCAGACCGGCGGCACTCTGCCCGGGCACCCCGGGCACCTCCGGCGCGACACCGGGCGGTCCGGGCAGACCAGCGGCAGCCCGCCGGGGCACCCCGGGCACCTGTGGCGCGGCACCGGTCGCCTCCAGCACGGCACCAGCAGTCTCCCGCTGCACACCAGGCACTTCAGGCCCGGCACCGGCCACCCCGGATGCCGCACCGGTCATCTCCCGCACGGTGCCGGCCGTCCCCCCGGGCACACCAGGCACCTGTGGCGCGACACCGGCCACCCCACACCCGACACCAGCAGTCCCCCGGTGCACACCAGGCACTTCAGGCCCGGCATCCGCCGCCCCGGATACCGCACCGGGCGCCTCCCGCGCGGTAACGGCCGTCCCCCCGGGCGCACCGGATCCGGCAGCGGCCGGATCGGGAGCCGCCCGCGGCGGGAGCCGGCGGGTTGTGGTGGTGTCCAGGGTGACCAGTGCGCCCGTGGTGCGGCGGATCCGCTGGGGGGCGGGGTCGAGGCGGGGTTCGTCCTGGTCGAACCACTGCGGGCAGGTGGTGACCGGTTCCAGGGTGCGGGCGCCGGGGACCGGTTCCCATGTGTACGGGGACGGGAGCAGGACCACCTCCGGGGACCCCGGGTCCGGTCGGAGGGCCCGGTCGATCTGCTCGCGGAGGCGCGGGTCGGCGTGGACCACGTACTGCTGGTGCACCAGCTCGATGGCGTGGACGCGGCCGAGGGTCTCCCGGTCGGGCCCGGTGTGGTGGTCCACCCGGGCTTCGGCGCCGTAGAGCTCGTCTCGCGCGTCGGCGGGGACCAGGCGCCAGGCGATCTCGTCGCCGACGGCGAACGGCGTGCCGCAGCACTCCAGCTCCGTGTCCGGGTAGAACACCCTCATCCGAGTCATTCCTTCACCTTCCAGGAACCGGACGGCCGTCGCGAGACGTTTTCGCCACGGGCCCGCGGCCGGTACGGTCGCAGTTCCCGCCCGTCCCCGGCCGCCCAGGAGCCTGCCCATGACCACCGCCACCACCCGCCGAGGTGAACGGCAGATCAGTCCCGTGTTCGTCGGCATCCTGGCGGTGACGGCGGTGACCGGCTGGGCCACCTGGACCGGGTTCGCCGAGCAGCCGGGCATCGCGGTGTTCCTGTTCGTGACCGCGGCCTGGATCGTCTCCCTGTGCCTGCACGAGTACGCGCACGCGCGCACCGCCCTGCACGGCGGGGACTTCACGGTCGGCGCGAAGGGCTATCTCACCCTGAACCCGCTGAAGTACACGCACGCGCTGCTGAGCATCGTGCTCCCGGTGCTGTTCGTGATCATGGGCGGGATCGGTCTGCCCGGCGGCGCGGTGTTCATCGAGCGGAACCGGATCCGGGGCCGCTGGCGGCACAGCCTGATCTCGGCGGCGGGCCCGCTGACGAACGTGCTGTTCGCCGCGGTGTGCACGGCCCCCTTCTGGCTGGGCGCGCTGGACGGCGTGCCCCTGGAGTTCCGGTTCGCGCTGGCGTTCCTGGCGCTGCTCCAGGTGACGGCGGCGCTGCTGAACTTCCTGCCGGTGCCGGGCCTGGACGGCTACGGGGTGATCGAGCCCTGGCTGTCGTACACCGTGAAGCGGCAGGTGGAGCCGTTCGCGCCGTTCGGCCTGCTGTTCGTGTTCGCGCTGCTGTGGCTGCCGTCGGTCAACGGCGCGTTCTTCGACGTGATCGACTCGATCATGCGGGCGCTGGACGTCGACGACTTCTCCCGCTACTGCGGCGAGGCGCACTACCGCTTCTGGCAGGACACCCCGGAGATCTGCTCGTTCGGCTCGTGACGCGTTCAGCCCGTGACGGGGCTGTCGCCCTGCCCGCCGGCGGTCCGGCCGCGCTTGATGTAGTACCAGGCCATGTTGGAGGACAGGCCCGCCAGCAGCACCCAGACGATCCCCAGCCAGCTGCCCCGCGCGAAGGAGACGACGGCGGCGGCCACGGCGAGGACGCAGACGACGAGGGTGCAGAAAGCGAGTCGCCGGGTCGGGCTGGGCGAGGGCGAGAGGGGCATGGCGGGTCGGCTCCTGTCGGGGACACTGCTCGGAACTGCTTCGCCGACCAGTGTCCCCCATGGACCGCCGCGGCCCCCGCGGGGCTCACACGTCGGTGACGCGGAGCCCGGCGTGCGCCTTGTACCGGCGGTTGACGGAGATCAGGTTCGCGACGAGCGACTCCACCTGGTGGGCGTTGCGCAGCCGGCCCGCGAAGACGCCGCGCATGCCGGGGATGCGCCCGGCCAGCGCCTGCACGATCTCCACGTCGGCGCGGTCCTCGCCGAGCACCATCACATCGGTGTCGATCCGCTCGATCTCCGGGTCCTGGAGGAGGACGGCCGACAGGTGGTGGAAGGCGGCGGTGACCCGGGAGTCCGGCAGCAGGGCGGCGGCCTGCTCGGCGGCGCTGCCCTCCTCGGGCTTGAGCGCGTAGGCGCCCTTCTTGTCGAAGCCGAGGGGGTTGACGCAGTCCACGACGAGCTTGCCGGCCAGCTCCTCGCGCAGGGACTTCAGCGTGTCGCCGTGGCCGTCCCACGGTACGGCGACGATCACGATGTCGCTGCGGCGCGCGGTCTCGGCGTTGTCGGCGCCCTCGATGCCGTGGCCGAGTTCGTCGGCGGCGGCCTGGGCGCGCTCGGCGGAGCGGGAGCCGATGATCACCTTCTGGCCGGCCTGGGCGAGCCGGTAGGCGAGGCCCTTGCCCTGCGGTCCGGTGCCGCCGAGCACGCCGACGACAAGGCCGGAGACGTCGGGCAGGTCCCAGGGGTCCTTCGCGGGGGCCTTCGCGGGAGTCTGTGCGCTGTCGGTAGAGGTCATGGGCCCGACTCTACGTCCGCCCCCGGGCCGGTACCGGCTCAGGCCAGCCGGTGCACGGGCACCCGGCGGAAGGTGATCGTCTCGTAGGCGCCGAAGTCGCCCGTCTCGTACAGCAGTCCGACGGTGTGCGGGTCGACGCGGACCAGGTCGGAGTAGGCGGCGGGCAGCCCGTCGACGGTGAACGCCGGGTGCCAGGTGGTGCCGCCGTCGTCGGAGGCGCGGATCGTCATCAGGGCGCGGGCGCCGCCGGGGTCGGCCGGGGCGGAGAAGAGCAGCACGTCGGGGTCGCGGAGCTGGAGCACGGCGGCCTCGCAGACCGGCGCGGTCAGTCCGGCCTGCGGGCGGAAGGGCTTCGTGAGCGTCTCGCCGCCGTCCGGCGAGTGGGCGTCGGCGCGGTTGCCGGGCGACGGGGAGTCGTTGCGGGCGTTGAGGTAGACGCGGCCGTCGGGGAGTTCGGCGGCGGTGGTCTCGTTGACGTTGACGTAGCCGTCGGTGTCGTCGTCCAGGTAGCCGAGGCGCCAGGTCGCGCCGCGGTCGTCGCTGAGCAGGCAGTGCCCGCCGTGGTACTTCGCCTCGGCGCCGGTGTCGGTGCCGGCGGGCGCCACGGTGTGGTTGGCCGGGACGAGGACGCGGCCGGTGGTGAGCTGGAGGGCGTGGCCGGGGGTGGTGGCGTACCAGCGCCAGCCGGGCCGCTTCACCTGCGCGGTGATCTCCCTGGGCGCGGACCACGTCAGTCCGTCGTCGTCGCTGTGCTGCACCCACACCCGCCGCCCGTCGGCTTCCGCGACCTGGCCGCGCAGGACGGCGGCCTCGGTGGCGGAGGCGGCGGCCCGGACGTGCACGAGCAGGATCCGGCCGGTGTCCAGGACGACGGGGGCGGGGTTGCCGGCGAGGTCCGTGCCGTTGCGCGCGGCGACCTGGAGCGGCCCCCAGGTACGGCCGCCGTCCGTGGACCGCTTCAGCACGATGTGGATGTGCCCGTGGTCGGCGGCGGAGTCGACGCGGCCCTCGCAGAAGGCGAGCAGGGTGCCGGACCGGCCGGCGACGACGGCGGGTATGCGGAAGCTCGCGTAGCCCTCGCGGCCCGCGCGGAAGGGGACGGTCACGTCGGTCATCGGGCGCCTCCTGGAAGCCTGCGGCTGGGCCGCCACCGTCCCCGGGTCGGGCGAATTCGGGGTGAACTCCGCGTCACGAGCGAGCGCTTGCGGCAGGATGCGGTCGCATGGACGCCGTACGGGTCGCGTTGCTGCGGGAAGTGCTGGCCGGGACCGAGTGGCTGGGGGCCACCCGGAGATTCGCGGGCGCGCTGCGCGGGTCGGTGGTGGCGCACGGGGGCGGACTGCTGCTGGTG
>NZ_MUMF01000329.1 GCF_002155905.1 Streptomyces tricolor | reverse complement strand
ACCGCCGGCGGAGTGGTGCTGGACCCTCCGGGCATGGCCTGCCCGCCGTCGGTGCCCGTGGAGGACGTGTGGGTGGAGGGCCCCGGCGGCCGCATCCACGCCCTGATCCAGAAGCCGGCGGGCGCCACGGGCCCCCTGCCCACCGTCTTCGACCTGCACGGCGGCCCCACCTGGCACGACAGCGACTCCTTCGCGGCGGGCCCGGCCGCCTGGGTCGACCACGGGTACGCGGTGATCCGCATCAACTACCGCGGCTCCACCGGCTACGGCCGCGCCTGGACCGACGCCCTCAAGCACCGGGTCGGTCTGATCGAGCTGGAGGACGTGGCGGCCGTCCGCGAGTGGGCGATCACCTCCGGCCTCGCCGACCCCGCCCGCCTGGTCCTCACCGGCGCCTCCTGGGGCGGCTACCTCACCCTGCTCGGCCTCGGCACCCAGCCGGACGCCTGGGCGCTGGGCATCGCGGTCGTCCCGGTCGCGGACTACGTCACGGCGTACCACGACGAGATGGAGGCGCTGAAGGCCATGGACCGCACCCTGCTGGGCGGCACCCCCGAGGAGGTCCCCGACCGCTTCGCCGCCTCCTCCCCGCTCACCTACGTCGACCAGGTCAAGGCCCCCGTCTACATCTCGGCCGGCGTCAACGACCCCCGCTGTCCGATCCGCCAGATCGACAACTACGTCAAGCGACTGGAGTCCCGCGGCGCGGTCCACGAGGTCTACCGGTACGACGCGGGCCACGGCTCCCTGGTGGTGGACGAGCGGATCAAGCAGGTGGCGCTGGAACTGGACTTCGCGAGGCGGCACTTGGGCGCGTAGCGTCAGCGCAGCTCCGCGAGCCCCCTCCGGGTGGCGGCGACCACCACCCGGTCGCCCTTGGCCAGGACGTGGTCGGCGGGGGTACCGGTCCGGCCCAGCAGGGCCAGGACCCGCCAGGCACCGGCCTGGAACGCCTCCGCCACGGTGCGGCCCTCCAGCCGGGGGTGGCCGTCCACGTCGACCGCGGCGAAGAGGAGCACCCTGCGTTCGACGGCGATGGCTCCCAGGACCTGGCGGCCCAGCATCGCGCCGGCGAACGCGGGGGCTGCCAGGTGGGTGACGCTGCGGCTGCGGGTCAGGGCCCGGGGGTAGGCGGTGCGGAGGGTGCGGTAGACGGCGGTGGCGAAGTCGTCGTCGTACAGGCGCAGCACCGCGCGGAGATCGGGGCGGACGGTCCGGGCGTAGAGCACGGCCTCCAGGTTGGTGGTGTCGGAGCTGGTCACCGCGAGCAGCGCCTGGGCCCGGTGGATCTGGGCGGCCTCCAGGACTCCTTCCTGGGTGACGTCCCCGAGGACCACCGGCACCCGCAGCCGGCGGGCGGTGGCGAGGCCGCGGGCCTCCGGGTCGGACTCGACGCACACCACGGGGATGTTCAGTTCCCGCAGCCGGGTCAGCACCCGGGTGCCGATCTTGCCGAGGCCGAGCAGTACGACATGCCCGCTCAGGCCGCGCGGCGGCCTGCGCAGGGCGGAGGCGGTGCGGAAGGTGCCGAGCGCCTCCAGCGCGGCGGCCAGCAGCACCGGCAGGAGCAGCAGCCCGACGAGCGCGGACAGGAGTTGGAGGATCTGGCGGCCGAGGGGTTCCTTGAGGGCCGGGTCGTCGATCGCGAACAGGTCGAGGAGGGTGATGTAGAAGGCGCGCAGCGGATGGATGCCGGTGACCAGCCACATGGCGACGGCGAGGCCGACCACACAGCCGACCAGGCCGGCCAGGGACCAGCGCAGCCGCCGGGAGAACAGGGAGGCGAGCGGCATGACGCCGGTCGCCCGTCGGGCGGGCGCGGCGGACTCGGTGCCGGCGGGGGTGGAGACGTGCTCCAGTACGACGGCCTGCCGTCCGGCGGCCCGCCGCACCTCCTCGTCGTCGGGGAGCAGCCGCGGCGGCTGCTCCCCGGCCACCCCGTGGGGGCCGTCGGTGCCGGCCGGGCCGCCGCCCGACAGCAGGGCGAGGGTGCACAGCCCGGTGCCGGAACCGTCCCCGGAGAGCGGCCGTTCCACGGCCCGCAGCAGCAGTCCCTCGGTCTGCACGACCCGGCTGGTGCCGGCGACGGCGGTGGCGGCCAGCGCGGGCGCGGCGGTGTCGGCGTCGGACAGTACGGTCGTGGAGGCCTCGATCGCGGCGCCCGGACCGCCGTCGTCGTCCCCCGCGGCCAACGCGGCGGCCTGGTCGAGGAGTTCCTCGATGTGCTGGCCCAACCGCCGGTTGTACAGCCGGAGGACGAGTCGCAGCCGGGGGTTGAGCCGGCGGGCGGTCAGCGCGGCGCGGATGTTGGTCTCGTCGTCGTCGTACACGAGGGCCAGTGCGGCGGCCCGGGCCACCCCGGCCTCCGCGAGCACCGCCTCGGTCAGCTCGGCTGCCTCCAACACGCCTTCGGATTCCGGGCGTTGGCCGGCCGGAGGGGCGGGCTGTCCGTTGCCTCCCGCCCGGCCCACGGTGCCCACCGCGGCGCTGACCACGCGGTCGAACAGCGCCGCCGACGCGGCCCGGGCCCGGCCGACCACGGGTGGGCGGGCGGTGCGCTCGTTCGGCGGCACGACGAGGGTGACCTGTTCGCCGTAGACCCCGCGCAACTCGGCGGCCAGCCGGTGCGCGAGCCCGTCGTCACCGCACACCACCATGTGCGCCGGCCGGTCCCCCGGCCCCCCTTGGTACGGAACGCTCGCCACAAGGGGAAAGAGTGCCCCACGCGGATGCATGGTTCCAGCAATGGTCTGAACGCCCGGGCCGGGCCGCGCGTACGGAAGGGGAGGCAGAGCAGCAGCCGGAGCCGGAGGTAATCATCCGTGGCCATCACCGACGACGCCCCGCCCGGCGCCGGCCCCCGTCGTACCGGGCCCTCGCCCGACCACCCGGGGCGCCGGCTGAACTCCCCGCTGGTGCTGACGCTCGCCCTGCTCCTGGCCGTGCTCGCCCAGTCGCCGATCCGCGGGCTGCTCGGCACACCG
The DNA here is from genome assembly GCF_002155905.1 of Streptomyces tricolor. Taxonomy (GTDB): domain Bacteria; phylum Actinomycetota; class Actinomycetes; order Streptomycetales; family Streptomycetaceae; genus Streptomyces; species Streptomyces tricolor. Next base: position 3,752 of record NZ_MUMF01000329.1, on the reverse strand, counting down.
GCGATGCAGAGCTGGATGACGGTGTTCGTGGCGGTGACCGTGCAGGCGCTGCCCTTCCTGGTGCTCGGCGTGCTGCTGTCGGCGGCGATCGCGGTATTCGTCCCGGCGTCCTTCTTCGCGCGCGCCCTGCCGCGCCGGCCCGCCCTGGCCGTGCCCGTGGCGGGGCTCGCGGGCGCGGTGCTGCCGGGCTGCGAATGCGCGTCGGTGCCGGTGGCGGGCGCCCTGGTCCGCCGGGGCGTGACCCCCGCCGCCGCCCTCGCCTTCCTGCTCTCCGCGCCCGCGGTCAACCCGGTGGTGCTCACCGCGACCGCCGTCGCCTTCCCCGGGCAGCCGGAGATGGTCCTGGCCCGGTTCCTGGCGAGCCTGCTGGTGGCCTGCGCGATGGGCTGGCTGTGGCAGCGGCTGGGCCGCGCCGACTGGCTGCGCCCGCCGGCCCACGGCACCCACGAGGGCGCGACCAAGGGGGAGGCGTTCTGGGGCGCGGTCCGGCACGACGTCATGCACGCCGGCGGCTTCCTGGTGCTCGGCGCGACGGCCGCGGCCACGCTGAAGGCGGCGGTCCCGGCGGACTGGCTGCGTACGGCCGCCGGGTCGCCCCTGGTCGCGGTGCTCGCCCTCGCCGCCCTGGCCGTCCTGCTGTCCCTCTGCTCGGAGGCGGACGCGTTCGTCGCGGCCTCCCTCACCGCGTTCTCCCCGACGGCCAAGCTGGTGTTCCTGGTGGTGGGGCCGATGATCGACCTCAAGCTGTTCGCGATGCAGGCCGGCACCTTCGGCCGTGCCTTCGCGCTCCGCTTCGCGCCCGCCACCTTCGCGCTGGCGGTCACGGGCGCCGTACTGACCGGGACGGTGCTGCTGTGAACCGCCAGGCCCAGGCGGCCGTCCTGTTCCTGCTCGGCGCCGCGCTGCTGCACGCGGGCGCCACCGACCTGTACCTGCGGTACGTCAAGACGGGCCTGCGCCCGCTGCTGCTGGCCTCGGGCGCGGTCCTGATCGCGACGGCGGTGGCGACGGCCTGGTACGAGCGCCGCCGCGACCGGCGATCCGGGTCTCACGAGCACCCCGGACCGCGCGTCTCCTGGCTCCTCCTGCTCCCCCTCCTCGCCCTCATCCTGAGCGCCCCGCCGGCCCTCGGCTCCTACAGCGCCCTGCGCACCGGTACGGCCCTGCAGAAGCCGTACGCCTACGGCCCGTTGCCGGCCGGCGACCCGGTGCCGCTCTCGGTCGTCGAGTACGCCTCCCGCGCGGCCTACGACCACGGCCGCTCCCTGCACGGCCGCCCGGTCCGGGTCACCGGTTTCCTCGCCCTGGACCGCTCCGGCGCCCCGTACCTGGTCCGCATGGCCCTCAACTGCTGCGCGGCGGACGCCCAGCCGGTGAAGGTCGCGCTGACCGGCGACCTGCCCCCGGTGCTCCGCCCGGACGCCTGGCTGGAGGTGACGGGCACGTACACCCCCCGCCTGACCCGCGACCCGGTCAACGACGGCCCGATCCCCTATCTGAAGGTCACGTCGACCCGCCCGGTCCAGGCCCCGCGCGACCCGTACGACGAGACCTGGAACAACTGAGCGGGAGAACGACGGAGGGAACGCCGGAGCGGGGGGGGGCTACCGTCCGCTGCCCGCCGCGTCGAAGTCGAAGCGGTCGAGGTCCCTGAGCCACGCCTCCGCGTTGCCGTCGGACGGGGCCCGCCAGTCGCCGCGCGGGGAGAGGGAGCCGCCGGCCGACACCTTCGGCCCGTTCGGCATCGCCGAGCGCTTGAACTGCGAGAACGCGAAGAAGCGGCGGCAGAACACCTCCAGCCAGTGCCGGATCTCGGCCAGGTCGTACGCGCCCCGCTTGGCCTCGGGGAAGCCGGGCGGCCAGGCGCCGGCGTCCGGGTCGTGCCAGGCGTGCCAGGCCAGGAAGGCGATCTTCGAGGGCCGGAAGCCGTAGCGCAGCACCTGGAACAGGGTGAAGTCGTGCAGCGCGTACGGGCCGATCTTCGACTCGGTGGACTGCATCTCCTCGCCCGGCACCAGCTCGGGGCTGATCTCGGTGTCCAGGATCGCCGCGAGGATCTTGCCGGTGTCGTCGTCGAACTGCCCGCTGCTGATCACCCAGCGGATCAGGTGCTGGATCAGGGTCTTCGGCACCCCGGAGTTCACGTTGTAGTGGCTCATCTGGTCGCCGACGCCGTACGTCGACCAGCCGAGCGCCAGCTCGGACAGGTCACCGGTGCCGAGGACGATGCCGCCGCGCTGGTTGGCCAGCCGGAACAGGTAGTCCGTGCGCAGCCCGGCCTGGACGTTCTCGAAGGTGACGTCGTACACCGGCTCGCCGGAGGCGAAGGGGTGGCCGATCTCCTTCAGCATCAGCCGCGCGGTCGGCGTGATGTCCAGCTCGGCGGCGGTGACCCCGAGCGCCCGCATCAGCTTGTGCGCGTTGTCCTTGGTGTGGTCGCTGGTGGCGAAGCCGGGCAGGGTGAAGGCCAGGATGTCGCTGCGCGGCCGGCCGGCGCGGTCCATGGCGCGGGCGGCGACGATCAGCGCGTGGGTGGAGTCGAGCCCGCCGGACACCCCGATGACGACCTTCGGTCCGCCGATCGCCGCCAACCGCTGCTGGAGCCCGGCGACCTGGATGTTGTAGGCCTCGTAGCAGTCCAGAGCGAGCCGCTCGGGGTCGGCGGGCACGAACGGGAACCGCTCGACGCGCCGGCGCAGCCCGAGGTCGGTGACCGGCGGGTCCAGCTCGAACGTGACGGTGCGGAAGTCACCGGTCCGCGCGGCGTGGGCCCGGCGGTTGTCGTCGAACGTCCCCATCCGCTGCCGCTCCTGCCGCAGCAGGTCCAGGTCGACGTCGGCGACCGCGTACCGGTCGCCGAGCGGGAAGCGGTCCGTCTCGGCGAGCAGCACCCCGTTCTCGTAGATCATGGTCTGCCCGTCCCAGGACAGGTCCGTGGTGGACTCGCCCAGTCCGGCCGCCGCGTAGACGTAGGCGGCGAGGCAGCGGGAGGACGCCGAGCGGCACAGCAACCTGCGGTCCTCGGCGCGGCCGACCGTGATCGGGCTGCCGGAGAGGTTGACCAGCACCGTCGCCCCGGCGAGGGCGGCCTCGGCGCTCGGCGGCACCGGCACCCACATGTCCTCGCAGATCTCGGTGTGCAGCACGAGCCCGGGCACGTCCTCGGCCGCGAACAGCAGATCCACCCCGAACGGCACCTCGGCGCCGGCGACCCGGATGGTCCCGCCCCGCTCGTCGTGCCCGTCGGCGATCTGCCGGCGCTCGTAGAACTCGCGGTAGTTCGGCGGGTACGACTTCGGTACGACGCCGAGGATCCGGCCGCGGTGGATGATCACCGCGCAGTTGTAGACCCGGTGGCGGTGGCGCAGCGGGGCGCCGACGACCAGCACCGGCAGCAGCTCGGCCGACCCCGCCACGACGGTCCGCACCGCCGCCTCGACCCGGTCGAGCAGCGCGTCCTGGAGGAGCAGGTCCTCGATCGAGTAGCCGGTGAGGCCCAGCTCGGGGAAGACGGCGACGGCGACGCCCTCGTCCGCGCAGTCGCGGGCCTGGCGCAGGACCGCTTCGGCGTTGGCGTGCGGGTCGGCGATGACGGTGTGGCCCGTGCACGCGGCGATGCGCGCGAAGCCGTGCTGATAGAGCGACCAGAAGTTCAACGGGGCTTCCTTCATGTTTCAACAGACCCACAGACGAGCTGACGAAGCGAATCTCCTCCAGAAGGAAGCCTAGATCCCGGGTGGGGCGGGGGCTCG
>NZ_MUMF01000033.1 GCF_002155905.1 Streptomyces tricolor | reverse complement strand
CGGCAAGTCCACCCTGATGCGCCGCGCGGTCACCGGCCACCGCATCGACTCCCAGGACGCCCGCGACCGCTGGGCGGCCCGCGTCCCCCGCCGCATCCCCTACGCGCTGTACCGCCCCCTGGTCCGCCTCGCCCACTACGCCGGACTGCGCCGCGCCCTGCGCACCGGCGAGGGCGTCGTCGTGCACGACTGCGGCACCCAGTCCTGGGTCCGTGCCTGGCTCGCCCGCGAGGCCCGGCGCCGGGGCGGCACGCTGCACCTGCTCCTCCTCGACGTCAGCGCCGAGACGGCCCGGCAGGGCCAGCGCGAGCGCGGCCGGGGCGTGTCCCGCTACGCCTTCCGCCGCCACCGCCGGGCCACCGGCCGCCTGCTGCGCGCGGTGGAGAAGGGGGAGCTGCCCGCGGGCTGCGGCGCGGCGGTGCTGCTGGACCGGGACGCGGCGGACGTCCTGAGCCGCGTCGGCTTCACTCGGTGAGGTGCTGTCACCGCCACCCGCTAGCCTGTGCGCTCACAGCAGTGGTTCCCAGCAGGCGGTAGGCAGATGGACTTCCCGGCGGACATTCCCGCGGACTTCCCGGCACAGGCGCACCCCCACCCGCACGGCGGTTGGCCCGGCAACGAGCTGGAGGAGGTGCTGTCGGCCTCCCTCGGCGTCCCCGCGGCGGGCGGCCGGATCATCGAGGTCCTCGGCCGGAGCTTCCTGTGGATACCGCTGCCCAACGGCGGCGGCCCGCACAGCGGACCGCTGGACCTGCCGACGACGGACCTCGACGGCCAGACGTACGTCCCGGTGTTCAGCTCCGAGGAGCAGCTGCGCCAGGCGGCCGGCGCCCACATGTCGTACACCATCGCCCCCGCCGTCGAGTTCGCCCGCGGCCTGCCCCCGCAGGTGGGCATCGCGGTCAACCCGGGCGGAGTGGTCGGCATCCCGCTGCCGCCCGAGGCCGTGGCCGAGCTGTGCCGCGCCGGCCGCACCCCGCTCGACGGCCCCAACACCGGCGGCCGGGTCCGCCTCTTCGAACCCGACTGGCAGGACGACCCGGTCGACTTCCTCTCCGCCGCCTCCGCCGAGTTCGCCGGGACCGGCGTGGTCCTCACCGCCCGCCGCTGCCTGGCCGCCATCGAGACGGACGACCCGGTGATGTTCGTGGGCGTGGAACTCTCCCAGTGGGAGGGCGACCTGCGCACCCGCCCCCTGGAGGCGCTGGGCCGGGCGCTGGGCGAACACCCGGTCAAGTGGCCGGTCAGCCTCGTGCTGATGGACGTCACGGACGACCCGGTGGCGACATGGCTGAAGACGAACGTCCGGCCCTTCTACGAGTACGGCCACTGAACGCGCCCCCCAAGGGGCGCGGGGCTGTGTCTGATATGCGGCTCCGCCGCGGGGCGCGGGAACGCACCACACACCCGCACCCGCGCACGAAGCATGAGGCCCCGAGCCGGCAGGCGAATAAGCTGTTCCCGAACGCGGGGCACGGATGAAGAAGGGCCGGTACGAGGGTGAGCGCGAGCCACAGCGGCAGCGTGGAGCACATGCTGCGCCAGGTCACGCCCGGACGCTACGACGCCTACGAGGCCCTGCTCCGCGCCCTCGCCACCCCCTCCTCCGGCCAGATCTGGATGCTTCTGTGGCACGGCCAGGCCGGCTCCCCGGACGCCCAGTACGGGGACATGGAGGTGGACGGCTGCCACTACGCCCCCTGCGTCACCTCCGCCCAGGAGCTGTCCGCCAGCGGCTGGAACCGTTCGTACGAAGTGGTCGACGGCCTCGACGTGGCCCGCACCCTCTACCCCGACCACTACGGGCTCTGGCTCAACCCGCACGCCCCGGGCGGCGGCGTCGGCATCCCCTGGCTGGACCTGCGCCGCATCGCCACCGGCCTGGACCGCCAGCCCGCCGGCCCGCTCCGGCTGTCGGAGCCCGGCATCGAGATCCCCCAGTTCTACGCCCTGCTCGCGCAGAACGCGCACCGCACCCCCGCGCTCCGCTCGCTGCGCCGCGCCTGGGTGCAGCCCGCGCTCGGGGCGCCGTATCTCGCCATCGGCCTGGACGTGTACGACACCTCGCCCGCCGCGGTCGACTCGGTGCGCGCGATGATGCAGCAGTCCGTCGGCGCGGTCCCGGAGGGGCTGCCGGTCTCGACGGTCGTGATGACCGACGACCACGACCCGGTGGTGATGTGGATGCGGGCCAACGCGCGCCCCTTCTACGACCGCGAGGCCCATGTCCCGGCGCCGCAGCCGCAGCTCCAGGTCCCGGCCCCGCCGCAGGCCCCGGCCGGCGGGTACGGCTATCCGCCGGTGCGCGGCGGCTACTGAGCGACCGGGCCGGCCGACCCGTTCCGTCCAACTGAGCCGAATGGCATGGTTTTCGGCCCGGATCGCAGAATTTACACAGCCGACATGTTTCTGCGCGCGTAGACATCGGCCGATCGTCCCGAACCGCGCAAATTCGCCGTTCTGCCCCAACTGGCCCGCGTCCGGGGGTCGTTACCCGTTGTTCGGATAACGGAATCCCCCGGACTGCATCACGGTTGCGCATACTTTCGCCGTCAGCTCTGGCGGGTGATCGCGACGACGCTGAAGACTCCCGACTCAGACGTGAGGCCGAGACCTCATGCTCGATGGCAAGTCGACAAAGCCGCAATCCGCGGCAGGCGCAGGCCGGTCACCACCGGCGAGAGGGGTCGCTCACCGTGACCGCACCGATCGAGACCACCGGGGCGGCAGCCGAAGCACAGCCGGAGGCAGTGCTGGAGGGTGCCGGTAAGGGGCAGATCGAGGGTCGTTCCCTGGGCCAGATCGCCTGGACCCGGTTCAAGAAGGACAAGGTCGCCGTCGCCGGCGGCGTCATCGTGGTCCTGCTGATCCTCCTCGCGATCCTCTCGCGTCCCCTCCAGGCCGTGTTCGGACTCGACCCGAACGCCTTCCACCAGGACCTGATCACCCCGGACACCTCGCTGCCGAAGGGCAGTTGGGGCGGCATGAGCGCCGAGCACCCGCTCGGTGTGGACCCCAAGTTCGGCCGGGACATCGCCACCCGCATCCTGGAGGGCTCCTGGGTGTCGCTCGTGGTCGCCTTCGGCGCCACGATCCTCTCCAACGTGATCGGCGCGATCATGGGTGTCGTGGCCGGCTACTACGGCGGCCGGGTCGACTCGATCATCAGCCGGCTGATGGACACCTTCCTCGCCTTCCCCCTCCTGCTCTTCGCGATCGCCATCTCCGCCACCCTGCAGGGCGGCGCGTTCGGGCTGAACGGGCTGCCGCTCCACCTGAGCGTGCTGATCTTCGTCATCGGCTTCTTCAACTGGCCCTACCTCGGCCGGATCGTCCGCGGCCAGACCCTCGCCCTGCGCGAGCGCGAGTTCGTCGACGCCTCCCGGGGCATGGGCGCCAAGGCCCCCTACATCCTGTTCCGGGAGCTGATGCCGAACCTGGTCGGACCGATCATCGTCTACTCGACGCTGCTCATCCCGACCAACATCCTCTTCGAGGCGTCCCTGAGCTTCCTCGGCGTCGGCATCCAGCCCCCGCAGGCGTCCTGGGGCGGCATGCTCCGTGAGGCGGTCACCTACTACAAGGTCGACCCCCAGTACATGATCGTTCCCGGTCTCGCCATCTTCGTGACCGTCCTGGCGTTCAACCTGCTCGGCGACGGTCTCCGCGACGCTCTCGACCCGCGCAGCCGCTGACGCCTGCCGCAGAGAGCCCGACAAGTTTTTCCGACAATGGAGGGGAAAGCGCCCATCATGCGAAGGTCAGCGCTGGCCGCGATCGCGGCCATCGGCTCCGCCAGCCTGCTTCTTTCGGGCTGCAGCAAGGCCGATGACAACAAGAACGAGAACGGCACCAAGTCGGCCGGGGCCAACGCCGCGACCAAGGGCGTCGTGAACGTGTCCGACAAGAAGGGCGGCACGGTCACCTACGAGATGTCCGACGTGCCGGACTCCTTCGACCCGGGCAACACGTACTACGCGTACATGTACAACCTCAGCCGGCTGTGGGCCCGCCCGCTGATGACGTTCAAGCCCGGCCCCGGCGACGAGGGCAACACCCTGGTCCCGGACCTCGCGGCGAGCAAGGGCGTCCCGAGCGACGGCGGCAAGACCTGGACGTACAAGCTGCGGTCCGGCCTGGAGTACGAGGACGGCACGCCGATCACCTCGAAGGACGTCAAGTACGCCGTCGAGCGCTCGAACTTCGCGCGTGACGTGCTCTCCCTCGGCCCGAACTACTTCCAGCAGTTCCTGGCCGGCGGCGACAAGTACAAGGGCCCGTACAAGGACAAGAGCGACAAGGGCCTGTCCTCCATCGAGACGCCGGACGACACCACCATCGTCTTCCACCTGAAGCAGCCGTTCCAGGAGTTCGACTACCTGGTCGCCGCCCCCCAGACGGCTCCGGTGCCCAAGGCCAAGGACAAGGGCGTCGACTACGTCAAGAACATCGTGTCCTCGGGCTCGTACAAGTTCCAGAGCTACGAGGACGGCAAGCAGGCCGTCCTGGTGCGCAACGAGAACTGGGACCCGAAGACCGACCCGCTGCGCAAGCAGCTGCCGGACAAGATCGTCGTCAACCTGAAGGTCAACCCGGAGAAGATCGACCAGGACGTCCTCGCGGGCAACGCGATCGACCTGGCCGGCACCGGTGTCCAGGCCTCCACCCAGGCCGACGTGCTCACCGACCCCGCCAAGAAGGCCAACACGGACAACACCTACGGTGGCCGCCTGGTCTACATGGCGCTCAACACCAAGGTGAAGCCGTTCGACAAGATCGAGTGCCGCAAGGCCGTCCAGTACGCGATCGACAAGGTCTCGGTGCAGACCGCCGAGGGCGGCCCGATCCGCGGTGAGGTCGCCTCCACCGTCCTGCCGCCGGACATCCCGGGCTACGCGAAGTCCGACGCCTACGCGACCAAGGGCAGCAAGGGCGACGTCGCCAAGGCCAAGGAGCAGCTGAAGGCCTGCGGCAAGACCTCGATCTCGACCAACATCTCGGCCCGCTCGGACCGCCCGCAGGAGATCGACGCCGCCACGGCGATCATCAACTCGCTGAAGAAGGTCGGCATCAACGCCACCCTCAAGCAGTACCCGTCCGGCAAGTACTTCACCGACTACGCGGGTGTGCCGAAGTTCACCGAGAAGCAGAACATCGGCCTGATCATGATGCAGTGGGGTGCCGACTGGCCCTCCGGCTACGGCTTCCTCCAGCAGATCCTGAACGGCAAGGCGATCAGCCAGTCCGGTAACACCAACCTGGCGCAGTACGACAACAAGGAAGTCAACGACCTGCTGGCCAAGGCGATCGGTACGCAGGACGCAGGCGAGCGCAACAGCCTCTACACGCAGATCGACAAGAAGACCATGGACGACGCCGTCCTCGTCCCGCTGACCTACTTCAAGGTCCTGCTGGGCCGCCCGACGAACTACACCAACCTGGTTTCCACGGCGGCGTTCAGCGGTCAGTACGACTACCTCAACATCGGCGTCGCGTCGAAGTAGCAGCCCCGGAAGGCAGGTGAAGGCATTGGTGCCCGCGGGCTTCGCGGCCCGCGGGCACCAGCGCCGGCCCCCGTGATCTCGTACATCCTCCGCCGGACGTTCGCGGCAGTGATCCTGCTGCTGGTCGTCTCCGCGGTCACCTTCGCCATCTTCTTCCTGCTGCCGCGACTCGCCGGCCAGACGGCGGACCAGCTGGCACAGCAGTACATCGGCAAGAGCCCGTCGAAGGCGGACATCGCCGCGGTCAAGCACAATCTCGGTCTGGACCAGCCGGTCTACGTCCAGTACTGGCACTTCATCAAGGGGATCGTGGCCGGTGCCGACTACAACGTCGGTCCCACCACGGTGCACTGCAACGCACCGTGCTTCGGCTACTCCTTCAAGACCCACGAGGCGGTCTGGCCGCAGCTCACCGGCCGGCTGCCGGTGACCATCTCGCTGGCCGTGGGTGCCGCCGTGCTGTGGGTGCTGTCGGGCGTGGTGATCGGTGTCATCTCGGCGCTGAAGCCCCGTTCGTTCTTCGACCGCGCCTTCATGGGTGTCGCGCTCGCCGGTGTCTCGCTCCCCATGTTCTTCACGGGCAACCTGGCGCTCCTGCTCTTCACCTACCAGTGGCCGATCTTCGGGACCACCTACGTCCCGTTCACCGAGAACCCCTCGCAGTGGGCCAACACCCTCTTCCCGGCGTGGTGTTCGCTGGCCCTGCTGTACTCCGCCATCTACGCGCGGCTCACCCGCTCGGGCATGCTGGAGACGATGAACGAGGACTTCATCCGCACGGCCCGCGCCAAGGGCCTGCGCGAGCGCAACGTCGTGGTCCGGCACGGACTGCGCGCGGCCCTCACCCCGATCATCACCGTGTTCGGCATGGACCTCGGTCTGCTGCTCGGCGGCGCCCTGATCACCGAGTACGTCTTCTCGCTGCACGGCATCGGCGAGTACGCGGTGAAGGCCATCACCGACAACGACCTGCCCCCCATCCTCGGCGTGACCCTGCTCGCCGCCTTCTTCGTCGTGATCGCAAATCTCCTGGTGGACGTGCTCTACGCCGCCGCCGACCCGCGGGTGAGGCTCTCGTGACCGAACTCTCCAAGACCGGCGCGGCCGTGGGCGAGCCCACCCCCGCCAAGGCGCCCGAGGCCTTCCTGGAGGTCCGCGACCTCAAGGTGCACTTCCCGACCGACGACGGCCTGGTCAAGTCCGTCGACGGGCTCAGCTTCACCCTGGAGAAGGGCAAGACCCTCGCCATCGTGGGCGAGTCCGGCTCCGGCAAGTCGGTCACCTCGCTGGCCATCATGGGCCTGCACCGGCTCGGCACGCGCGGCAAGAACGTGCGGATGTCCGGCGAGATCTGGCTCGACGGCAAGGAGCTGGTGGGCGCCGCCCCGGACGAGGTGCGCAAGCTCCGCGGCCGGGAGATGGCGATGATCTTCCAGGACCCGCTGTCCGCGATGCACCCCTACTACAAGGTCGGCGACCAGATCGTCGAGGCGTACCGGGTGCACCACAACGTCAGCAAGAAGGTCGCCCGCGCCCGGGCCATCGAGATGCTCGACCGCGTCGGCATCCCCGAGCCCGCCAAGCGCGTCGACGGCTACCCGCACGAGTTCTCCGGCGGTATGCGCCAGCGCGCCATGATCGCCATGGCGCTGGTGAACAACCCCGAGCTGCTCATCGCGGACGAGCCGACCACCGCCCTCGACGTGACCGTCCAGGCGCAGATCCTCGACCTGATCCGGGACCTGCAGAAGGAGTTCGGCTCCGCGGTCATCATGATCACCCACGACCTCGGCGTGGTCGCCGAGATCGCCGACGACGTCCTCGTGATGTACGGCGGCCGGTGCGTGGAGCGCGGGCCGGCCGACGAGGTCTTCGAACAGCCGCAGCACCCCTACACCTGGGGCCTGCTCGGCTCGATGCCCCGCATCGACCGCGAGACCTCCGAACGGCTCATCCCGGTCAAGGGCTCGCCGCCGAGCCTCATCAACGTCCCCTCGGGCTGCGCCTTCCACCCGCGCTGCCCGTACGCGGACATCCCCAAGGGGAACGTCACCCGCACGGTGCGCCCCGAGCTGGAGCAGGTGAGCACCGGGCACTGGTCCGCCTGCCACCTCTCGGCCGAGGACCGCCAGCGGATCTGGACCGAAGAGATTGCGCCGAAGCTGTGAGTGAGACCAAGAAGACGGACGAGGCTGTGATCCCGCAGCAGGCGTCGGCCGGCGAGGGCTCGGCGGACCGCGAGGTGCTCCTCAAGGTCGAGGGCCTGACCAAGCACTTCCCGATCAAGAAGGGCATCCTGCAGCGCCAGGTCGGCGCCGTGAAGGCCGTCGACGGCATCGACTTCGAGGTGCGCAAGGGCGAGACCCTGGGCGTGGTCGGCGAGTCGGGCTGCGGCAAGTCGACCATGGGCCGGGTCATCACCCGCCTCCAGGACCCGACCGGCGGGCGGATCACCTTCGAGGGCCGGGACATCACGCGGCTGAGCACCGCGCAGATGCGCCCGCTGCGCCGCGACATCCAGATGATCTTCCAGGACCCGTACGGCTCCCTGAACCCGCGGCACACCATCGGCTCGATCGTCTCGGCGCCCTTCCGGCTCCAGGGCGTGGAGCCCGAGGGCGGGGTGAAGAAGGAGGTCCAGCGGCTCCTCGAACTGGTCGGCCTCAGCCCCGAGCACTACAACCGCTACCCGCACGAGTTCTCCGGCGGCCAGCGCCAGCGCATCGGCATCGCCCGCGCGCTCGCCCTGAAGCCGAAGCTGGTGGTGGCGGACGAGCCGGTCTCCGCGCTGGACGTGTCGATCCAGGCGCAGGTCGTGAACCTGATGGACGACCTCCAGCAGGAACTGGGCCTGACCTACGTGATCATCGCGCACGACCTCTCGGTGGTCCGGCACGTCTCGGACCGGATCGCGGTGATGTACCTCGGCAAGATCGTGGAGCTGGCCGACCGCACCTCGCTGTACGAGTCGCCGATGCACCCGTACACCAAGGCGCTGATGTCGGCGGTGCCGGTGCCCGACACCAAGCGCCGGGGGCGCAAGAGCGAGCGCATCCTGCTCCGCGGCGACGTGCCCTCGCCGATCGCCCCGCCCTCCGGCTGCCGGTTCCACACGCGGTGCTGGAAGGCGACGGAGATCTGCAGGACGACCGAGCCGCAGCTCGTGGAGCTGCGGCCGGGCCAGCGGGTCGCCTGCCACCACCCCGAGAACTTCGCGGACCAGGCCCCGCACGACACGGTCCTGCTCTCGGCGGCGAAGAAGGCGTCGGAGCTGGTACCGGACGCGGTGGTCGCCGGCGGCTCGGCCGACAAGAAGCCGGCGGCCGGAGCGGAGGACGCCGCCGAGGAGGCGACGGCCGCGGAGGCCGCNNAGACCGCCGAGGCGTCCGGAGCGGAGGCCCCCGAAGCGGCCTCCGGCGACAGGACCGACTCCCGGGGGCCGGCCGACACGTAGGACATGACGACCGGGAAAGTCATGTACATGCCCGTACGGGAGAGCGCAGAGTCATCCGTGTCCGACCACCGATCGGCACGCTCGAAAGGGACGACTCATGGCACTCTCCCGTTCGGCACGTCTGGGCGCCCTCGCCACCGCGGCGGCCTCCTTCCTCGTCGTCGCCGCCTCCTCCGCCCCGACCCCGGGCGCCCCCGGCCTCGGCGACCCCTACTTCCCCCGGCTGGGCAACGGCGGCTACGACGCCCGCCACTACGACCTCCGCCTCGCCTACGCCCCGGACACCGGCCGCCTG
>NZ_MUMF01000328.1 GCF_002155905.1 Streptomyces tricolor | reverse complement strand
GAGCCGGACGACCGCCACCGCCCCGAACCGCCGTACCCCGAAGTCCCCGAGCGCCCGCCCCACCAGCGTGGTCACCATGTACACGTTGTACGGCACGGTCGCCAGCTGCTCCGAGCCGCCCAGCACGTCCTTCAGATACTTCGCGCTCCAGTTGGAGACGGTCGAGTCCCCGATGTAGGCGAAGGTCATCACCAGGCACAGCGGCAGCAGCAGCGGGAAGCCGACGGCCCCCCGCTCCCCTGCGCGCCCGGGCGCGGGCGCCGGCTCCCCGTCGACGTACCACCGGCTCCCCACCAGCGCCGCCGGCAGCAGCACCGCCACCACCGGCAGGTACGACACCCACAGCGCGAGCTGCCCGTGCGCCCCCACCCAGGCCAGCGAGGCCCCGACGATCCCGCCCAGGCTGTAGGCGGCGTGGAAGCCGAGCATGATGCTGCGCCCGTACGACCGCTGGAGGCTGACCCCGAGCATGTTCATGGACGCGTCCAGCGCCCCCACCGCCAGACCGAAGACGCCGAGCGCCACCGCCAGCCCGGCCACCTGTCCGTGCCCGCCCGCCCCGACGCCGAGCAGCGCCAGCAGCACCACCGGCTGGGACCAGCGCAGCAGCCGACTGGGCCGCACCCTCCGCACCAGCCGCTCGGTGGCCACGCTGCCGGCCCCGGCGAGGAGGGGCACGGCGGCCAGGAAGACCGGCAGCAGCGCGTCCGAGACGCCGTACCGGTCCTGGACGGCCGGGATGCGCGTGACGAGCAGGGCGAAGGCGACGCCCTGGGCGAAGAAACCGAACGCCAGCGAGGCCCTGCCGCGCCGCAGCACATCAGTCATGGCGGCGAGGGTAGGCCCCCTGACTACCCGTGGGTAGATCTCGCCAAAGGTGAATCTGTCTCAGCTTCACCCCGGTCCGGCCTCGCTCAGGCCGCGGCACCCACCGCCGGCCGCTCGGCCCGGTCGGCCGCCGCCTCGGCCGTGAGCATCTCCTCCATCGGCCCGGCGGCCAGGGCACCGCCGACCACGAAGCCGATCACCATCGCGACGACCAGGACGACGGAGCCCAGCCACACCATGGTGTCCACGGGGACGGTGTAGGCGCCTACGACCCGTACGACGCACTCGGCCAGCAGGACCAGCCCCCACACCACGGAGAACAGCCGCTCCCGGCGCCGGAACGCGGCGGACCCGGCCGCCTGCCCGGACATCAGCCGCTGCCAAGCGGCCTCCCTGGCGGCGTCGCCCTTCACGAGGAAGGGCTTCATGCCCTCGGTCATCATCGGCTTCCCCAGCCGGACGGAGAGGAGGATGCCGAGGGCGACCGTGCTGCTGACCCCGCTGTCCTTGGCGAGCATCAGCCGCGGGTCGCCGGAGACGAAGCTCAGCACCAGCGAGACGACGTTGACGACGAGGATCAGGGCGGCCAGCGCATTGGCCCGGCGCTCCCTGACCAGCCCCCACACGGTCCGCACCGCGGGGACGACGCTGCTCCAGGCCAGCGCCGCGAACGTGCTCAGCCCGAGGGCCTCTTTGAGGAGGTAGTAGGAGCCGAGCGGCACCGCCACATCGATGAGGAGCGGCTTGAAGTTGTCCAGCATGCTCGGCTTGCGGCCCGGGTTCCCCGTGTTCTTCGTCATGCCCTCAGCTTCGCCTTCGGACGGGGTCCGGCAGTAGAAACGATCGTCCCGTGCTCCGTATGACGGATGTCAGACGGAGCCGCGGACCGGGGTCACACCAGCAGGTCGGCCAACTCGCCCATGTCCGAGAAGAGTCGACCGGCGCCCGCGAGCCGCTCCGCCGGTGTCATCGCGGTGAATCCGTACACGTCCATGCCGGCCGCCACGGCCGCCTGCACGCCGAGCGGGGAGTCCTCCACGACCACGCACCGCCCGGGGGCCACCCCCATCCGCTCGGCGGCGTACAGGAACAGATCCGGCGCCGGCTTGCCCCGCCCCACATCCTCCGAGCTGAAGACGCGCTCCTCGGCGAACCACCGGTCGAGCCCGGTCGTCCGATGCCCCACCCGGATCCGCGCATGACTCCCGGAGGAGGCCACGCAGTACGGCACTCCGTCCGCGGCCAGTTTCTCGAGTACGCCGTCCACCCCGGCCACGGGCCGCAACTCCCGCTCGAACGCGGCGAACACCCGCGCGTGGAAGACCTCGTCGAACTCCGCCGGCAGCCGCTGTCCCGTCCGCTCCAGGATCAGCTCATGGATCCGGTGCATCGCCGAGCCCATGTAGTCCCGGATGGAGTCCTCGTACGACGTGGGATGGCCCAACTCCGTGAGATAGGCGGCCAGGAGCCGGTTGGATATGGGCTCGCTGTCCACGAGGACACCGTCGTTGTCGAAGATGACGAGGTCATAGCGCATGCCATAGACCCTAAACGCAGAAAACCCCCGCATCATTTCGATGCGGGGGTTTTCCCAAAAATTGTTCGGCGGCGTCCTACTCTCCCACAGGGTCCCCCCTGCAGTACCATCGGCGCTGTGAGGCTTAGCTTCCGGGTTCGGAATGTAACCGGGCGTTTCCCTCACGCTATGACCACCGAAACACTATGAAACAATCAACCAGACTGCTCAAAAAGCAGGGCTGTTCGTGGTTTCAGA
>NZ_MUMF01000327.1 GCF_002155905.1 Streptomyces tricolor | reverse complement strand
CGATGGCCTGGTCGTCGGTGGACACGACGACGTCGGTCACCAGCCGGCTCGCCCGGCACTCGCGCACCGCGCGCGCCACCAGCGGGACTCCGCCCACGGGGGCGAGGTTCTTCGCGGGGACGCCCTTGGAGCCGCCGCGCGCGGGGATCACCGCCAGCACCCGGCGCAGCGACGTGCCCGGGCCCGCTTCCGAGTGGGACATGGGGTCTACTCCTTGGAGTGAGGTCACAGCTCGCCCATCCGCCGGATCACGGGGGCGACTCGCTGGACGCCGTGCCGGTAGGCGCCGCGCGCGGCCCGGCGGACGATCTGCCGGACGGGGCCGGGCGCCTTGTCGGCGGCGGGCGCGCCGGGCAGCGGGGCGCCGTCGGGGCCGAGGTGGTGGCGGGCGAGGATGCCGGGCAGATAGCCGGGCGCGGTCTCGGGGGTGTAGTAGGGGGTCAGGGGCGGCAGGCCGCCCGGGCGGTCCAGCAGCTTGGCGATGCGCTCGCGGGCCGCGTCGAAGGCGGTGGCGTACAAACCGTCGGCGGCGACGCCCTGCCGGGCCACCCACTCCTCGTCGGGCACCGGCCGGTGCCCGGCGTCGAGCTGCTCCCAGGAGGCGAGGCAGCCGGAGCCGGTGAAGTGGTGGTTGCCGAGCGCCTCGCGGATCCCGAGGTCGGTGAGGACGGCCGTGGGGATACGGCGGTGCAGGGCCTCCAGGGCGGCCGTGGAGCTGACCGTGACCAGCAGGTCGGTACGGTCCAGCACTTCGCCCATGTGCCCGTACACCAGGCGGAAGTTGGTCGGCAGGTCGGTGCCCTGGGCCAGCTTCTGGTACGGCAGCTCCTCGATGTGGGTGGTGTGCTCGCCGGGCTTGGAGCGCAGCTTGAGCAGCACCTCGCGCTCGGGGTGCTTGCGGGCGTGCTCGATGAGCCGGTTGAGCAGGTACGTACGGTCCCGGCGGTTGTCCGGCACCGACGGCTGGGCCGCGAACACCACGGTGTACGGCTCGTGTTCGCCGGTGTAGGGGGTGCCGCCGAGGAAGGGCAGCGCGACCTCGGTGACCGCGGAGGCGTCGGCGCCGACCCCCTCGTACACGGCCCGGAACCGGTCCGCGTCGTGACGGGAGTTGGCGAGGACGAGGTCCGCGCCGTGCCGCAGCAGCAGCCCGTCGGCGAGCTTCTCGTAGACGACGCCGACATAGCCGGTGACGACCACGGGACGCTGCCCGGAGCCCCAGGCGGCGCGCAGCCCGTGCAGCATGGCCTGGACGCCGCCGCCGACCAGAGCGAGGACGAGGACGTCGTACGACGCCTCGCTCATCTCGCGCAGGAACTCGACGCCGGTGACCTCGCGCAGGGAGTCGGCGCGGACGCCGACTTCCTTCAGCTGGCGGGCGGTGGGGGTGGCGCGTCCCCGCAGGAGGTAGCCGTCGAGCCGGACCTCGGCAGCCGCGGGAGTGAGCCGCTCTGCGGTGAGCGCGCCCCACTTCCAGCGGGTGTCGGAGTCCGCGAGGACGGCGACCCGCAGGGACTTCGTTGCACTTGCTGGCACGCCGGAGACGCTAGGAAGCGATTCCGAGGTTCCGCCCAACCCGAATGCAACAAACGGTTAACAGCACATCGCCGAATGGCGAATCAGGTCGCGAACGCGGTGGAATACAGCCCGGTTCACAGCTTCGCCACGCGCCGTTCACCCGGTATCAAGCAGGCCGTCAAGACGAATGACGGGCCGCGCCCTAACGTCCTTGACGTGGTCAAGCTCTCCGTCATCGTGCCGTTCTACAACGTGCAGCAATACGCGCCCGACACGCTCAGGAGCCTGAAGTCGAACGCGCGTGAGGACTTCGAATTCATTCTCGTCGACGACTGTTCCCGCGACGGGACCCCAGGCATTCTCGCGCGCGCGGAGCGCGAGCTGCCGGGTGCGGTCCTGGTCCGGCACGAGCAGAACGGAGGGCTGGCGACCGCGCGCAACACCGGTATCGACCGGGCGCGCGGCGAGTACCTGACCTTCCTGGACGGCGACGACTGGCTCGCCCCCGGCTACTTCCCGCGGCTGCTCGCCGCCATCGAGGAGCTGGGCTGCGACTTCCTGCGCACCGACCATGTGCAGTGCACCGCCCGGGCGCGCAGCGTGCACCGGGTGCCGGTGGGCCGGCGGAACGTGGTGCTGGACCCGCGGGAGGCGATCCTGCCCGCCGACCGGTCCACCTCGGTGGACTACGCGTACGCGTGGGCCGGCATCTACCACCGGCGGCTGGTGGAGCGGGGGTTGCTGCACTTCACCGACGGGCTGCGCACGGCCGAGGACCGGCCGTGGATCTGGAAGCTGCACCGGGAGGCGGAGTCCTTCGCCGCGGTGAGCCTGCTCGGCGTGTTCTACCGGCGCGGGGTCGCCTCCTCGCTCACCCAGATCGGTGATGTGCGGCAGCTCGACTTCATCCGAGCGTTCGATCAGGTCATCGCGGAAACCGCGGCGGACCGGGAGGCCGACGTCCTGCTGCCGAAGGCCGTCCGCACCTATTGCGCGATCATTTCCCATCACCTGGGATCCATCGAAAGGTTCGAGCCGCCGGTGGCCAAGAAACTGAAGACGCTGAGTGCCGCCGCCCTGCGGCGCATGCCTCAGGACGTGCTGGACGAGGCGCTGGACTCCATGGACCTGCAACGCGCCACCCGGCTGCGCCGGCTGCGCCGCCGCCCCGCCGCCGCGGGGGTCGCCGCGTGACCACCCAGATCTTCCAGGCGTCGACGCTGTACGGCACGGCCACGCTCGCCGCCGCCCTGGACTCCGGCTGTTTCCGCCCGGCCGACCGGCGGATCCTGCTGGTCTGCAACAACGCGGCCACGCCCGAGACCGCGCCCGCGCTGGACGAGATGCCGGGCTTCGAGCGGCTGCGCGACCGGTTCGACGACGTGGTGTCGTACAACGCGGCGATCTTCCCCTTCCACCCCGGTGGCTGGGCGCCGCGCGGGGACGATCTGCCGTTGTGGGAGCGCTACTTGCGGCACGAGTGGCAGCTCGGCACGGACGACGTCGAGCTGGCCGTCGAGTCGATCCAGGTGAATCCCTCGCTGGCGCTCGCGCAGATCTTCACCGGCGCGCCGGTCACCGTCTACGCCGACGGGCTGATGAGCTACGGCCCCACCCGCAACAAGATCGACCCGCTGGTCGGCACCCGCGTGGACCGGGTCCTGCACCTGGACCTGGTGCCGGGTCTGAAGCCGCTGCTGCTCACCGAGTTCGGGGTGCCCGGCGAGATCGTGCCGACGCCCGCCTTCACCAAGGTGCTCGCCGAACTCGCCCCGCTCGGCGACGAGCTGCCGGCGGTCGAGGAGCCCGCGCTGCTGCTCGGCCAGTACCTGTCGGCGCTGGACATCCTCACCCCCGAGCAGGAGGAGGACCTGCACGTACGGATGCTGAAGGGCGCCGCCGCCCTCGGCCACACCCGGGTGGTGTTCAAGCCGCACCCGTCCGCGCCGGCCCGCTACACCCGCTCCCTGGAGCAGGCGGCGGAGCAGCTGGAGGTCGAGCTGACCGTGCTGGACACGCCGGTGCTGGCGGAGGTGCTGTACCAGCGGATGCGTCCCGCGCTGGTCGTCGGCTGCTTCTCCACCGCCCTGCTCACCGCGTCCGCGCTGTACGGCCTGCCGGTGGCCCGGGTGGGCACCGAGCTGCTGCTGGAGCGGCTGACGCCGTACGAGAACAGCAACCGGATCCCGGTCACCATCGTGGACGGGCTGCTGCCCGACCTGGCCGACACGGCGGCCGTGGCCGAGCAGCGGCAGGGCATGGAGGTGGCGGCGCTGGGCGCGCTGGTGCGCGCGGTGGGATTCGCGATGCAGCCGAAGGTCCTGCCGAGGCTGCGCGCGGAGGCGGAGGCGTGGCTGGCGGGGAACCTGAACGAGCGGACGCAGCGCTACTTCAAGCGCAAGCGGCTGACCTCGCTGGCGCTGCCCGGCGGGGTGCCGGCCCAGCTGTCGTTCATCCCGCGCAACGCGACGGTCCGCCGGGTGGCCCGCAAGGCGCGCAGCCTGCGCAAGGCCGTACGGCGCTGACCGCCGGGGGCGGACCCGGGCCGGGCCCGCCCCCCGTTCGCCGCCGGCGAGTTCACCGCTGCGGACGGACGGAGAAACCAGGAAGGCAGAACGACCGGCAGATGAACGAACGCGGGCCGGTGGGTGAACCGTCGGCTTGTCGGCCATGTCTTTTCCGTGATTCACCCCGGTGCTGATGAAACGATTCCTCTGCACCGGGGATCTTCACCTGAAAGACAAAGAAGATTAACGCCAGTCGGGTTAGGTGCCGAGAATCATGCCTGCTTCCTCCCCCGCGCTCGCCGCCGTGCCCGCTCCCCCCGCCCGCGGCCCGGCCCGTGAGCGCCAGAGCCGCCTGTACGCCCTGGACGGACTGCGGCTGCTGGCCGCGCTGATGGTCTGCCTCTACCACTACGCCGGACGCGGCGGCCCGGTCTCCGGATCCTGGCACCAGAGCCCGGCCCAGGTCTTCCCGACCCTGTCCCAGGCGGCCACCTACGGCTGTCTGGGCGTGCAGTTCTTCTTCGTCATCAGCGGTTTCGTGATCTGCATGAGCAGTTGGGGCCGCACCCTGGGCGACTTCTTCCGCTCCCGGGTCGCCCGCCTCTACCCCGCGTACTGGGCCGCCCTGGTCCTGGTCACCGCCGCGGCCGTCGCCCTGCCCGTGGTCGTCCACCCGGTGCGGCCGGACGAGTTCCTGGTCAACCTGACCATGCTGCAGCAGCCGATGGGCGCCGACCGGGTCCTGGGCGTGTGCTGGACACTCTGGGTCGAGGTCCGCTTCTACGCGCTGTTCGCCCTGTGCGTGGTGCTGCGCGGGGTCACCTACCGCCGAGTCGTGCTGTTCGCCTGCGTGTGGACGCTGGCTGCGGTGGTGTGCCGCACCTCCGGCAACGCGCTCATCGAGCAGCTGGTCATGCCCGAGTACGCGCCCTTCTTCATCGGCGGCCTGGCCCTGTACCTGATCCACCGCTTCGGCGGCGACCTGCTGCTGTGGGGCATCGTGGCCGTGTCCTGGCTGCTCGGGCAGAGCACCGCCACCACCGGGCTGTGGCACCCCGGCGCGCAGGGCGACTTCCACCGCGACCCGTACGTCATCCTGGCGATCGTCACCGTCGCCTTCGCCTCCGTGGCCGCGGTGGCGGTGGGCTGGACCCGGTGGGCCTCCTGGCGCTGGCTGGTCACGGCCGGCGCGCTGACGTACCCGTTCTACCTGGTCCACGAGCACCTGGGCTGGTTCGTCATCCGGGTGCTGCACCGGGGGCTCGGCCTGCCGCCGTGGCCGACGCTCGCCGCGACCGTGCTGGGCATGCTGGCGCTGGCCTGGCTGCTGTACCGGTTCGTGGAGAAACCGTTCGGCCCCCGGCTGAAGCGGGCCCTGAAGAAGGCCCGTACGCCGGGGACGTCCGCGGGCGCGCTCAGCTGATCCCGTACCGCGCCCCGATACCGGCGACCACGACCGCGAGGCCCTCCTCGAACTGCCGGTCGTAGTCGTCGAAGAGCAGCTTCCCGGCCTCGGCCGCGAGCGGGAAGTCGGCCAGGCGGCGGGCGCGTTCCTCCAGCTCGAACCCCTCCCGGGGCTCGCCCCCGAGGGGGCGCACGCCCTGCTCCTCGGTGACGAAGCCGAGGGTGTACATGGTCGCCGTCCGGCCCGCGTCGACGGCCTGGGCGAGCGTGAATCCCGCCGCCGTCAGCAGCCGCAGGTTAGCCTCCAGCGCGGGTGCGTGGTCCGTGCCCGTGAAGCGCGAGCCGCTGAAGACCTTGGCGCCGTCCCGGTAGCCGAGCAGAGCGGTCCGCAGTCCGCGGTTGGTCTTCAGCAGCCGCTCCTGCCAGGTGTCGGCGGGGTCGAGCGCCGCACCGGCGAGCATCCGCCGGGACATCTCCGTCGCCATCTCGTCCAGCAGCGCCTGCTTGTCCTTGAAGTGCCAGTACAGGGCGGGCGCCTTGACGTCCAGCTCCCTGGCGATGGCGCGCAGGGTCAGCCCCTCCAGGCCGACCTCGTTCAGCAGCCGCAGCGCCGTGTCGGCGACCCGTTTGCGGTCCAGGGGCGCCCTACGTTCCGTGCTCACGCCGACAGCTTGACACCTTAACGCCGTTAAGGACATCCTCGTGGGCGACAGCACTTAACGGCGTTAAGGAGGATTGTCGTGGATGTTCTGATTGTGGGTGCCGGTCCGACCGGTCTCACCCTCGGTGTCGACCTGGCCCGACGCGGCGTGGACGCCCTGGTGGTGGAGCGCGCCGACGGCCTCTTCCCCGGATCACGCGGCAAGGGCCTCCAGCCGCGCACCCTGGAGGTCTTCGACGACCTCGGCGTGGTGGACGCGGTCCTGGCGGCGAGCGGGCCCTATCCGCACCGGATGGTCTGGAAGGACGGCGTACGGCAGGGCGAGCAGTCGATGTTCGAGAAGGTGGAGGCGGACGAGGGCACGCCGTACCCCGAGCCGCGGATGATCCCGCAGTGGCGGACCCAGGAGCTGCTGTACGCGCGGCTGGCGGAACTGGGCGGGCGGGTCGCCTTCGGGCGGGAGGTGACGGCCCTGTCGCCGGACGCGGACGGCGTGACCGTGGGATTCGCCGACGGTACGACGGTCCGCGCGGGGTACGTGGTCGCCGCCGACGGCGGACGCTCGACGGTCCGGCGCGCCCTGGGCGTCGGCCTGGCGGGCGAGACGGTGGACCCGGCGCCGTTCGTGGTGGCCGACCTGCGGCTGACGGGTCTGGACCGGGACCACTGGCACGCCTTCCCGGGAGAGGACGGTGGCGCCGTCGGGCTGTGCCCGCTGGCCGGCGCGGAGGACTTCCAGCTCCAGGCGCGCCTCCCGGAGGGCGAGGAACCGGACGTGTCCCCCGACGGCATCCGCAAGCTGGTCGCGCGCTACACGCACCTGCGCGCCGCGGACGTGACCGAGGTGCGCTGGGCGTCCGGCTTCCGCCCGCGCGCCGCCCTGGCGGACCGGTTCCGGACGGGCCGGGTGTTCCTCGCCGGCGACGCGGCGCACGTGCACTCGCCGGCCGGCGCGCAGGGCCTGAACACCAGCGTGCAGGACGCCTACAACCTGGGCTGGAAGCTGGCCGCGGTACTGCGGGGCAGGGCGCCGGAGACCCTGCTGGACACGTACGAGGAGGAGCGGCGCGCGAACGCGGCGGCCATGCTGGAGCTGTCGACGGGGGTGCACCGGGGGGAGGTCAAGCGGGGCAGGGCGACGGTGCAGCTGGACGTGGGCTACCGGGACTCGTCCCTCAGCGTGGACACCCGCCCGCACGCCGAGGGGCTGCGCGCGGGCGACCGGGCCCCCGACGGCAGGGTGGCGGGCGCACGCCTCTTCGACACGTTCCAGGGCCCGCACTGGACCCTGCTGGGCGCCTCGGTGCCGGGGCTCGTGTCGCTCCCGGCCGCCCCCGACTCGTACGGCGAGGGCATCTTCCTCATCCGCCCGGACGGCTATGTGGGCTGGGCGGGGAGGACGACGGAGGGCCTGGAGGCGTATGCGAAGCGAACGGGAGCTCTGGAGACTCCCTGAGGCGCAACCAGCCTGAGGGGCGCGGGACCGTGTCGATCAGCGGCTCCGCCGCGGGGCGCGAGCAACCCACCACGCACCCGCACCCTCACCCGAAAACGCCGCCCTCACCGGCCGCGTCCAGCGAAGCGTCACGCACTGGCCAGGGACAGCTTCACCGCGAACCCCAGGAACAGCGCCCCCGCCGCCGACGTCGCCGTGGCCGACAGCCGCTTGCGGCGGCGGAACGCGGCGGCCAGCCGCGTGCCGCCGAATATCAGGGCGCTCAGGTACAGCCCGCTGGCCAGCTGGGCGAAGGCGCCGAGGACGACGAAGGAGAGGGCCGGGTAGGCGTAGCCCGGGTCCACGAACTGCACGAAGAAGGCGACGAAGAAGAGGATCGCCTTGGGATTGAAGAGGCTGACCACGAGGGCCCGCCGGAAGGGCCGTTCCTCGGCGCCCTTCGCCGGCTCGACGGCGTCCTCGGCGGCCCGCTCCCGCCGGGTCCGCCACATCTGCCACGCGCTGCGCAGCATCCCGAGCGCCAGCCAGCTCAGATATCCGGCGCCGGCGTACTTCACGATCCCGAACAGCAGCGCGTTCCCCTGGAGCAGCGAGGCGACTCCGGCGGCGGACAGCGTCATCAGCACGGCGTCCCCGCACCACACCCCGGCAGCGGCGGTGTACCCGGCCCGCACACCGCGACGGGCGGCCACGGAGAGGACGTAGAGGGAGTTGGGACCGGGCAGCAGGACGATCAGGATCAGACCTGCGAGGTAGGTGGGGAGATCGATGACGCCGAACATGGGAGGAGTGTCGCACGGGGGTACGACACGCGGTCCTGCCCGTCCGAAGGGGTGCCCGAGGGCATCCCGAGCTCAGAACACCTCCGACGGCTCGTACGTCCCCCACACCTCGCGGAGCGCCCCGCACACCTCCCCCACCGTCGCCCGTGCCCGCAGCGCCTCCTTCATCGGGTACAGCACGTTGTCCTCCCCCTCGGCCGCCTTCTTCAGCGCGTCCAGGGCCGTGTCCACCGCCCCTTGGTCCCGCTCGGCCCGCAGCCTGGCCAGGCGCTGCACCTGGCGTGCCTCGATGGCCGGGTCGACGCGCAGCGGCTCGTACGGTTCCTCCTCGTCCAGGCGGAAGCGGTTGACCCCCACCACCACGCGGTCCCCGGAGTCCGTCTCCTGCGCGATCCGGTACGCGTTCCGTTCGATCTCGGCCTTCTGGAAGCCTTGCTCGATCGCCGCGACCGCCCCGCCCAGGTCCGCCACCCGCCGCATCAGACCGACGGCGGCCTCCTCCACGTCGTCCGTCATCCGCTCGACGGCGTAGGAACCGGCGAAGGGGTCCACCGTCGCCGTCACATCGCTCTCGTACGCCAGCACCTGCTGCGTCCGCAGCGCCAGCCGCGCGCTCTTGTCCGTCGGCAGCGCGATCGCCTCGTCGAAGGAGTTGGTGTGCAGGGACTGGGTGCCGCCGAGGACCGCGGCCAGGGCCTGGACGGCGACCCGGACCAGGTTCACCTCCGGCTGCTGCGCGGTCAGCTGCACCCCCGCGGTCTGGGTGTGGAAGCGCAGCATCAGCGACTTGGGGTTGCGCGCGCCGAACTCCTCCCGCATCACCCGCGCCCAGATCCTGCGGGCGGCGCGGAACTTGGCGACCTCCTCCAGCAGCGTCGTACGGGCCACGAAGAAGAAGGACAGCCGCGGGGCGAAGTCGTCCACGTCCATGCCGGCCGCCACCGCCGTACGGACGTACTCGATGCCGTCGGCGAGGGTGAACGCGATCTCCTGCACCGGCGACGCGCCCGCCTCCGCCATGTGGTAGCCGGAGATCGAGATCGTGTTCCACTTCGGGATCTCGGCGGTGCAGTACCGGAAGACGTCCGCGGTCAGCCGCAGGGACGGCTTGGGCGGGAAGATGTACGTGCCGCGCGCGATGTACTCCTTCAGCACGTCGTTCTGGACGGTGCCGGTCAGGCGGTCCGCCGGGACGCCCTGCTCCTCGGCCACCAGTTGGTAGAGCAGCAGCAGGAGCGCGGCGGGCGCGTTGATCGTCATGGACGTCGAGACCTGGTCCAGCGGGATGCCGTCGAGCAGTACCCGCATGTCCTCGATCGAGTCGATCGCCACGCCCACCTTGCCGACCTCGCCGTGCGCGAGGGGCGCGTCGGAGTCGTGGCCCATCTGGGTGGGCAGGTCGAAGGCGACGGACAGGCCGGCGGTGCCGTGGGCGATCAGCTGCCGGTAGCGGGCGTTGGACTCCGCCGCCGTGCCGAAGCCCGCGTACTGGCGCATGGTCCAGGGACGGCCGGTGTACATGGTCGGGTACACCCCGCGGGTGAACGGGTACGCGCCCGGTTCGCCCAGCTTCCGGTCCGGGTCCCAGCCGGTCAGTGCGGCCGGCCCGTAGACCGGCTCGATCGGCAGGCCGGACTCCGACCGCCGTGCCGA
>NZ_MUMF01000326.1 GCF_002155905.1 Streptomyces tricolor | reverse complement strand
GGGAGGGGATCGGCGAGGTCGCCTCAGAAGTGCCGGCAGTCGGCGTGGACGGCGCGTCATCGGACGCCGACGAGGACGAGCAGCCGCTGACCAGAAGCGCGGTCGCGGAGAGCAGCGCCACTCCTCCGAGGGTGAGCTTCAGGCGGCGCATTCGGGTGGACGATGCCGTGGCCCTGTGCGGGTGGTGAGGGCGGGCCGCGGTGCGCGTGTGCCCCGTCTCCGGTGCGTGGCTGGTCAAGCAGGATCTCCTGGAGTGCTTCCGGGACAGCCGTGCCGAGCAGACGGCGGTTCCGGTGGGGGTGATCTGGTCGGTCCTGGGCGGGGCGGACGAGGCCGGCGCCTCAGGGGTGCTCGGGTGTCGGGCCCTCGTGCAGCGGGAAATCGTAGGTGAGGAGGCGGCGGCCCTCGGGCGTGCGGACTTCTCCCTGAGGCAGCCAGCCGTGCCGCTCGTAGTACGGTCCAGCCCCGCCCTCGGCGGCGGTGACGAGAGTGACACGCGCGCAGCCCGCATCGGTGGCGTCCTTGACGAACCGCGCGATCAACCGAGCCCCTATGCCACGGCAGCGGGCGTGCTCGGCCACGACGACATAGTCCAGGACAGCGGTGACGCCGGTGGTACCGACGGCGGGAGCCTGCCGGGTCGCCCGGTTCGGTATCAGCTTGCGGCCGTAGCGCACCAGCCGGGTACGCAGGAAGTGCAGCGCGAGGCGGGGCCGCAGACACAGGCTGCCCAATGCGCGCAGCAGCAGTCCGCGGCCGTAGTCGCGCAGCACATGGCGGCGGTGCGCCGCCGGGTCGATCCCACCGATGAGGAAGCCCACCGGCTGCCCGCCCATTTCCGCGACGTAAGCACGCGCGTCCGGGCTGGTGAGGTAGGTCCGGTCGTACGCGGTCAGGAACCTCGGCCCGAGGCGCGCGAAGAAGCTGTCCGGAAAGTGTCTCAGGTGCTCGGCCACCACGAACGGGAGATCTTCCGGGTCCATGAACCGGATCCGGAAGCCGCTGTCCGCCGGCCGAGGGTCGGCTCTCCTCGGCCCGATCGGAGGCCCTTCGGGGGACTGACGCGGGGCGGAGAGTGCAGGACTCGGGTAGGCGGCTGAGCGCGTGTCGGCTTCCACTCGACAGAAATTACTACACCTCGTAGCAACTTAGTAGTTCAGTTGTTTACCCTGAGGCGGAGCAGCCGCCCCCGACCACGCGAAGCAGCCCCAGCAGGGGCGGCCTTCGGGGCCGGCACCCGAGGGACGACGGGGGACGGGCAGAGCAGGCCCCGTCACTTCGCGCCGAGCGCCTTCTGCAGCGCAGCGAGGTTGGCGCCCATGACCTCGATGTAGTCGTCACCGCGCGACTGCTCGGTGATTCCCTCGACCGGGTCGAGGAGATCGGTCTTCAGGCCGGTGTCCCGGGCAAGGGTCTTCGCGGTTTTGTCGCTGGCGAGGGTCTCGAAGAAGACGGTGGTGACCTTGTCCCGCTTGGCGATCTCCTGCAGCTCTTTCATCCGTGCCGCGCTCGGCTCGGACTCCGGGTCGAGCCCGGCGATGCCCTGCTGCTCAAGACCGTACCGCTGGGCGAGATAACCGAAAGCCGTGTGGGAGGTGATGAAGACCTTGCTCGCGGAGTTCTCCAGACCGTCGGCGAATCTGGCGTCGAGGCTGTCGAGCTTGGCGACCAGGGCCTCGGTGTTCTTCCTGTACGCGGCGGCGTTTTCCGGATCGGCCTTCTCCAGGGCTGCGCCGACACCCTTGGCGACCTCGGCGTACTTGACCGGGTCGAGCCAGATGTGCGGGTCGAGCGAGGCGGCGGCCTCACCGCCCTCTTCCCCGTCTTCGGTGTCCGCCGTGCCGAGATCTTCGAGAGTGGTGAGGGCCGTGGCATCGACGGCGTCCTTCACGCCGGACTGAGCAACGGCCTCGTCAACGGCAGGCTGGAGGCCCTTGAGATAGAGAACGAAGTCGGACTCGCCGAGCTGGGCCGTCTGCTGCGGGGTGAGCTCCAGGTCATGGGGCTCGACACCGGGCCTGGTGAGAGTCGTCACGGAGACGTGGTCGCGACCGATCTCCTCAACGAGGTACTGCATGGGATAGAACGAGGCCACCACATCGACCCTGCCGCCATCGTCGCTCCCGGCGGCGGTGTCAGAGGAGCTGCAGGCGGACAAGCCGACCAGTGAGAGTGCCACGGCGCTGGTGACGGCAGCGGCGGGTATGGAGAAGCGCAGGTGCATGACCCCACGCTCGCTGAAAACGACAACGAGTGTCAATAAGATTTACTAAGAAATTTCGGAGACGAGTGACTGCCCAACACGCGGGCAGCCCGGGCACTCCCGCGATTCCGTAGGAAATCCGCCGCCAGTTGGGCATGATCGCACCGCCGGTGGACGCACTATGCTCAGCGCCAGATCAAGGGCGACCAGCGCCACGATCACACCGATCGCCAGGGCCCGCCCGACCGCGGTGACCTCCACCCCGACCACATCGCGCTACTCGTGGCCGACCAGTCGCTGCTGCGGTCTCTGCCAGGACAGCGCGCTATCACCCTCCTGCGGCGGTGCAGCGCGCGTCCTCGAAGTCCAGGCATCTACCCGCGAGCGCGGTGCCACCTCCGACGGCCCCAGGTCGCCGACGACGACATGGCCGCGTACGCCCGCACGCCGGCAACCGCGTCCTGATGCGCGTGAGCACCCTGTCTCACGCCTCGGGCTGCGCTTCGGACCGCGCGTCAGACGGTGAGGCCCTGCGAGCGCAGAAACGCGAGGGGGTTGATCGCGGTGCCGAAGTTCGGGCTCGTGCGGATCTCGAGGTGCAGGTGGGGACCGCTGGAGTTGCCGGTGTTGCCGGACCGGGCGATGGTCTGCCCGGTCTTCACGGTCTGCCCGGCCTTCACATCGATCCGGGACAGGTGCGCGTACTGCGAGTACGTCCCGTTGCCGTGCTTGATCACGATGGCATTGCCGTACGCCGGTCCGTCCCCGCCACCGTTCGGCCCGGCCTTGACGACGGTACCGCCGCGCACGGCGCCGACCGGGGTACCGAGCGGCACGGCAAAGTCCTGCCCGGAGTGGGTCGACGACCACCTGCTGCCCGTCTGGGCGTAGCCCGCGGTGAGCTTGTACTTCTTGACCGGGGCGACCCATGAGGGCGCCTTCTTCGCGGCCGTCTTGACGGCTGCGGCCTGCTCGGCGGACTTCTCAGCGACCTGAGCCGTGGCCGAGCCAGGAAGCGCGGCGGCGGTCTTGCCCGTTCCCGCAGCCACCGCGGCGCCCACGCCGAGCACCGCCGACGCTCCGAGGCCGACGGCTATGACGGCCGCCCGAGTGCGGAGCAGTGACGAGCCGGGATTGTGGGAGCGAGTGCGCTGGGACATTCGGGATTACCTCCGGGCATGAATGGACCCGGCACACAAGCCACATGCCGGGCGGGCCACCCCTTGGTACCCGCGCTCCCTCCATTGCTCAAAGAGCCGTTCTACTAGCCAGGGCCGTAGACGGGCGTTCGGATCTCGACCTCTTCGGCACCTATGACCCTCGTGGCCAAATCACCCCAAAACGAACACCGGGCCACCTTGACGAAGAGGCTTACATACACCGCACAAGCGGCGCATAATGCCCACTTGGCCGCCGTTCCGTCACTCCGGACCCTGGAGCCCAAACCATCGCCAAAGCTACGCAGCGAAAACGCCTCCATTTACTGCAATTTTCGCCACTATTCCACCTAGTAAGGGATAAACATCCTGTGGGGCACATCACCGGACGGCGAGATCCCATAACCCTGGAATGTGACGCGCGCTACGCCGATACGCATGGCCGCTAGGCACCGCCGGCT
Organism: Streptomyces tricolor; assembly: GCF_002155905.1. Lineage (GTDB taxonomy): Bacteria > Actinomycetota > Actinomycetes > Streptomycetales > Streptomycetaceae > Streptomyces > Streptomyces tricolor. The sequence goes on along the minus strand of NZ_MUMF01000326.1, from coordinate 7,335 downwards.
ACGGCCCGCTGGCGCCGGTATTGCGGAGCGCCTGAGCTACAAGCCAAGGGAGTCCCTGGTCAGCGCCAGCCATACCGCCGACCAGGCACGCAGGGCAGACGGCGACGCCGTCGCCGGGTCGTTTAACGTCGTCCCGGATCAGTTGGATACAGGGCGAGCCCGGACAAAAAGGGATGCAGATCGAGCAGGTGCGCCAGGGCGGTCCGGACGCCCAGTACCCGGTGACCCGCTGAACGGCACTCCGCGCCGTTCAGCGGGTGCTGTCGGTCAGTCGAGGTTGACTGAGCGGGCCGAGGTGGCGCCGATCTCCTGGGCGATTTCACTGCGGACGTCGGTCGGGACCTCGTTGTCGATGGTCAGCACGACCAGCGCCTCACCGCCCTCGTCCAGGCGGGAGACCTGCATCCCGGCGATGTTGAGGCCCGACTCGCCGAGGATCCGGCCGACGGTGCCGACGACGCCGGGGCGGTCGGTGTAGCGCAGGAAGACAATGTGGTCGGCGACCGGGACGTCGATGTCGTACTTACCCACCGACACGATTTTCTGGATGTGCTTGGGGCCGACAAGAGTGCCGGAGACCGAGGCCTCCTCACCATCTGCGAGTGTGCCGCGGACAGTGACCATGTTGCGGTGGTCCGGGGACTTGGAGCTGGTGGTGAGACGAAGCTCGACGCCGCGCTCCTGTGCGAAGAGCGGGGCGTTCACGTAGGACACAGTGTCCTCCACGACATCCTGGAAGACGCCCTTGAGCGCGGAGAGTTCGAGGACCTTGACGTCGTGCTGGATGATCTCGCCGTACACCTCGACGTCGAGCCGGACCGCGACCTCGCCCGCCAGGGCGGTGAAGATCCTGCCGAGCTTCTCGGCGAGCGGCAGCCAGGGACGTATGTCTTCTGCGATGACGCCGCTTTGCACGTTGACCGCGTCGGGGACCAACTCGCCCGCGAGCGCCAGCCGGACGGAACGGGCGACGGCGATGCCCGCCTTCTCCTGGGCCTCGTCCGTGGAGGCGCCGAGGTGCGGGGTGCAGACGACCTGGTCGAACTGGAAGAGCGGGGAGTCCGTGCAGGGCTCCTGCGCGTACACGTCCAGGCCCGCGCCCGCGACCCGGCCCTCCTTCAGCGCGTTGAACAGCGCCTGCTCGTCGACGATCCCGCCGCGCGCGGCGTTGACGATCCGGACGTGCGGCTGGACCTTGTGCAGCGCCTCCTCGCCGATCAGGCCCAGCGTCTCGGGGGTCTTCGGCAGGTGCACGGTGATGAAGTCCGAGACCTCCAGCAGCTCGTCCAGTGAGAGCAGCTTGACGCCCATCTGCGCCGCCAGCGCGGGCCGTACATAGGGGTCGTAGGCGACGATTTTCATGCCGAAGGCGGACATGCGCTGGGCGACCAGGGCACCGATGCGGCCGAGGCCGACGACGCCGAGGGTCTTCTCGCTCAGCTCCACGCCCGTGTACTTGCTGCGCTTCCACTCGCCGTTCTTCAGGGCGGTGTCGGCCTGCGGGATGTTGCGGGCGGTGGCGATCAGCAGGCCGCAGGCGAGCTCCGCGGCCGTGACGATGTTGGAGGTGGGGGCGTTGACGACCATCACACCGGCCTGGGTGGCGGCGGGTACGTCGACGTTGTCCAGGCCGACGCCGGCGCGGGCGACGACTTTCAGTTTCCTGGCCGCGGCGATGGCCTCGGCGTCGACCTTGGTCGCGCTGCGCACAAGGATCGCGTCGACGTCGGCGATCGCCGGGATGAGCTCGGCTCGGTCGGCGCCGTTGCAGTGCCGGATCTCGAAGTCCGGACCGAGTGCGTCAACGGTGGCGGGCGACAGCTCTTCAGCTATCAGTACGACGGGTTTCGGGCTCACGGTGGTCTTCAGTCCTTACCTATTCCTTCGCGGACGGCCGTCTCGGCGGCCGAAGGCGGTGGCGACTTGCGATGGGGTTCTGCGGGGGCGGGAGGAGTGCGGCCGACACAGCCCGACGGCTCCACGACCGGCCCGTACGAGGCGTGGCAGGTGATCGGTGGCCTGGCACGGGCGGGCGAGGGCCTGGCGGTGCTTGTGTCCGTGGGCGCACACGCCCGCCCATCGACGTGGGCGTGGCCGGCCGGAGGGGGCGGCAGCGAACTCGTCCGCCCCCTCCAGCGCAGGACGTCGTGTTATGCGTGCGCGGGCTCTGGCTGCGCCTCGCGCACGGGTGGTGCCAGGCGGCCCGTGCGGTGCAGCCCGTAGAGGGCGGCCGCGCAGGCGAGGCCGAGCGCGCACAGCGCCACCCACGGCAGTGCGGACATCCCGGCGGCCCGCGCGGCGTCGAGCGCGGCACCCGTCAGCAGGTTGCCGAGGGTGATGCCGATGCCGCAGATGGTGTTGTACAGGCCGTAGTGGGTGGCGACGAGGCGGTTGCCGGAGAGGCGGACGATGGTGTCCATCTCGAAGGGGTACGCGATCATCGTGCCGATCGCGAGGAGCAGCGCGGACAGCGCCGGCGGCACGGCCGCGAGCAGCCACAGCCCCACCCCGCCGTCCGGCACCGGGACCGCAGTGGCCACCAGCAGCGGAACGAACCCCAACCCCATGGTCAGCAGCCCCCAGGTCAGCGCGCGGCCCGGTTCCATGCGGGCCTTGCACCAGGCGGTCACCTTGGTCTGGAAGAGGATCGTGCTCAACCCCGAGACGGCAAACAGCACCGCCACCGCCCCCGTGCCGAACGTCCCGTCGCCACCCAGGCGCCGTACCTCCAGCGGCAGGGCCAGATAGACCTGGAACTGCATGACGTAGAAGCCGATCATGGCAACCGAGAACAGCAGGAACGGCCGGTTGGACACGATGCCCCGCCACTGGGACAGCACGCCCTCCTGGTCCTGTCCGCGCCCCGCGTCGTCGCCCCGGCGGGCAGGCAGGGCCCGGATCTGGACGATGCTCAGCAGAGCGAAGATCCCGGCCGCGGTAAGGCACGTGACACGGAAGCTCACGCCGGTCAGCAGCATGCCCACCAGCGGGCCGAGCAGAATCCCGGCCTGGTAGAAGACGTTGAACAGCGCGAACGCCTCGACCCGGCGTTCACCCGCGTCCGCCGCGACATAGGCTCGTACGGCCGGGTTGAACAGCGCCCCGGCCAGTCCCGTCGCCGCCGACGCGGCCAGCAGAGCGGGTACGGACTCCACCAACCCGAGGGTCGCGAAGCCGACGATGCGCAACACCAGACCGGCGATGATCATGGGCTTGTATCCGAGCCGGTCGGCGAGCGTTCCACCGAGCAGGAACATCCCCTGCTGGCTGAAGTTCCGCACGCCGAGGATCAGCCCGACCAGCCAACCCGCCAGCCCCACGGGCCCTGCCAGATACGCCGCCAGGTACGGCATCAGCATGTAGAAGCCGAGGTTGATGGTGAACTGGTTCACCATCAACAACTGGACGCTGCGCTCGTAGGAACGCACCTGCGCGAGGGTGCCCTTCACCGGTTGCCCTCCTCGACCTCGTCGAGGTCGTCACCCTGCTCGGTGATGTCGCTGTCCGCCAACGCCTCGGCTTCCGTGTCGGTCGCGTCGAGCAGACCGACCGTGTCGTACTGCTGCGGCTCAGACTCGGCCAGCGTCAGCGGGTCCACGACGTTCTCGCACCGCGTCCAGCGGCTGACCTCCTTCTCGTCCAGGCGGCCGATCACCTCCGGCTCCGGCGCGGGCGGGGAATCGAGCAGGCCATGGGCGGCGCAGTAATCGTCGTCATAGACGGTGCCCAGGTAACGCTGCGGACCGTCGGGGAAGACCGCCGCGATCCGGGCGTCCGCGGGCAGGGTCCGGGCCAGCCAACCCGCGACCAGCGCCACCGCGCCCACGCTCCAGCCACCCGTTGCGTAGTGGGAGGAGGCGAGCTGACGGCAGGTCCACACCGACTCGGCCGGGGAGACCCAGTGCACCTCGCTGAAGTTGTCGTACGCCACGTTGCGCGGGTAGATGCTGGAGCCCAGGCCACGCATCAGCCGGGGACGGGCGGGCTGACCGAAGATCGTCGACCCGATGGTGTCCACGCCGACCAGCTTCAGATCCGGGTAGAGCTGCTGGAGCACCCGGGAGACTCCGGCGGAGTGCCCGCCGGTGCCCACACTGCACACCAGTACGTCGATGTGGCCCAGCTCCGTGGCCAGTTCCAGGGCCAGCGGGGTGTAGGCGGTCGTGTTGTCCGGGTTGTTGTACTGGTCCGGGCACCAGGAACCGGGGTGCTGCTCCATGAGCTTGGCGACCCGGTCCCGGCGCGCCTGCTGCCAGCCCCCAGTGGGGTGCGGCTCGGAGACGACGTTGACCTGGGCTCCGTACGCCATCAGCAGCTTGGACATGGACATTTCCAGGCCCGGGTCGGTGACCAGGGTGACGGGGTGGCCGTAGACCATGCCGGCCAGGGCGAGCCCCAGGCCGAGCGTGCCGCTGGTCGACTCGATGATCCGGGCGCCCGGCCGCAGCTCACCGCGGGCACGGGCCCGTTCGACCATGTGCAGGCCCGGACGGTCCTTGATACCGCCGGGATTGAAGCCCTCCAGCTTGGCCCAGAAACCTCGCCCCTCCGGGGCGAGAGGCTCCGATACCCGCAGCAGCGGGGTGTTGCCGACCAGCCCGGACAGGGCAGAGCGGGTGGGGGGTGTCATGTCAGTGGTCGGAGAATGCATTGTCCGCTCTCGTTCGATGATGTGCGTCAGGTGTTCGCTCATCTCGCATGCGGCCCGAGCAGGGCAGGGAGCAGTCCTCGCCTTCGCGGGCAGCATGCGGCAGCCGTTGTGTACGGCTGCGACCGAGAGGTCTAAATCCGCCACCGACAGACGATCGTGAGCGTGGAGCGGCCGGGCGTGGCTATCCGATGTCTACGGCGCCGGGGCTGAAGCGCGAAGAGCCCTACGGCCGCAACTGCCGGTACTGCGGTGGCAGGGAGCAGCGCTCCCGCGCGGGTCGGCGAATCCGGGCCACCCTGAACCTGGGGGATCAGTCCGGGGGATGTGCAGAAGGCACCGCCATGCGAATGCCCGGACTCGTTCTGAAGTGCAGATTCGACTTCCGGCGCTGTGCCACTGGCCAGCACCAACGACGGAAGATGACCATGGTCTCCGTCATGCGGAAGGGCAGGACAGTGAAAGAGCCCCGTCAGCAGTAGGGCACCCAGCACCCAGGCCAGCAACCGGCGCGGCGATGGCCGAGCAGGTTGGGCTGGAGGTGCGAGGGACTGGTCGTTCGGCACAGGTCCTCCGTGCGGCTGCCGTCTCCCGGCACTGTGGACTAGGGAGAGCAGCAAGAGGTCGGCGAGCAGTGGGCGAGCGCCGTCGTCCGGACCGTTCAGCCTGCGAGCGGCCGTACGGGAAGTCGGGCGCCACAATCCGGCCAAAGCCGCACGCAACGGACAGTAGCGGTCCATTCGCTTTACTGCGCGGGATTGACCAGCGGAGGCGTGCCGAATCTAGACCTGCAGCACGGTGGAGGTTCTGGACTCCATGGGCGACGAGACAGTCACCCCTGCCCTTTCCGGGAAAATCCGACGGATGTCCGCCCCGCGAGGCTGCAGCTCCTCGCTCAACGGAGAAAGACAGGGAGCACTAAAGGCGACCCCCTGCTGGGGCTGCCCTGGCGTGCACTCCTGCGCAGGGTGGGAGGGGGCTTGATCGTGGTCGTGCGAGTCGAACGACGCACCTTTGAGCGTCTGCTCAGCATCGGCGACCAGCGTCGTGACCTGCCCGTCGACGGCGCCCTGCGAGGCGGTTGCCGCAGTGGCATTGATATGCCCTGCGACACCCTCGGTGCTCACACTGTGGGCGTATACAAGGCCGAACAGCAGGGCGGCCAACCCGAAGAGATGCAGCAGACCAGCCCATGGGCGTGCCTGCCGCGCTCCGCGGGGAGACCAGTTCGTAACCACGCCGTGATCCTAGCGCGCCTCGCGACACAACACCGACGTCACCCTGGAATCACGAGTTAACAAGATGTGAACACATTGTGAGGAGCATGAATCCTAAACGAAACGAAAGCAGCGCCTCAGAGTTGAGCGGTCCCAGGGGCGCCTGATGTCTCTCGACGACGGATCAGCCGTTCTCCAACGGTGGGTAGCCACGCCGGCCCTGACCGACCCGGTAGTCGGTACATAGGAGGAGGCGCAGCCCGAGGTCAGGGCGCGGAGGCGTCCGCGTAGCAGGAGAGTCCTCAAGATCCGGCCGGACGTGGGACGTAATCGTCAAAACACGGACCCACACGGTCCGGCGGGCAGGACGGCAGCAGCTGGCGCAGTCCGTGCACGAGTCCAGCAGTCACTCCATGGAGCGCGCCGTGGCAGTCGCGTCGCCACACGACGTCGACCGGTCTCCCCGCGCTCATCCTGCGAGGTTGATTCCCGGGCTGTGGACGCGCCGCGTGACGGGCACGGGGACGGCCCGGAGGTCCGCCCCCGCGTTCCGGCGCTCGTCACTCGTCGGTCGCTCCGTCGCAGGTGACCTTGTCGCGGGGCACGTACCGCGTCTTGAAGGTCTCCCGCTTCACTTCCTTGCCGCCGTCCTTGAAAACCCGGTCGACCGCGACGTCGAAGCCTTCGAGGGGGGTCTGCGGCACGCACTTGTCCCCGGAGCCCTCGCGGGTTGCCGGCTGCTTCACGTTCGTGCGCGGGCCCTTGGCCGCTTCCACCGCGTCGTACTTCTTGGCGCCGAGGAAGCTCACGGTCACGGAGCTGTCCGTAGCGCGCGCGTCGATGTAGATGGCGTTGCCCGAGTCGTTCTTGAACTTCAGGTCGAGGCTGCCCCAGGCCACCGTCGCCTCCCGGCCCTCCGGGTAGCGCTCGATGTAGAAGGAGTGGGCGCCGTACTCCACCGGCTTGACTCCGGCGAAGAAGATGGCGTTGAAGGTGGTGGTGGCGACCGCGGAGACGCCGCCTCCGGCGGCCTTCTCGAACTGGTCGTTGTTGATGATGATGCCCTCGACGAACCCGTTGGCCTCGGTCCGCTCGCCCACGGTGCGGTTGAAGCTCCAGGTCTCGCCCGGCAGTACGACCGACCCGTTGATCAGTTCCGCGGCGCGGCCGATGTTCGTGACGCGGTAGGGGGCGGGCTCGAAGTTGACCGTGAAGGTCGACATCTGCTCCTTGATGCCCAGGCGGCCGACGTTGTCCCGGGTCAGTTTGGGCTGCACCTCCTCGGTGGCCACCGCCCCGGTGCGGGCCGCCCCGGTCTCGGTCAGCAGCGGCAGTACGGCTTTCTGGAGCGCCTTGGCCGTGACCTCCTGCCCGGTCTTGCCGTCCGAGGCCACCACCACTCGCCCGCCGTCCAGGCGCAGCTTGGCGTTGACGGCCTTGTCGGTGGCCAGCGCGAGCGGGCTGGCCACC
>NZ_MUMF01000325.1 GCF_002155905.1 Streptomyces tricolor | reverse complement strand
GACATGAAGAAGCCCTGCCGGGCCGTGCGGCCCGGCAGGGCTTCACCGATCGCACCGGCTGCGGCTAGCCGCGGCGCCCGGCGGGATCGTGGGCGGTGCTGCTCTGGTCCCCGTCACCGCGGACCGGCCCGGAACTCCCGGTTCCGGTGGCCGGTACCTCGGCCCGGTCACCATGGCCCGGCCACCAGGCCGCGTGGCCGATCAGGGCCGTGAGGGCCGGCGTGAAGAACATCGCCATGACGAACGCGGCCACCGCGATACCGAAGGAGACCGCGAAGCCCATCTCCGAGAGCAGCGAGTTGCCCGCGAGCATCATCGTGGCGAAGGTCGCCGCCAGGATGAAGCCGGCCGCGGCCACGGTCGGACCGGCGTGCCGGAGCGCCATGCCGGCCGCCTCGCGCGGCTCCCGGCCCTCACGGGCCTCCTCACGCAGCCGGGCGATCATGAGGATGTTGTAGTCGGTGCCGATCGCGACCACGAAGAGATACATGATCACGGGCAGCATGAACATCAGGCCCGAGTGCCCCTGCCCCTCCTGGAAGATCCAGACGGTGGCGCCGAGGGTGGCGCCGAAGCCGAGGCCCACGGAGGCCATCAGGTACCAGGGGGCGACCACACTGCGCAGCAGCAGCCCCAGGATGATCATGATCAGGACGGCGGCGACGGGGAAGACCGTCTTGTAGTCGTGGTTGACCGCCGCGTTGATGTCCTTGTAGATCGAGGACATACCGCCGACCAGCGCTTCGGTGCCGTCGGGCGCCTCGGAGTGCGCGACGTCGCGGACCCGGCCCACGGCATCGATCGCCTTGTCCGTGGACGCCTCGTACTTGAGGGTGACGGTGAAGTCCGCGGTGGTGCCCGCCTTGTTCACCTGGGTCATGCGGGCGTTGGCGACGCCGTCCACGGCACCGAGCTTCTGCGCGTACGCGTCGAAGGCCGCCTTGTCCAGCGGCTTGCCGTCGGTGCTGGTCAGGTAGACGTCGGTGGGGGCCGCCGCGCCCGCCGAGTACGCCTTCTGCAACTCGTCCTGGACGACCATCGACTCCTTGGTCTTGGGCATGGAGCCGGACGCCAGGTCGAAGGTGGCCTTGTAACCGAGGGTGCCGACCGACAGGACCAGCAGGATGAGACCGGAGACGATGGCGGTCAGCGCCGGGCGGCGCTGGACGCCCCGGCCGAGGGCGGCGAAGCGGGCGTTCTGCGGCTCCTTCTGCCAGGACTTCGAGGGCCAGAACACCTTGGGGCCGATGAGCGAGACCACGGCGGGGATCAGCGTCAGGCCCGCGACCAGGGTGGCGCCGACCGCGATGGCGAGCGCCGGGCCCATCTGCTTGAGGAAGCCCAGCGTGGACAGCACCAGGGCGAGGAACGCGATGATGACCGCGCCCGCCGCCGAGGCGATGGCCTCGCCGACCCGGTCGACCGCGTTGATCATGGCCTGCTTGGGTTCGTCGCCGGCGCGCAGACTTTCGCGGTAACGGAATATCAGGAACAGGAAGTAGTCCGTGCCCACACCGAAGAGCACGACGATCAGGATGGACGAGATCGAGCTGTTCGCCTCCAGGTCGAACAGCTTGGTGGCGTACGCGATCAGCCCGTTGGCGACGGCGGACACCAGGCCGATGAGCACCAGGGGCAGTACGGCGAGGATCGGCGCCCGGAAGATGATCAGCAGGGTCACCAGGATGATGACGAAGGTGCCGATACCGATCAACGCCTCGCCCCGCTTGGACGAGTCCTGCTGGTCGAGCGCCTGCGCGGCGGAACCGCCGAGCTTGACGTCGAGATCCGTGCCCTTGGCCAGCTTCTTGGCCTCGTCACGCAATTCCTTCGCCGCGTCGGCCTGTTTTGGCTGACCGGCGTTCTTGCTGTCCATCTGCACCAGGGTCATGGTGTACCTGCCGTCCTTGGACGGCTGGCCGGGGACGACCTTCTGCACCTGGTCGATGTGCTTCTTGCCCAGTTCGGAGGTGATCCGGGCGACATCCTTCTGGTCGGCGGCGGTGAGTTTGCCGCCGTCGGTGCGCTGGTAGAGCGCGATCGCGGACGGGGTGAAGGCGCTGGGGAACGCCTTCTCCTGGAGGTCCGCCGCTTTGATGGACTCGTAACTCTTGGGAAGAAAACTGCTCTCGTCACTGTTCGAGGGCAGGCTCGGAGCGGTGGCGACTATCGCCACCGCGGCAATCAGCCACGCCACGATCGTCCAAATGGGATGACGGACGACGGCGGTGCCTATTCGTCGGAACATGCGGAGGGTCCTCCTGAGAAGGAAGATCACCGCAGCCCGGGGAGCGGTCCCTGGCATCGGCGACCCCGACCGGCCCGGATCCAACGGGCCGGTCGCATGGTTGTCTTGACCTCACATCCTAGTGACCGCGAACACATGTCCTTTCACCGGACGCGCGTGGCCCGACCCGGGAATGTGAACCGGCCACATTTCCAGCCAAAAGCGGGGACGGACGGTGAACGGCCCGCCAACGGACGGCTGCGACACGGGAGATCGGGCGGAGAACACGCCGGCGGGCGGGATGAACCAGCGGGGGTACGGCCGTTGAACAACGCGCGGGACCCGACCGGCAGCACCGTACCGAGGGAGCGGACATGAGCGTCCAGGACATCGACCGGGCCGATTTCGTCAAGCGATGGGAGGAGTGGCACCGGGCCAAGGACGAGGAGCTGGCGGCGCCGCACGGCTTCCTCGCCGTCACCGGACTGCACTGGCTGGGCCCCGAACCGGCCCGCTTCGCCGACGCTCCCGGTGCCTGGTCGGCGACGGCCGACGGAGTCGTGGTCGACCTGGCCGAGGGTGAGGAACTGGACGTGGACGGCACGGCGGTGCGCGGCCGGTACGCGTTCGGCACCATCCCCGAGCGGGCCGGCCGGTACGCCGGCTGGGGCGACGCCGTGCTCGAGGTCGCCCGGCGCGGCGGCCACGACATCCTGCGCCCCCGCCACCCCGACAACCCGCTGCGCACCTCCTTCCGGTACACGCCCGCCTACGACCCGGACCCGCGCTGGGTGGTCACCGGCCGTTTCCTGCCCTTCGCCCAGCCGCGGCCCGTGGCGGTCGGTGCCGCCGTGGAGGGCCTGGAGCATGTCTACGACTCCCCCGGCCAGGTCGAGTTCGAGCTGGCCGGCGAGCGGCACCGGCTCACCGTGTTCCCCGCCAGCGCGCCCGGCAGCCTCATGGTGCTGTTCACGGACACCACCTCGGGTGTGACGACGTACGCCGCGAACCGCTCCCTTCGGATCGCCGCGCCCGGCCCCGACGGCATGGTCACCCTCGACTTCAACCGCGCCGTGAACCTGCCCTGCGCCTACACCGACCTGGCGACGTGCCCGCTGCCGCCCGCCGAGAACCGGCTGCCGGTCGCGATCGAGGCGGGCGAGCGGATCCCCTTGGAACGCGGCGGCCGGCCCTGACCCCGAGCCGGATCTGCCGGGATCTCCCAGCGTGTGGTGGTCCGGGACGGTGTCCGGCTGGTCTGCCGGGACTGGGGCGGAGCGGGGCCCGCCGTCGTGCTGTCGCACGGGATGGCCGGTCATGCGGGCGCAGGGGACGTGCCGGCACGGCGGCTGACCGACCGGTTCCGGGTGGCAGCGGTCGATCAGCACGGGCACGGGGCCGCCGAGCGGCATCCGCGTGACGTCTCGCGCGCGGCTTTCGTGGCCGACGTGATGGCGGTGGTGGCGGACCTGGGCTTGGACCGGCCCGTCCTGGAAAGCCAGTCGCGGGGTGGTCCGAACCCGGGGGACCCCAGGAGATCGGTGCCTGGCTCGACTCGTGGCCGGTCCCGTTCCCCTCGCGCGAGGCGGCGGTCGCCTTCTTCGGCGGCGGGCCGGTGGGTGCGGGCTGGGCGGCGGGTCTGGAGCCTCACGAGGGCGGTTGGCGCCCTCGGTCCGACCGTGACGTGATGGTCGGCGCTCGCGGAGAACGCCCGGCGCTCGTTCCGGTCCGCGCGGCGGCGGGGCGCCTGCCCGACCCTGGTCGTGCCGGCCCGGTCGAGCTTCGTCCCGGCGGCGGACGACCCGCTGTACAGCCGCAGTTCGGCGGCCGGCATCGCGCCGGTCGGGCCGCACCCGGCAATGATCACGTCGGTGTCGTGCGGAGAGTCGACAGGTGTTGCCCTTCGGGAGCGCCTTCTTGGCGAGGCGCTCCCGGTGACACCTACGTCAATTCGGGCGGTGTCACGGTCCGACGCAAGCTACCGGCCCGGGCGTCACCCGGCGGCGGTCCGGCGTAAACCGTCTCAGCGGTTTGCTACGGGCCCGCACACCGGCCCGTGGCGTCGCGTGGCGGCGGTCGTGCCCGGAGCCGGGCGGGCCGGTCGGTGTCAGCCGGGGACGCCGGCGAGGGACGCCGACTTCTCGTGGACCTCGGCGATCACACGGGCACCCCGGTCCGGCGCGGTGTCCAGCCGGACCAGGACGGCCGGGGCGGCGATCGCGGGGAGGATGTGGTCGTACAGCGCCGACATACGGTCGTCCAGGTCGGCCCAGCCGGCCACGGCCTGGGAGACGAACTGCACGCCGATCCAGGCGCCGAGGAAGACCTGGGCGGTCTCCTCGGGGACGACGTGCGGGAGCACCTCGCCACGCTCCTTGGCCTCGGTCAGGACGCACGAGGTCAGCCGGGCCCAGGCCGGCCAGGCACTGCCGAGGACGTCGTGGCCCTGGAGGTCGGCGGAGAGCCGGACACCGGCGAGCAGGATGGGCTCCTGGGGCAGCCGCTTGGCCAGGGTCATGCCCGCGTCCACCCACTCCTGGAGCTTCAGTTCCCGCGGCAGGTGGTACTCGGTCCGCATCTGCTCCTGCAGCACGCCCCGGGCGAGGGCCGCCTTGGAGTCGAAGTGGAAGTACAGGGCGCCCTTGGTGACGCCGGCCCGGTTGAGGATCTCGGCGATGGTGGCGGCCGCGTAACCGCGCTCCGCGAAGACGGCCGCGGCGGCCTCCAGAACAGCGCGTCGGGTCCGGACAGCTCGCTCCTGCTGAGCCATGGACCCTCCCCCAAGCTGAAAATTAAACCAAACAGCTCGTACCATACCGCACGGAAGGTCAACGGGAAGGCGCTCCCAGGGGGTTGGCGGACAGTTGGCACATGCGCCTGGCACACCACGTCCCGCGCCGGGCCGGTGAGGCGGCCGGGCTCAGTCGGCCGCCCGGACGAAGACCGGCTTGAGGAGCTTCTCCGGCAGCGCGGTCGGCAGGTGCTCCCAGTCGATGACGTGGGAGACGCCAGCACCAAACCCTCGGGGCCTCCTCCGCGGAGAGACCGGCCGCGGCCAGGACCGTCTTCGTCACGTCCGCGATCTGGCCGGCCTTGCGGCGCTCGGGCAGCGCTCCCTGAGGGAAGGTGACCCCCACCAGGAAGCCCGGCGCGCCGTCCTCGGCGGTGGTTTGGGGGTCCTCCGGCGGGCAGGGGGTCGCAATTCGGTTGCGGTGGGGCCGGTGTGGCCGGTGAGGTGGCTCCATGGGTGGTGCCACGGAGCAGGCGCGGTGGACGAGGGCGGCCCGGGAGCGCGGGGTCGCGGCGCGGCCGGCCGCGTGGCGCAGGTGGGCGGTGCTCGCGGCCCTGATGCTGGCCGCCTTCACCTTCAACACCGCCGAGAGCCTGCCGATCGGCCTGCTGGAACTGATCTCCGAGGGGCTCGGGGTGTCCCTGTCGGCGGTCGGGCTGCTGGTCACCGGGTACGGCGTGACGGTGGCCGTCGCCTCGCTGCCGCTCGCCCACGCCCTGCGGTCGGTGCCCCGACGTCATGTGCTCACGGGACTGCTGGCGGCGCTGGTCGTGTCCAGTCTGGTCGCGGCCCTGGCCACGTCGTACTGGCTGCTCCTCGCGGCCCGGCTGCTGACCGCGCTCGCGCAGGCCCTGTTCTGGGCCGTGGCGGGGCCGGTGGCGGTGGGCCTGTTCGCACCCGAGGTGCGCGGGCGTGCGGCCGGGGCGCTGTCGGTCGCCGGTTCGCTCGCCCTCGTGCTCGGTGTGCCCGCCGGGACCTGGCTGGGCGGGCAGAGCGGGTGGCAGCTGCCGATCGCCCTGCCGGCCGTGCTGGGGCTGGTCTCCCTCGTGACCATCGCTGTGCTGTTGCCGGTCTCGCGTCCGGACGAAGCGCCCGCCGCCTACGCGCCCCGGCCCGACGCCCGCCGGTTCGGGACCGTGCTGACGGCGGGGTTCCTCTCCGCCACCGGGGCGTTCGCGGGATACACCTACCTCGTGTCGTTCCTGGGCGTCGTGAGCGGGTTCCCGCCGAGCACGGTCAGCACCCTCTTCGCGGCCTTCGGCGCCGCGTGTCTGGCCGGGGTGAGCATCACGGCGGCGCTGCTCGACCGCTTCCCGCACACCGCGTTGCCCACGGCCGTGGCCACCCAGGCCGTGGGCATGCTCGGCCTGTACGCGGCCGGCGACCACCCGGGGGCGGCGGTGCTCTGCCTGGTCCTGACGGGCGGTGCGCTCGGGCCCGTTTTCATGACCGCCCAGAACGCGATGCTGCACTGCGCACCGGGCCGCACGGACCTCGCTCTCGCGGCGAACTCCGGTTGCTACAACGCCGGTATCGCGGCGGGCGCCGCGCTCGGCGGGCTGGTCCTGCCGCTCGCCGGCGTGCGGGGCACGTTCCTCGCCGGCGGACTGCTGACCGCCGCTGCCTGCGCGGTGCTGCTCGGCGGGCGTCGGCGGTGACGCGCCGGAAAGCGTGCACGGTCGCGCGCCGGTGGGCGTCCGCGGTCGCGTGCCGGGTCCGGGTCCGGGTCCGGGTCCGGGTCCGGCCGAGCAAAATCCTTTGCGCCGGCCGGGACACGGTTGCTACGGTCGCGCCGGCGCGAGAGACGCGTGATCACGGGACGAGGAGGTTGATGAATATGGCCGTCGTCGGCCGTCCTCAGCATGCCCTCGTCCGGTCCGCCTGACAGCACAGCAGCGCAGCGCGGGCCGGTCGTTCCCACGACCAGGAGTGATCACATGTCCACCGCTTCTTCCCCCGCCCCCGCGCAGCTGACCACCGCTCGCCTCGTCCTCAGGCCCTGGACCGGCGCCGAGGCCGCCGCGGTCCTCGCCGACACCAGGTCGGCGCGGTGGGCGGACGACTTCCCCGCCGAGGGAGACCGCGTCATCGCCGCGCTCTTCGCGCAGCACCCGGCCTGGCTCGGCGAGCACGGCCACCGGCTGATCATCGAGCGCGACAGCGGCTTGGTGGTCGGTTCCATCGGCCTGTTCTGGCCGCCCAGCGAGGGAACCGTCGAGATCGGCTACGGCGTCGTGGCCTCCCGCCGCGGCCGGGGCTACGCCGCCGAGGCCGCCCGGGCCCTGGCCGACTTCGCCCTCACCGCACCCGGTGTCCACGCCGTCGTCGCCGGCGTGGAGCTGTCGAACCCGGCCTCCCTGCGCGTCCTGGAGAAGGCGGGCTTCCGCCGGTCGGGCACCGAGGACGGCGTGGCCCGCTTCATGCTCACCAGCCGGGACCGCTCCGGGCAGTGAACCCCGCGGGGCCGGCGGCGGATGTGCCGCCGGCCCCGCCGGTCAGGCGGCCAGTGCGGCGGCGGGCTCCTCGGCCGCGTCGAGCAGGCCGATCAGCGTCGCCCGGGCGCGAGCCACCCGGGAGCGGACCGTGCCGACCGGACAGTCACTGACCTCGGCCGCCTCCGCGTAGGGCAGGCCGAGCAGCTGGGTGAGGACGAACGCCTCCCGGCGCTCGTCCGGCAGCCCGGCCAGCAGGTCGAGCAGGGCGACGCCGTCGTCGAATCCGGGCAGGCCCCGCGGCTGGGCCGACTCGGCGGCCAGCTGCCAGTCCGCCACGTCGGCCGGCCGGGGCCGGGCGGCGGCGTGCCGGTAGCTGTCCGTCACCGCCCGGCGGGCGATGGACAGCAGCCAGGTGCGCGCCGAGGAACGGCCCTCGAAGCGGTGCAGGCTGCCGAGGGCGCGCAGGAAGGTGTCCTGGGCCAGGTCGTCGACGGCCTGGGGATCGGCGCAGAGGTGGGCGACATAGCGCTGGACGTCGCGGTGCAGGGCGCGGACGAAGTGCTCGACCGCGTCCGTGTCACCGCCGCGGGCGGCCAGCGCCCACGCGGTCGTGGACTCGTCGGCGGCCGCCGACGGGTCGGAAGCGGTCCGTGGTGCGGGCAGGACAGGAGTGATCACCTGGTGTCCTTCTCGGGTCGGCCGTGACCGGACCGGGGGCATGCCGGAGCGCGCGAGGTCCGGTGCGTGAGGAGACGGCCCTACGTCGCGCGCACGGGCGGCGCGGACGGCTCTCCGGCGCGCCCCGCGGACGAGTGCTGCGGCGGGTGCGCGGACGTACGGCCGTGGACCAAGGCGCTCAGGGGCGGCCTCGGTGTACCGGCTGTCTTCAGACGACAGCGGTCCCCACGGGCGGCCCGCGCGAGGTGATCGCGTGGATGAGCAGGGCGAGGCTCGGCGCCCGGTCCGAGCGCGGCCGGCGCGGGCGGTGGTCCGGGCGGCCGGTGGCCACGGGTACGGCCAGCAGCAGCCGCAGCGGCGCGGCCAGCCATCCTGCCACGGTCCGCAGGATGCGGAAGGCGGCCTGCTCGCCGTACGCCAGCCACAGTCCGGTGAGGCACGCGGCCAGCAGGTGGGCGGCCGTCATCCCGGACACCGGCCAGCCGCCGGAGCCCATGGAGTGCCCCATGTTCCCCATGTGCGCCATGTGCGCCATGTCCATGCCGCTCATGTCGCTCGGCATGCCCGTGGGCCGCGAGAACAGGGGTGCGGGGCTCGCGGAAGCGGACTGGGCGAGGGAGAACGCCGAGTGCAGGGCCGTCTGGGCGGCGACCACGAGCGGGACGATCAGCGCGGGGCCCCGTTCCCTGCCGGTCAGGCACCAGCCCGCGCCGCCGGTGGCGGCGAGGCCGGCGGCGAGCGCCCAAGCGGCGACGTCGCGGCCGGACATCAGGACGTGCCCCAGGGCGGCGAGTACGACACAGACGGCCGCGAACACCGCGGCCCGCACCGTGCGCACGCCCCACCCTGCTGCCATGGCGCCCCATCCTCGCATCCCGGCCCCGGTCGTCATGCGGAGGTACGGAAACTACCCCTCCCGGCACTCAACAAGTCCTGGGGAGCATCGGTACGGCGGCACACGCCCGCCCCGCAGGTCGGCGGCAGGTGTCAGGGCGGGGCACGGGGGCATTCGGCGGTGTATGGACGCACGGTCATGGGCACTGCGAGGACGGTTCGGGGCGCGCCGGGCGGCGGACAGCACGGCCATGGCGGCGGCGGCCCGGGCGGGCTTCGCGGCGCGTGGGCTGATCTACGTGCTCGTGGCGGTCATCGCTCTGCAGGTCGCCTTCGGCGGTGACGGCGGCGGGAACCAGGCCGACCGCGGCGGAGCCCTGGGTGAGCTGGCCCGACAGCCGTTCGGGTCGGTGATGCTGTGGGTCGTGGGCGTCGCGCTCGCGGGCATGGCGGTGTGGCGGCTGTCGGAGGCGGTGTTCGGCGGGGTGGGACCGGACGGGTCCAAACTCTCCCGGCGGGCGGCGTCCCTGTTCCGTTTCGCCTTCTACTGCTTCCTGTCCTACTCGGTGCTCGCCTACGCGGCCGGAGACCGGGGCAGCGGCAGCGGGTCCTCCGACCGGCAGACCGACGACGTCACCGCCCGCATCCTGGAGTGGCCCGGCGGCCAGTGGATCCTCGGCGTCGCGGGGGCCGCAGTGGTGATCGCCGGGCTGTGGATCTCGGTGCGGGCCCTGCTCAGGACGTTCCGCGAGGACCTGCGGACCCACGCGATGTCCGCCCGGACCCGGCGGGTCGTCGAGGCCCTCGGGGTGACCGGCGGTACCGCACGTGGTGTCGTCTTCGCCGCGGCCGGTGTGTTCGCCCTCGTCGCGGCCGTCCAGCACCAGCCGGGGAAGGCCCGGGGCATGGACGACACGCTGCGTGCGTTCCGGGACCTGCCGGCCGGGCCCTGGATGCTCGCTCTGGTCGCGCTCGGCCTGGCCGCGTTCGGCGTTTTCTCCTGGTGCAACGCGCGCTGGCGCAAGGTGTGACCCGGCGGATGCCGGCGGCGCCGCGCGTCGCGCCCGCGCCCTGATTTGCGCGGCGCCGCCGGCATCCGCCGGGT
>NZ_MUMF01000324.1 GCF_002155905.1 Streptomyces tricolor | reverse complement strand
GCCACCCGGGAGCGGACCGTGCCCACGGGGCAGTCGCTCACCTCGGCGGCCTCCGCGTACGGCAGACCGACCATCTGGGTGAGGACGAACGCCTCCCGGCGCTCGTCCGGCAGCGAGGCGAGCAGGTCCAGCAGCGCGATGCCGTCCTCGAAGCCGGGCAGGTCCTGCGGCTGGGTCAGCTCGACGGCCAGCTGCCAGTCCGGTACGTCGGACAGCCGAGGCCGGCTGGCGGCGTACCGGTAGCTGTCGATCACCGCGCGGCGGGCGATCGACAGCAGCCAGGAGCGGGCGGACGAGCGCCCCTCGAACCGGTGCAGGCTGCCGAGCGCGCGCAGGAACGTGTCCTGCGCCAGATCGTCGACCGCCTGCGGATCGCCGCACAGATGGGCGACGTAGCGCTGCACGTCGCGGTGGAGGGCGCGGACGAAGTGCTCGACGGCACGCGGGTCGCCGCCTCGGGCGGCCAGCGCCCAGGCCGTTATCGCGTCGTCCACGGGTACCGCTTCGGGGGTTCTGTCACCTCCCCGGCTGTCGGCGGTCGCCTCGTGCGAGGTGGTCAGGGCAGGGGTCATCACCTGGTGTCCTTCTCGGATCATCCGGCCGCGGAGCCCGGGGCGCGCGGGAGCGCGCGCGGTCCGGCGCGTGCCGGTGAGGGGGAGACGGCCCTACGGCGGCTTGATGGCCGTACGGCCGATGCCCGAGGCGCACAGGGGCGGCCTCGGGGTGAGCCGGCTGTCGTCAGGCGACAGCGGTCCCCGCGGGCGGACCCCGGGTGATGATCGCGTGGACGAGCAGGAGGAGCCGCGGCGCCCGGTGCGAACGGCGGCGGCGCAGGCGCACGCGCGGGCCGTCCGGGGCGGCGGGCACGACCAGCAGCAGCCGCAGCGGCGCCGCCAGCCATCCGGCGACGGCCCGCAGGATGCGGAACGCGGCCTTCTCGCCGCACGCCAGCCACAGGCCGCACAGGAGCGCGGCGAGCAGGTGGGCGGCGAACATGCCGAGGGACGAGGTACCACCGCCCATGGAATGCCCCATGCCCATGTGGCCCATGCCCATGTGGCTCTCGGCCATGTGCCCCATGTCCATGGAGTGCATGTGCAGCGAGCCCATGTGCGGTGCGCCCATATGTGTCGACCCCATGTGCGTCGACCCCATGTGCGTCGACCCCATGGGCAGGGAGCCCATGTGCATGGCCCCCATGCCGTGTCCCAGGCCCCCGGCGGCCGTCGGCGCTCCCGCCTCCGCTCCCGCGGTCACCGACTGAGCGAACGAGAACGCCGAGTGCAGCACGGTCTGGACGGCGACCACGACTGCCACGATCAGCGGCAGCCCGCGCTCACGGCCGGCCAGGCACCAGCCCAGCAGGCCGGTCACGGCGAACCCGGCGGCCAGCGCCCAGGCGGGCACATGGCTGCCGGACATCAGGACGTGGCCGAGGGCGGCGAGCAGCACACAGACGGCCGCGAACACCGCGGCCCGTACCGTGCGAGAACACCACCCAGCAATCATGGTGTCTCATCCTCGCATCGGTGCGTCGGTCGTCATGGACGGGGTTTCCGGCCTCTTCGGCAAAGGTCCGCGGTCGCGGCGGTCACGGGGCGCCGTCGGCCGGGCGGATCACGACGGCCGTCGTGCTGACCGGCCCGCTGTGCTCGAAGTGCAGGGTGAACGGCACGGTGTCGCCGACCCGCCACCCCCGCTCGGCCCGCAGCGTCACGTCGACGCCGGCCGGTGACATGAGCACTCCCCCGCCGGCCGGGACGGTCACCGCGTCCACGCCCTCCCGGTAGGCCGCCCCGCTCCCGTTCATGCGGTGGCGGCTCAGCGCCGGCTCGCCGCCGGTCGCCGTGGACGTCACCCGGACCAGCCGGTCGTCGGCCCCGCCGGAGTTGAGGAGCGAGAAGAACGCGGCGGTCTCCGTCGTATCGCCGTAGGGCAGGAAGACGCGTCCGGGGGCCACTTCGATCCGGGGCGGGCTGCCCGCCTGCCCGGCCGTCACCCAGGCGGTCAGGGCGGCGAGGGCCACGCCGCACGCGGCCACGGGCACGAGCACGGCGCTCAGGGCGTCCGCCGGCCGACGGCGGGCGGGGCGCGAGGGATACGAGGGATACGAGGGATGCGAGGGGTGCACGGTCATCGGGTGCGCCTCCGGACGGGCGACGGCTGCCAGGCGCGCAGCCGCAGACTGTTGCCGACCACCAGCAGGGAACTCACCGACATCGCCGCCGCGGCCGGCATCGGGGCGAGCAGACCGACCAGGGCCGGCGGCACGGTCACGGCGTTGTAGCCGAACGCCCACACCAGGTTGGCGCGGATCGTGCGCAGGGTGCGCCGGGCCAGCCGTACGGCGTCCGCCAGGGCCTCGATGTCGCCGCGCACCAGGGTCACGTCGGCGGCGTCGATCGCGACGTCCGTGCCGCTGCCCATGGCGATCCCGAGGTCGGCGGCGGCGAGGGCGGCGGCGTCGTTCACGCCGTCGCCGACGACCGCGACCCGGCGGCCCTGCGCGCGCAGGTCCCGGACGAGGCTGGCCTTGTCCTCGGGGGTGCGGCGGGCGTGCACCTCCTCGATGCCCAGGGCGGCCGCGACGGCCCGGGCGGGCGCCTCCCGGTCGCCGGTGGCCAGCACCGGGCGCACACCGAGGCGTCGCAGCCGGTCCACGGCCCGGTAGCTGCCGGGGCGTACGACGTCCCCCACCTCGATCAGGGCCTCGGCCCTGCCGTCGACCCGGACCAGGACCGGGGTGCGGGCGGCGGCCTCCGCCGCCGTCAGCGCCTCGGCCAGGGCCGCGGGCAACTCGCCGTCGGGAGCGAGGACTTCGACCAGCCGGCCTTCGACCCGGCCGCGTACGCCCCGGCCCGGCTCGGCGGTGAAGCCGCTCGCGTCCGGCAGCGGCCGTCCGGGCAGGGAGCGCCGGGCGTGGGCGGCAATAGCCCGGCCCAGCGGATGCTCGGAGCCCCGCTCCACCGCGCCGGCCAGCCGCAGCACCGCCTCCCGTCCGAGTCCGCCGGCCGCCACGGTGACCCGGGCGACGGTCATGTGTCCGGAGGTGAGGGTGCCGGTCTTGTCGAGGACCACGGTGTCGATGTGCCGCAGCCCCTCCAGCGCCCGGGGTCCGCGGACGAGTACGCCGAGTCGGGCCCCGCGTCCGGTGGCGGCCAGCAGCGCGGTCGGGGTGGCCAGGCCGAGCGCGCAGGGGCAGGCCACGACGAGGACGGCGACGCTCGCGGTGACGGCCGCCTGCGGATCGGCGCCGGCCCCGAGCCAGAAGCCGAGGGCGGTGACGGCCAGCGCCAGGACGACCGGTACGAACACACCGGCCACCGAGTCGGCCAGCCGTTGCGCCTTCGCCTTGCCGGCCTGCGCCTCGGTCACCAGCCGGGTGATCCGGGCGAGCCGGGTGTCGGCACCCACCGCGGTGGCGCGGACGGCGAGCAGTCCGCCGGCGTTGACGGCCCCGCCGACCACGGTGGCGCCCGGTCGCACCTCGACGGGCTCGCTCTCGCCGGTGACCAGGGACAGGTCCACCGCCGAACTGCCTTCCACCACCTCGCCGTCGGTGGCCACCCGCTCCCCGGGACGGACGACGAAGACCTGCCCGACGGCCAACCGCTCGACCGGCACCAGGACTTCGTGCCCGTCCTGCCGTACCGACACCTCCTTGGCGGCCAGTCGGGCCAGCGATCTCAGGGCGGCGCCGGTACCGTGCCGGGCCCTCGCCTCCAGGAACCGTCCCGCCAGCACGAACAGGGGGACGCCGACGGCCGCTTCGAGATAGAGGTGCGCGGCACCGTCGGCCGCGGCAGGCGCCAGGCTGAACGGCATCCGCATGCCCGGCGCCCCGGCGCCGCCGAGGAACAGCGCGTACGCCGACCAGGAGAAGGAGGCCGCGACGCCCAGGGAGACCAGCGTGTCCACGATGGGCGCGCCCAGTTCCTCCCCCTGCTGGAGCGCCGTCACGAACATGGCCACCTGTTCGGAGTCGTTGCGCCGGCGCAGCTCCGCGAAGGCCTCGCGGCGGCTCATGCCGAGGTCCATCTGGCGCAGGGTGATGCGGAGTTCGTCGGCCCACGGACCTTCGTAGCGGGAGGCGACCCGGTCCAGGGCCTGGCGGAAGCCGAGCCCCGCGCTGACCACCACGGCGAGTACGTCCAGGAAGTCGGGCAGGGTGCGTTCGATGACGTCCTTGCGGACCCGGATCGCCGACCACAGGCCGACCTCCGTCCAGAACGCGCCGAACAGGAGCAGGAGGACGGCCACGAACCACTGGCCGCGCAGCAGGAACACCAGGAAGCCGGTGCCGCCCAGTGCGCCGTACACCGCGCGGCGGGCCGCGTAGCGGTCGAGGGTCAGGCCGCCGGGGTTGCCCGCGAGGTCGATCTTCCGGCGGTACTTGGCCACCAGGCGCGGGCCCATCAGGCGCAGCACGGCCGGGGCCCAGCGCATGCCGAGGCGGTCGACGACCGAGCCGACCGCGCCGGTGCGGGTGGCGCCGACCTCCAGGGCGACGGCGAGGTCGCCGGGGAGTCTGGCGTCCGCGCGGTACATGCGGACGCCGGCGAAGACGCCCCAGACGCCGAGGCCCATCAGCAGGGCGAGCAGGAATGCCACCGGGTCACCTCCCTCACACGTCGATCCGGCTCAGGCGGCGGATGAGGACGAAGCCGACGGCGTACATGACGAACGCGATGATCACGCAGGCCTGTCCGGCCGGTGAGCCGGTCATGCGGTCCAGCGCGCCGTCCTTGACGCCGTTCATCAGGAACAACGCGCCGACACCGAGGACGGGTACGGCGTACGACGTCATGGTCACCTGGGAGAGTTGGGTGCGGATCTCGCGCCGGGTCTCCTTGCGCTCCTCCAGGGTCTCCGTCAGGTTGCGCAGCGCGGAGACCACCTGGCCGCCGGCCCGGTTCGACAGGACCAGGGTGGTGACGAGGACGACCAGTTCGCGGGAGGGGAGGCGGTCGGCCAGTTCACCGAGGGCGTCCTCCAGGGAGTGGCCGACGGACAGCTGGTCCGAGACCTTGGCCAGCTCCTCGCCGGCGGGGGCCTCCAGTTCCTCCGCGGCCATGCCGATCGCGGTGCGCAGGGCGAGGCCGGCCTGGGTGGCGTTGGCCAGGATGCGGGCCAGTTCGGGGAGTTGGTTGATGAAGCGTTCGATGCGCTTCTGCCGCTGCCAGTTGAGGAACTGGACGGCCGCCCCGACGCCGAGGAGTCCGGCGAGCGGGCCGAAGAAGGGCGCCAGGGTGGCCTGGCCGACCAGCCAGAGCGCGGCGACCGCGGCGAGCATGGCCGCGAAGAACTCGCCCGGCGTGACGTCCATCCCGGTCGCCGCCAGGCGTCGTTCCAGCCGGCGGCCGAGGCGGGTGCGGCGCAGCCGCCGGTCCAGGCCGCTGAAGCGGCGCCGGCGGCCGGTCGGGGGCGGCGCGCCGGTGTGCGCGAGGCGGTCCACGAGGGCGGCGCGCCGGGCCCGGCCGGAGGCGTAGGCGTGCACCCCGGCCACCGCCAGGACGCAGGTCAGCAGCGTCACGCCGGTGGTGAGCTGGACGAGGGTGTGGAGTTCCATGGCCATGGTCCTGTCCTGGGTCCGTCCTACCGGGCTTCTCGGGTGGCCAGCTGGTCGGCGGAACGGGCCACGCCGAAGGCCTGCGGGAGGGGCTGGCTCGCCATGTAGAGGCGGTCGGCGGTACGGCGGGGCAGCGGGAAGTGGCGGAAGGTGCCGTGGACCCGGCCGTCGGGGGTCATCGGCCGGGCCTCGAAGCGAGCGGCGGTGGCCAGCCGGTACGGCTCCCCGCCGTGGCTGTCGAGCAGCGCGATCTCGGTGATGCGGCGGGCGCCGTCGGCGAACCGGGTGAGCTGGACGATGACGTCGACCGCGCTGTTGATCTGGTCGTGCAGGGCGACGAAGGGCACCTCCACGTCCGACATCGACGCCAGGGTCTGAAGCCGTGTCAGCGCGTCCTCGGCGCTGTTGGCGTGCACGGTGGCGAGGGAGCCGTCGTGGCCGGTGGACATCGCCTGGAGCATGTCGAGGGACTCGCCGCCGCGGACCTCGCCGACCACGATCCGGTCGGGGCGCATCCGCAGCGAGTTGCGGACCAGGTCGCGGATGGTGACCTGGCCCTTGCCCTCCACGTTCGGCGGGCGGGACTCCAGGCGGACCACGTGGGTCTGCTGGAGCTGGAGTTCGGCGGAGTCCTCGATGGTGATGATGCGCTCGTGCGGCGGGATCAGCCCGGACAGGGCGTTCAGCAGGGTGGTCTTCCCGGTGCCGGTCGCGCCGGAGACGATGATGTTGAACTTGGCCTGCACCAGGCCGGCCAGCAGGTACACCATGTGCTCGTCGAGCGAGCCGAAGCCGATCAGCTCCTGGAGGGTGAAGGAGCGCGGGAAGCGGCGGATGGTGAGGATCGGGCCGGTCAGGGAGAGCGGCGGGATGATGACGTTGACGCGTTCGCCGGAGGGCAGGCGGGCGTCGACCATCGGGTTGGACTCGTCCACGCGGCGGTTGACCGTCGACACGATCCGTTCGATGGTCTGCATCAGCTGGTCGGCGGAGACGAACCTGAGGGGCAGCTGTTCGACGCGTCCGCCGCGCTCCACGAAGATCGCGTCCGGGCCGTTCACCATGATCTCGGTGATCGACGGGTCCTCCAGCAGCGGTTCCAGGATGCCGAGGCCCAGCGCCTCGTCCACCACCCGGCGGATGAGCTGGGACCGTTCGACGGTCGACAGGACGGGGCCCTCGCGGCTGATGATGTGCCCGAGCACCCGTTCCAGCCGGGCCCGGCGCTCGGCGGCGGCGAGCGAACTCATCTCCGCGAGGTCGATCTCCTCCAGCAGCTTGGCCCGGTAGGAGGCGACCAGGTGCCCGTCCTCGCCCCGGCTGCCGTGCTCCTCCGGAGTGCTGATGCGTGCCCGCAGGCTCATGGTCGGCTCCCCTGGTGGTCGAGCGGCATGGTGGCGGACTTGGTGGCGTCGCCGAGGTCCCACACGATGGTGGGGATGTGGACGGTCGCGGTGACGGTCACCGCGTCGCCCCCGCCGGCGGACGCGCAGGACACCTGGAGACCGCCGCTCACCGCGTCCGCGCACGCCTGGCTGTAGGACTGCCCCAGCGACGCCGCCCGCGCGCCCGCCCGGGCCGCCGTACCGGCCTGTTCGGCGGCGTAGGCGACGGCGCCGAGCTGGATGCCGGCCAGGCCGACGATCAGCAGGACGGGGATGAACCCCAGGTACTCGATGGCGACCTGGCCCAGGTCGCGTCTCCTCCGGTACGGCATCTCAGCGCTTCGCCTCCTCCACGGCCCCCGCGTGGCCGTGCACGGTGACGGGGAAGTCGATCAGGCCGGGGAAGAGGACGGGGACCTTGACGGCCACGTCGGCCGTGACATAGCCGGTACCGCCGCAGTGCTCCACGCCGGCGCCCGCGCGCCACGCGCCCGACAGATGCTCGAGCGCCGCCCGCTCGCACGCCGCGAACCGCTCCCCCCGCGGTGCCGCCGTGCCCGCCCGCACGCCCTCGTCCGCGGCGTTCCCCGCGAGCGTGAAGGCGTACCCCGTGAGCACGGCCTGCCACATCAGCACCAGTGTCAGGACGATCAGCGGCGTCATGCCGAGCAGCTCGACGCTGACCTGTCCCCGGTCCCCGCCCGGCCTTCTCATGGCACGGCTCACTCCTTCCGCCGCCGGAAGCTCCCGGCGGCCCGGCCGGTCCCGCGGTGGGAGGCCGCCTCCCCCGCCTTGGCCAGCCCCAGCTCCCCGGCGAGCGCCCACAGCGCCTGCTTGACCGTGGACCGGCTGTCCAGCTCGTGCAGCCGCCCGGCGTCCACGACGCCCTGCAGCTCCTTGAAGCTGGCGGGTACGGCGGTACGCGCCAGCGCGGTGCCGGTGATGCGCTGCACCAGCGCGGGCTGGATCTCGGTGCTCCGCGTGTGCCGGTTGACGACGACCGTGGTCTCCTCGGCCTTGCGGATCTGCAGCCGGTCCCACATCCGTACGGTCCGTTTGGCGGCGCGTACGGCGATGACGTCCGGGGTGGTGACCAGCAGCGCGGTGTCGGCCGTCTCGACGGCCGCCGCGCCGGCCCCGCCGAGCTGGGCGCCGCAGTCGATGACGACGACCTCGTAGCGGGAGCGCAGGGCGCTGATCAGCTGGCGGACGGCGCGGTCGGTGACCTCCTCGCCGCGTTCGCCCTCGCCGGGCGCGAGGAGCAGGGCGAGCCCGGTGTCGTGGCGGAAGACGGCGTCGGCGAGGACGCGGGGCGAGATGTCGGTGATGGCGGCCAGGTCGGCCACCGACCGGCGGAACTGGATGTCCAGGTAGGAGGCGATGTCGCCGGTCTGCAGGTCGAGGTCGACCAGGGCGGTGGCGCGGCCGGAGGCCTGGGCGGCGAGGGCCAGCTGGACGGCGGTCAGGGTCGCGCCCACGCCTCCCTTGGCGCCGCTGACCGTGACGACGGTGCCGCCGGCCCCGGCAGCCTGCTCGCCGCCGTGCCCGAGGTGCCGTCGTACCCCCGTGGACCACTGGGCGACGGCCTGGACGCGGCTGGCGAGGTCCTCGTACGACAGCGGGAGCGCGACCAGGCCGCGGGCGCCGGAGTCCATGGCGGCGGCGAACAGGCCGGGGCTCGCGTCGGTGGTGACGAGGATGACGCCGACGGCGGGGAAGCGCAGGGCGACCTCGCGGATCAGCTCCAGGGCCGGGACCGGGCCGATCCGCTCGTGGACGACGACCACTTCCGGGAGTTCGTCCACCGACTCGGCGGCGAGCCGGGCGAGGGTGTCGACCAGCTGGGTGGAGTCGGTGACCGGGGGCTGCGGCTCGGCGTCGGGGAGCTGGCTGAGCAGGGTGGTGAGGGAGCGGACGGCGTCCGGGTCCGCGCCGGCCGGGAGGATCCTGGTGGGCATGGCCGCCTCTCACTTGTCCGTCGCGAGTTCGTAGGTGCGGTCCTTGTCGGGGACGCTGGTCTCGCTGCCGGGGGCCACGAGCGCGAGCCGGACGCGCTGGGCGAAGGACTCGGCGTAGGTGATGCGCTGGGCGTCGAGGGCGGACAGCGCGAAGGTGATGGGGACGGCTTCGCCGGCCTGCCGGTTCCGGTCGCGGTCGGGGTCGAGGGCGGTGATCCGGCCGACGTCGAGGACCCGGGCGTCGGTGATGATGATCTTCGACTGGTCGGGGTCGCCCTCCTTCTCTCCCTCGAACGTGGCGTACACGTTGACGCGCGAGCCGGGAGTGATCTTGCCGGCGACCCCGGTGGCCGCGTCGATCATGATGGCGACCTCCTGCTGGCCGGGCTGGAGGGCGGGCCGGTCCACGATCATGTCGGTCTGGAGCAGGGAGCCGGTGCGCAGGGTGGTGACGGCGATCTTGCCGCGGATCTGCCGCAGGTCGGTGACGGCGTTGTCGGACAGCCACCGCTTCGGCATCTCGACCTTCTCGAACTGGTCCGTGTCCAGCGCGGTGTACGGCTTCACCTCGGACTTGACCCGGTAGGCGGCGACCTCGGGCCCGACCTTGGAGTTCACGTCGTGGATGACGGAGAGCACGCCGGCGAACGCGCCCAGCGCGCACAGGGCCGACAGGATCAGGAGTATCACGCCGCGGCGCTGACGGGAGTTCATGGACCGTGCAACCTCATTGGGGGAATCGGTCGAGCGGGACGGGTCGGGATCGCGCGGGTCAGGCGGGCGTTCGCGGCTCCAGGGCGCGGGGGGCCGGCGGGTCGTACCCGGGCGGGCCGGCGGAGCAGAAGACGCAGCGGTCGCCGATGACGTCGATGCCGCACCAGTGGCAGCTGGCCCGGCGTACGGAGGCGACCAGTTGGTAGAGGACGGACAGGTCGGCGAGGTAGCCGCAGAACTCGACCATGCGGCCGGTCCCCCACCACACCGGGGACTCGGCGGGCAGCGGGGTCTCGCGCAGGCCGTGCACCCCCCACCGGGTGCCGAGGCCGCCCGCCCACTCGCTCGGCAGCTGCCCCTTGGCGACCAGCAGCCAGGTGCTGAACTCGGGCCCCTTGAGCGTGGCGCCGGGGGCGACCTTGACGAGCTGGGGCTCGGGGTGGGCGAGGACGGCGAACTGGCTGCCCGGCACCCAGGACCTGGCGTGCGCCTTCAGTCCGACCGGGACCCGGTCCAGCCTGGCGACGGAGCCGAGGACGGCACCGGCGTGGATGTAGTGGGTGAGCAGCCGTCCGGCGCAGGCCAGCACGCCCGGGCTCAGGTCGCAGGAGGCGAGCTGGCGCAGCTGCCGGGCGAGGACGGCGACGCCCAGCGGGGGCAGGGCGGGCCGGAACAGGGCGATGCGGTCGCTCTCCAGCAGCGAGCGCAGGGTGTACAGCCGCCGTACGACCGGTTCCGGGGTGGCCTGGGAGCAGACGACGACCACGTGGCCGTACTGCTCGGTCAGGGTGTGGAGTTCGGTGAGGGCCTGGTCCAGCGGCTTGCGGTCGAGGCCGACCAGGACGACGGCGGGCATGGTCCGTTCGTCCTGCGCCGGCAGTGCCATGTCGGCACTGGTCACGGCAATGGCAGTTGGCACGCGCAGCTCCCCGCTCTTCACACCCGTCGGCCCACCGGTGTAACTCCAATGCGCCAGGACGACTTCATTGCGTGACTACCCGAGCACTGTATCCACGGCCGTATGGCCGGAGAACAGCGTTGGTGAAGCCGGTGTGGAACTCTCCCGGAGCAAGTCCCGCCAAACCCGGACAGGTTGAGCAGCCGACGGAAGACGGTTCTGTTCTGAACCTCTTGACACCGCCGATTGGTCTGGACCAACTTATGGGGCCAAGCCCTTCCCTCCTTCCGTCTCCTTCCCTCTCCTCGCTCTCCCCGCACGCCGACTCCCCACCGGAGGCTCCCGTGGACCGCGCACCAGGCATACCCAGACCCCGCAGACGGCGGCTCGCGGCATGGTCCGCCGCCACCGCCCTGGCCCTCTCCGTCGCGGGCCTCGCCGCGGCCGGCCCGGCCGCAGCGGCGGACGTCAACAACGTCAGGAACGCCGGCTTCGAGTCCGGCCTGACCGGCTGGACCTGTACGGCCGGCAGCGGCACGACGGTCTCGTCCCCGGTGCACGGGGGCGCCACGGCCCTGAAGGCGACCCCGTCCGGCCAGGACAACGCCAAGTGCAGCCAGTCGGTGGCGGTCAAGCCCAACTCGACGTACACGCTGGGCGCGTGGGTGCAGGGCGGCTACGCGTACCTGGGCGTCACGGGCACGGGCACGACGGACGTCTCGACCTGGACCCCCGACAGCTCGTCCTGGAAGCAGCTGTCGACGACGTTCACCACCGGCGCCTCGACGACCTCGGTCACGGTCTACACCCACGGCTGGTACGGCCAGGCGGCCTACTACGCCGACGACGTCTCGGTCCTCGGCCCCGACGGCGGCGGAGGCGGCGACCCGGCCCCCACGGTCCCGGCGGCCCCGGCCGGCCTCTCCGTCACCGGTACGACCTCCTCCTCGGTCTCGCTGTCCTGGTCCGCGGTCTCGGGCGCGACGGGCTACAACGTCTACCGGAACGGCACGAAGATCACGGCGGTGACGGGCACGTCGGCGACGGTGACCGGCCTTTCCGCCGCGACGTCGTACACCTTCCAGGTGACGGCGACGAACGCGGCGGGCGAGTCGGCGAAGTCGGCGACGGTGACCGGCACGACGTCCTCCGGTTCCGGCGGCGGAGGCGGCGGGACGCTCCCCAAGCACGCGGTGACCGGCTACTGGCAGAACTTCAACAACGGCGCGACGGTCCAGAAGCTCTCCGACGTCCCGTCGGCCTACGACATCATCGCGGTGGCCTTCGCCGACGCGACGTCGACCCCGGGAGCGGTGTCCTTCACCCTGGACTCGGCCGGTCTGGGCGGCTATACGGTCGACCAGTTCAAGGCGGACGTCAAGGCCAAGCAGGCGGCCGGCAAGAAGGTCATCATCTCGGTCGGCGGTGAGAAGGGCACGGTGTCGGTGAACGACGCCGCCTCGGCCGCCAACTTCGCGAACTCCGTCTACTCGCTGATGCAGACGTACGGCTTCGACGGCGTCGACATCGACCTGGAGAACGGCCTGAACGCGACGTACATGACCCAGGCGCTGCGCGCGCTGTCGGCGAAGGCGGGCCCGTCCCTGATCATCACGATGGCCCCGCAGACGATCGACATGCAGTCGACGTCGAACGGCTACTTCCAGACGGCCCTGAACATCAAGGACATCCTCACGGTCGTCAACATGCAGTACTACAACAGCGGTTCCATGCTGGGCTGCGACGGCAAGGTCTACAGCCAGGGCACGGTCGACTTCCTCACCGCCCTCGCCTGCATCCAGCTGGAGGGCGGCCTGTCCCCGTCCCAGGTCGGCCTGGGCCTGCCCGCCTCCACCCGGGCCGCGGGCGGCGGCTACGTCTCCCCCACCGTGGTCAACAACGCCCTGGACTGCCTGACGAAGGGCACCGGCTGCGGCACCTTCAAGCCGTCCAGGACCTACCCCGACCTGCGGGGCGCGATGACCTGGTCCACGAACTGGGACGCGACGTCCGGGAACGCGTGGTCGAACGTGGTGGGCCCCCACGTGGACGCCATGCCGTGACCTGACCCGCACGGCACCACCCAGCGCCCGGGCTTCGGCCCGGGCGCTGTCGTGTGCGGGGACGGCCGAACTTGAGCGCTCGGCCGTGTATCCCTTTTGCACACCGCAACAGTGCGGTGTGATGATCCC
The DNA here is from genome assembly GCF_002155905.1 of Streptomyces tricolor. Taxonomy (GTDB): domain Bacteria; phylum Actinomycetota; class Actinomycetes; order Streptomycetales; family Streptomycetaceae; genus Streptomyces; species Streptomyces tricolor. Next base: position 506 of record NZ_MUMF01000324.1, on the reverse strand, counting down.
GGACATGGCTGAACACGGGGGAGATGCCGCCTCGGCGGGGCATACACGCAGGTCACGGCTGTACGACTACGCGGACTTGGCCATAGCCGACCAGCAGGAGTCCCCCTCCGACGGGGCCGGGCGCCGGCGCCGGGAGTTCGCGGTGCTGTTGGGTGAGTTCCGCCGTAGGCCGGTGCTGGTGCCGTTGGACGAGGACGGTGCGCCGTTGGCGGGGGACTTCGGTGATGTCCGCTGGCTCTATGCCTTCTCGGACGAGCAGGCGCTGGCCCGTTACGCGATGGCGCGGGGTGAGGCGTCTCGTGAGTGGCGGTACCAGAGGGTGCTTGGCGCGCGGTTGCTGGATGCGGTGGTGCCGGCGGTGGGGGTGCCGTGCGGGGTGGCGTTGGACTGCGCGGACGGTGAGGACGGGATGGTCTTTCCCCCGGTGTGCGGGATCGTGCCGGATGCGGTGGCCGTGGACGTCGATGTGGAGGACGTGGAGACGGGGGGCGGGCAGTGAGCGGGGG
>NZ_MUMF01000323.1 GCF_002155905.1 Streptomyces tricolor | reverse complement strand
GGCCGGGCCAGGGGGGTGATGGGGGTGACGTCGGGGAAGGTGAGGGTGGCGAGCCGGGTCCCCTGGGCGGTGAGCGCGGCGAACATCGCCTCCAAGTGGCCGGCCACCTCGTCGGCGTCGGACCGGGGCCGCAGCGGGTCGTCGACGCCCGCCGCCACCGTTGCCGGGTCCGGTCGCGGGGCGAGCGCAGGGCCGAGCTGTTCGGCGCGGACCCGGCCGGCGAGACGGCCCCGGACGGCGAGGTCGGCGTTCAGCAGGCCGGGGTGGTGGCGGGTCGGATGCCGGCGAGGCGGCCGGCCCGGCCACGCAGCCCCGTGGTGCGGCCGTCTGTTCGGTGCGTCGGTACGGGGGCGGTCGCCGGAGGGTCACGTCGGTGATGCGGCGTGTTCCTGATCGCGGGCAGCGGTCGCGCGCCGTTCGAGGATGCGCAGCGCGGTCTCGCCCCACCGGAGGTTCTCCCGCTCGAACGCCATGCCGCGCAGCAGGGTCAGGTACGGCCCGATCCGTTCCGCCTGAGCGCAGTACTCGTCCTCCGTGCGCCCGCTCAGGAGGCGCTCCTTGAGCCGCTCGTACCTGGCGAGCTTGGCGGCGGCCCACTCCATGCGCTCGGTGATCGCCGCGCGGACGGCCTCGATGTCGCCGATGTCCGCGCACTGCACCTTGACCAGGAGTTCGTCGCGGACGGTCGTCGGCCTGCCCGGCGGTTCGGCGACGTAGGCGCGCACGGCGTCCAGGCCGGCTTCGGTGAGCGAGAAGAGGCGCTTGTTCGGCCGGCGCTCCTGCTCGACGACCCGTGCGGCGATGAGCCCCTCGCGCTCCATGCGTTCGAGCTCCCGGTAGAGCTGCTGGGGGGTGGCCATCCAGAAGTTCGCGACGGAGGCGTCGAAGCCTTTGGCCAGGTCGTAGCCGGACGCCTCCCCTTCCAGGAGCGCGGCCATCACAGCGTTGCGCAGTGCCATGGAAGCAGGTTATCGCGTCGTTGATTACTCATCTCATTGACTACTCCTTCGTCCTTGCCCGGAGGGGGTGGACAACCGGCACGGCGCGAACCTAACCTCCGACGCACCTAATCAATTAGTTGAGTACAGGGGGATGCCGTGCATCCGTTCCGCAAGGCCGTCGAGAACCGTGACGAGGCCGCCATCGAGGCGCTCCTCGCCGAGAACGTCGTCTTCACCAGCCCCATCGCCTTCAAGCCGTACCCGGGCAAGGCGATCACCGCCGCCATCCTGCGCGCAGTGATGCGGGTCTTCGAGGACTTCACCTACGTCCGCGAGATCGCGAACCCGGACGGCCGCGACCACGCCTTCGTCTTCACCGCCACCGTGGACGGGCGGCGGATCCAGGGCTGCGACTTCCTCCACTTCGACGAGGAGGGGAAGATCGATGACTTCACCGTCATGGTCCGGCCGCTCTCCGCCGCCAAGGCGCTCGCCGAGGCGATGGGCGCCCAGTTCGACCGGATCGCCGCCGAGGCCGCGGCGGCCTGAGAGAGGGGCCTCCGGCAGGCCTCGTGGTCCGGCACGGCGACGTGGGCAGGCCCCGGCCGGAAGCGGCACACTGAGGTCAGGAGGAGCCGACGGACGATGGTGCCCACGGGCGAGGATCTCGTGCGGGCCGTTCGGGCGGCCGGGATCGGTGACGAGCGTCTGCTCGACGCCGTACGCGCGACGCCCCGGGAGGGGTTCGTGCCCCCGGACGCCCGCGCGGACGCCTACCACGACGTGCCCGTCCCGATCGGGCACGGGCAGGTGACCACACAGCCCTCCCTCTCGGCCATGATGATCGACAGCCTCGGCCTGGGCGGGACCGAACACGTGCTGGAGATCGGCACCGGACTCGGCTTCCAGACCGCCCTGCTGGCCCGGCTGGCCGCCGGGGTCGTGACCGTGGAGCGGGTGCCCGACCTCGCGCACCGGGCCCGGCGCAACCTCGCCCGGCAGGGCGTGCGCAATGTCGAACTGCGCGTCGGGGACGGCAGCGGCGGAGTGCCGGAGCGCGCTCCGTACGACGCGATCCTCGTGTCCGCCGCGTTCCCCGACGTCCCCGCCCCGCTCGTGGAGCAACTGCGGCTCGGCGGCCGGCTCGTCCAGCCGATCGGGCCGGGCGGCCGGGAGCAGGTCGTGTGCTTCGCGCGCACCCCCACGGGGCTGGAGCGCCGGCGGCTGGTCACGCCCGCGTCCTTCGTCCGCCTGCGCGGACGGTACGGCTTCCCCACATGACCCCGCGGCGGTCGGCGGTCAGCGGTCGGCGACGCGCACCACGGCCAGCGTGATGTTGTCCGGCCCGCCGGCCGCGATGGCGGCCTTCCACAGTTCGAAGGCGGCCCGTCCGTCGTCGTACTCCCGCAGCACGCCGTCGAGGACGTCGTTGGGCAGCGGGTCGGTGAGGCCGTCGGTGCAGATCAGGTACCGGTCGCCGACGGCGAGGGACACGGCCGTCACATGGGGTGCGACGGCGCGGTAGACCGGCGTGCCGCCGAGGCACTGGGTCACGACGGACGTGGTGCGCTGCCCGGGCCGCGGCGGCGGATTGTCGTCCACGCTGAGCTGGAGCACCCCGTCGCGGGGTGCGGCGAAGACCCGGCTGTCGCCCACGTTGAACGCCAGCAGCGACCCGGGCAGCAGGACGGCGCCCGCGACGGTCGTCCCCATCGTGGCCAGCGCGTCGCCGGCCGCGCGCGCGGACGCGTACACCTGGCGGTTGCAGGCGTGCACCGCCTCGCGGACATCCTCCTCGGTGGCCAGCCCGGCCCCTGCCGCGGCGAGCCGCCGTACCACGAGGGCGCTGGCCACCTCGCCCCCCGGCTGGCCGCCGAGCCCGTCGGCGACCGCGACGACGAGTGGCGTACCCAGCGGGAACACCAGTGTCTGCGGGTTCTCCGTCACGGTGGCGCACAGCGTCCACGGCCCGGCGACCAGGCTGTCCTCGTTGCGCTCGCGGATCAGTCCCGGATGGCTCAGCGCGCTCACGGCGACGTACGCCATCGCATGCCACCCCTGGCGGGGGATCAGCCCGCGTACACCCGCTGCACGAACTCGGCGAGCTGGTCGTCGGTGAGGTGACGCGCGACGTCCGCCTCGCTGATCATGCCGATCATGCGCTTGTTCTCGATCACCGGAAGCCGCTTGATCTGGTGCCCCTCCATCTCCCGCAGCACGTCGGAGACGTCGGAACCGGCGTCGATCCAGCGCGGTGTGCCCTCGCACAGGTCCCCGCACCGGACACGCGCGGGGTCGTGACCCGCGGCGATGCACTTCACGACGATGTCACGGTCGGTGATGATGCCGCACATCCGGTCGTCGTGGTTCGGGTCGCTGACCGGCAGCGCCCCCACCCGGTGGTCCCGCATCATCTGCGCGGCGCGGTCCAGCGTCTCGCCGGCGGGGATCCACTGCGCCCCGGGGCTCATGATGTCCTTGGCCGTCGTCATCGTTCGGCTCCTCCACTGTGTGCGTGGCCGGGTCGGGTTCCGGGTCAGTCGGCCCGGCGCGAGGTCACGGTGAACTGGGCGCCGTCGGGGTCGCGCAGCACGGCCTCGTCCTCGCCCTCCTGCAGGACGCTGCCGCCGTGCCGCTCCGACGCCCGGGCGCAGGACTCCACGTCCTTCACGGTGAAATGGACCTGCCAGTGCGCCCGGACCGAGGGGTCGGGCGGCTCCTCCACCGCCCCCGACTCGATGCGGGCCACGATGGCGTCCCGGCTGCGCAGCAGCACCTCCTCCTCCGCGTACTCGACCTCACAGCAGCCGGGGCGGCCCGAGGCCCACTCCAGGATCTCGCCGTAGAAGATCGCGGCGTCGAAGGCGTCGCGGGTGTGCAGGGTGATGAACGTCGGTGCCGCGTGTCGCCACGCCTCCCACTCGGTGACGAGCTTGCCCTGCCACACCCCGAACGCGGCGCCGTCGCGGTCGGCGAGCAGCGCCGCCCTGCCGGGCGGGAACGAGATAGGCCCGACCGCCACGGTGCCGCCGCGCTCCCGGGTGCGGGACGCCGCCTCGTCCGCGTCGGTCACCGCGAAGTACGGCGTCCAGGCCGCCGCCAGCTGCCCCACGGCGGCCATCGCCGCGATCCCCGCGACCGGGATGCCGTCCGCGAGCGCGGTCCGGAAGTGCTCGCCCAGTCTCGCCCTGCGGAACCGCCAGCCCAGCACAGCCCCGTAGAACTCCTGGGTCGCGTCCAGGTCACGGCTGGTCAGGCTCACCCAGCACGGCGCGCCGAACACCGAACCCGTGTCGAAGACGTCCGTCGCGCCGGAAGACTCCGTCGTGCCGTGGTTCATGGCCATCGCACCCTGCTCCCGCGGACCGGCAGCCACCGCTTCCCTCCAGTGTCCGACGAGAACCGCACACCCGCACGCCGTCCCCGGGGAACGCCGACGCGAACGCCGAGCCACACCCGCCGGACGACCGTTCCTCGCACGTCCGAGCGAATGAACTCCGTGCGGGCGGGGCAGTGACGGGTATGGCCGACCCCGGACTGTTCACCCCCGCATCCGTGACCTGGCAGCTGCACGGCGACCCCATGATGTGGGTCGCCGGCGTCCGCGCCCTCTACCTCCAGGCCCTGCACCCGCGCGCGGTCCGGGGCGTCATGCAGAACTCCGACTTCCGGCGCGACGCCTGGGGCCGGCTGATGCGCACCGCGCACTTCGTCGGGACGACGACCTACGGCACCACCGAGGCCGCCGAGCGGGCCGGCGCCCGGGTGCGGAAGATCCACAGCATGCTCACCGTGACCGACCCGGACACCGGTGAGCGCTACGGCGTCGACGAACCGGAGCTGCTGCGGTGGGTGCACTGCGCGGAGATCGACTCCTATCTGCACGTCCTGCGCCGCTCCGGCGTCCCGCTCACCGACGCCCAGGCGGACCGGTACATCGCCGAACAGCGCGTCGGCGCCCGGCTGGTGGGACTCGACCCGGAGACCGTACCGGCCGGCCGGGCGGAGCTGGCCGCGTACTTCGAGGCGGTCCGGCCGCGGCTGGCCGCCGGGCCCGAGGCGCGCGCGGTGGACGACTTCCTGCTCCGCCCGCCCACGCACCCCCTCCTCGTCCCGGCCCGGGAACTGCTGTGGCGGCGGGTGGCGCTGCTGGCCTACGCCGCGCTGCCGCCGTACGCCCACGAGCTGTACGGCAGACCGGCCCCCGCCCCCGCCGCCGTCACCCGCCGGCTGCGGACCACCGGTGCCCTGCTCCGCCGGATCCCCGCACGGCTGCGCTGGCAGCTGCCGCCGCAGCACATCCTGCGTGCCATGGCGCGGCTCGGCCCGCACGCCCGCCCGGCGCCGGAGAAGCTGGGGCCGTGATCCGGGCCGGATCCGCCTCTGGCCGTCGTGGATCACCGCGTGCTACGAAGAACCATGTCCGCGAACGAGACCACCCGCGCGTACGACACCGTCATCGTCGGTGGTGGCCACAACGGCCTGGTCGCCGCCGCCTACCTGGCCCGGGCCGGCCGCTCCGTGCTGGTGCTGGAACGGCTGGACCACACCGGCGGCGCGGCCGTCTCCACCCGCCCGTTCGCCGGGGTCGACGCCCGGCTGTCGCGCTACTCCTACCTGGTCAGCCTGCTGCCGCGGAAGATCGTGCGCGACCTCGGCCTGGACTTCCGCGTCCGCGCCCGCACCATCTCCTCGTACACCCCGGTGGAGCGGGCGGGACGGCCCACCGGTCTGCTCGTCGGCGGGGGCGAGCAGCGCACCCGGGAGGCGTTCGCCCGGCTCACCGGCGGTGACCGCGAGTACCGGGCGTGGCAGCGCTTCTACGGCATGACGGGGCGCGTCGCCCAGCGCGTCTTCCCGACCCTCACCGAACCCCTGCCCACCCGCGACGCACTGCGCCGCCGCATCGACGACGAGACCGCCTGGCGGACCCTGTTCGAGGAACCGCTCGGCGTGGCCGTCGAGCGGACCTTCGCCGACGACCTGGTGCGGGGGGTCGTCCTCACCGACGCGCTCATCGGCACCTTCGCCGACGCCCACGACCCCTCCCTCGACCAGAACCGCTGCTTCCTGTACCACGTCATCGGCGGCGGAACCGGTGCCTGGGACGTGCCCGTCGGCGGCATGGGCGCGCTCACCGACGCGCTGGCGGCGGCGGCCCGTTCGGCGGGGGCGCGCATCGCCACCGGACACGAGGTCGTCCGGATCGACACCGACGGGCGCACCGCCGAGGTCGCCTACCGCACGGCCGGCGGCGAGGGCGTCGCCGCCGCCCGGCACGTCCTGGTGAACGCCTCCCCGGCCGAACTGGCCGTCCTCACCGGCGATCCGGCGCCCGAACCCGCCGAGGGCGCCCAGCTCAAGGTCAACATGCTGCTGACCCGGCTGCCCCGGCTGCGCGACCCCGACGCCGACCCGCGGGAGGCGTTCGCCGGCACCTTCCACATCGCCGAGGGCTACCGGCAACTGGCCACCGCGCACGCCCAGGCCGCCGCCGGCGAACTCCCCGCCGCACCGCCGTCGGAGATCTACTGCCACTCCCTGACCGACCCCACCATCCTCGGCGCCGACCTCGCCGAGCGCGGCTACCAGACACTCACCCTGTTCGGCCTGCATACCCCGGCCCGGCTCTTCGACCGGGACAACGACGCCGTACGGGAGGAGCTGCTGGAGTCCACCCTCGCCCAGCTCGACGCCCACCTCGCCGAACCCCTCGCCGACTGCCTGGCCCGCGACGCCGACGGCCGCCCCTGCATCGAGGCCAAGACCCCGCTCGACCTGGAACGGGACCTGCGGCTGCCCGGCGGCAACATCTTCCATCGGGCCCTGTCCTGGCCGTACGCCCAGGACGGCAGCGGCCGCTGGGGTGTGGAGACGCGGCACGCCAACGTCCTGCTGTGCGGGGCGGGCGCGGTGCGCGGCGGCGGAGTGAGCGGGGTTCCGGGGCACAACGCGGCGATGGCGGTGCTGGAGCGGCCCTGACCCCCGCTCCCGCTCCGCGTCAGTCGGCCGAACCCTGCCAGCCCACCGCAGTGATCCGTGCCGCGTCCGCCGGGCGGGCCCCGTCGAACAGCACCGCCCCGCCCGCCTCGACGCGCAGCGCGTCGACGTACGCGCCCCGGCCGACGTACAGCCGGTCGGTGGTGTACCGCCAGCGCAGGGCGAGCCGTGGGGCGGCCGGCAGCGCCGCGGTCACCCGGTGCCACACGCGGCCCGACCAGCCGGTGACCGCGCCCGCGGGGTGGTCCTCGGCGTCCTCGCCGTGGCGGGCGGTGGTGAACGGGACCGGCTGCCAGGTGGTGCCGCCGTCCGCGGAGGACTCCAGGGCCACCGCGTCGGAGCGGGGCTCGGTGTCCCACCACAGGGCGCAGCGCAGCCGCGCCGGGCCGGCGGAGGTGTCCAGCGCCGGGAGCGTGAGCGTCGCGGCCGTGGCGTTCGCCATGCCCGAGAACCAGGCCGTACGGCCGCGCGCCGGGCGGACCGGTACCGCCCGGGCGAGCCGGTTGCCGGCGGCGACCCGCGGGGCGGAACCGGACCGCCAGGTGCGCACCGGGTGCACGGAGTTGCCGAGGACGATCAGGAACGAGTCGGTCGTGGGGTCGAGCACCAGGGAGGTGCCGGTGAAGCCGGTGTGGCCGGCGGTGCGCGGGGTGGCCAGCGCCCCCATGTACCAGTGCTGGTACAGCTCGAAGCCGAGCCCGTGCTCGTCGCCGGGGAAGGCCGTGTTGAAGTCGGTGAACATCAGCTCCACCGACTCCGGCCGCAGGATGCGCGCCCGGCCGTAGCAGCCGCCGTTGAGCAGCGTGCGGCCGAGCACCGCGAGGTCCCACGCGCTCGCGAAGACGCCCGCGTGACCGGCCACACCGCCCAGGCTGTACGCGTTCTCGTCGTGCACCTCGCCCCACACCAGCCCCCTGTCCAGCCCGGACCAGGGCCTGCGCGCGTCCTCGGTGGCCGCGATCCGCGGCTTCCACGAGGCGGGCGGGTTGTAGCGGGTGCTGTCCATGCCGAGCGGACCGGTGATCTCGTCGCGCAGCAGCGTGTCCAGGGCGCGGCCGGTGATCTTCTCCAGGACGAGCTGAAGGGAGATCAGGTTCAGGTCCGAGTAGAGGTAGGCGCTGCCCGGCGGGCTCACGGGTGCCTCGTCGAAGACGAGCCGGAGTTTCTCCTCGTACGTCGGCGCGCTGTACAGCGGGATCCAGGAGCGGAAACCGGAGGTGTGGGTAAGGAGCTGACGGACGGTCACGTCCTGCTTGCCCGCGCGGCCGAAGTCCGGGAGGTACGAGGCGACGGTGCCCTCCAGGGCCAGCGCGCCCCGCTCGATCTGCTGGACGGCCAGGATCGAGGTGAACAGCTTGGAGACGGACGCCAGGTCGAACACGGTGTCGCGGGTCATCGGACACTGCCGTTCGGGCGGCAGTTCGACACCGGTGTCGGTCTTCTCGTCGTATCCGGCGTAACGCACCGCCGTGCCGATCGGCTCGTGCAGGGCCACGGTGCCGCCGCGCCCGGCGAGCAGGACGGCGCCCGCGTACCAGGGGTGCTTGGGGGAGGGGCCGAGAAACGTTTCGGCGTCGGTGACGAGTTGGCGCAGGTGCGCGGGGAGCAGCCCGGCGCGTTCGGGCGAGCCGTGGCGCAGGGTGGGACGGCGGGCGGAGGCGGGTGCCGCGGCGGGCGCGGCGGCGGCCGGGCCCGCCGGGAGCGCGCCGAGGGCCAGGGCGCCGCCCGCGGCCAGGGAGCCCGCCACGAGCCGGCGGCGGGTCGGTCCGCTCGCTCGTCCGCCTGCCACTTGGTCCGTCATGGTGCGGCCTCCCTCTGAAAGTATCTTTCGGGGCTTGCCCTGCACCGTGAAACTTTCCTGTCAGGAGGGGAGTGTGTCAACGGGGCGCGTGGCCTCGCGAAAAAACTGACGGACCATCAGAAAGCCTCTTCCGTCGTCCGGTCGGCTGCGGCATCCTGCGCCCATGCAGACGGAGCTGAGCAGGACACTGGGAATCGAGCACGCCGTCTTCGGCTTCACGCCGTTCCCCGCCGTCGCCGCGGCCATCAGCCGGGCCGGCGGCTTCGGCGTGCTCGGCGCGGTCCGCTACACCGCCCCCGACGACCTCAAGCGCGACCTCGACTGGCTCGACGCACACGCCGGCGGCCGGCCCTACGGGCTCGACGTGGTCATGCCCGCCAAGAAGGTCGAGGGCGTCAGCGAGGCCGACGTCGAGGCGATGATCCCGGAGGAGCACCGCCGGTTCGTGCGGGACACCCTCGCCGCCCACGGGGTGCCGGAACTGGCCGAGGGCGAGGCCCCCGGATGGCGCATCACCGGCTGGATGGAGCAGGTCGCCCGCACCCAGCTCGACGTCGCCTTCGACTATCCGATCAGACTGCTGGCCAACGCCCTCGGCTCCCCGCCCGCCGACGTCGTCACCCGCGCCCACGACCGGGACGTCCTCGTCGCCGCCCTCGCCGGCAGCGCCCGGCACGCCCGCAAGCACCAGGAGGCGGGCATCGACATCGTCGTGGCCCAGGGCTACGAGGCCGGCGGCCACACCGGCGAGATCGCCACCATGGTGCTCACCCCCGAGATCGTCGCGGCCGTCGACCCGCTGCCCGTCCTGGCCGCGGGCGGCATCGGCAGCGGCCCGCAGGTAGCAGCCGCCCTCACACTCGGTGCCCAAGGTGTGTGGCTGGGCTCCATATGGCTGACCACCACAGAAGCGGACCTGCACTCGCCCGCCCTCACTCGCAAGCTGCTCGCCGCCGGGTCCGGGGACACCGTCCGCTCCCGCGCCCTGACCGGGAAACCCGCCCGCCAGCTCCGCACCGCCTGGACCGACGCCTGGGACGACCCGGCCGGCCCCGGCACCCTGCCCATGCCCCTCCAGGGCCTGCTGGTCGCCGAGGCCGTCTCCCGCATCCAGAAGTACGAGGTCGAACCGCTGCTCGGCACCCCCGTCGGCCAGATCGTCGGCCGGATGACCGCCGAACGCAGCGTCCAGGCCGTCTTCGACGACCTCACCCGCGGCTTCGAGCAGGCCGTGGACCGCATCAACCGCATCGCCGGAAGGAGCGGCCGGTCGTGAGCGCGCCCGCGAGCACACCCCCCGCCGGTTTCTGGGCCCAGGCCGCCCGGGACCCCGGCCGTACGGTCCTGATCGAGCCGGACGGCACCCGGTGGACCGCCGGCCGGCTGCACGCCGCCGCCAACCGTCTCGTCCACGGCCTGCGCGCCGCCGGCCTCCGGCGGGGGGACGCCTTCGCCGTCGTCCTGCCCAACGGCGCCGAGTTCTTCACCGCGTACCTCGCCGCCAGCCAGGCCGGTCTCTACCTCGTGCCCGTCAACCACCACTTCGTGGGCCCGGAGATCGCCTGGATCGTCGCCGACTCCGGCGCCAAGGTGCTCATCGCCCACGAGCGGTTCGCCGGCCCCGCCCGCGAGGCCGCCGACGAGGCCGGGCTGCCCGCGAGCCACCGGTACGCCGTCGGCCCGGTCGCGGGTTTCCGGCCGTACGCCGAACTCCTCGACGGGCAGCCCGGGTCGGCGCCCGAGGACCGGGAGCTGGGCTGGGTCATGAACTACACCTCGGGCACGACCGGCCGCCCCCGCGGCATCCGCCGGCCGCTGCCCGGCAAGCGCCCCGAGGAGGCCTACCTCGGCGGCTTCCTCGGCATCTTCGGTATCAAGCCGTACGACGACAACGTGCACCTCGTCTGCTCACCGCTGTACCACACCGCCGTGCTCCAGTTCGCGGGCGCCTCCCTCCACATCGGGCACCGCCTGGTGCTGATGGACAAGTGGACGCCCGAGGAGATGCTGCGCCTGATCGACGCCCACCGGTGCACCCACACCCATATGGTCCCGACCCAGTTCCACCGGCTGCTGGCCCTCCCGGACGACATCAGGGCCCGCTACGACGTCTCGTCCCTGCGGCACGCCATCCACGGCGCGGCGCCCTGCCCCGACCACGTGAAACGCGCGATGATCGACTGGTGGGGCCACTGCGTGGAGGAGTACTACGCCGCCAGCGAGGGCGGCGGGGCCTTCGCCACCGCCGAGGACTGGCTGAAGAAACCCGGCACCGTCGGCAAGGCCTGGCCCATCAGCGAACTCGCGATCTTCGACGAGGACGGCAGGCGGCTGCCGCCCGGCGAACTCGGCACCGTCTACCTGAAGATGAACACCGGCGGCTTCTCGTACCACAAGGACGACGCCAAGACGAGGAAGAACCGCATCGGCGACTTCTTCACCGTCGGCGACCTCGGCCACCTGGACGAGGACGGCTACCTCTTCCTCCGCGACCGCAAGATCGACATGATCATCTCCGGCGGGGTGAACATCTACCCGGCCGAGATCGAGTCCGCCCTGCTCGCCCATCCCGCCGTCGCCGACGCCGCCGTCTTCGGCATCCCGCACGACGACTGGGGCGAGGAGGTCAAGGCCGTGGTGGAACCGGCCCCGGGGCACGAGCCCGGCCCCGAGCTGGCCGCCGCCCTCCTCGACCACTGCGCCGGGCGGCTCGCCGGGTACAAGCGGCCCAAGAGCGTCGACTTCATCGCCGAGATGCCCCGCGATCCCAACGGCAAGCTGTACAAGCGGCGGCTGCGGGACCCGTACTGGAAGGGACGTACACGTCCCGTATGAGAGTGGTGTGGTCCCGCCCCATGGGGGACGGGACCACAGTTCAGCGTCCGTGCACGTGGACGACCTTGAGCGCGGGGGAGGACAGGATGTCCTTCTCGCAGAAGCGCGGTGTCACCCACCGCTCCCGGGAGAACAACCGGGTCTGGTCGCTGGAGTGCGGCGAGTTCGGGTTCGAGGACTGGGAGTACGTCAGGAGGGTGCGCGCCACCGGACAGCCGCTGCCGTCCCAGCCCACCGCCTGGATGTGGCTGGACCCCATCGTCACCTCCGTGTAGCCGCCGTGCGCCGGGTCCCACACCGGCTCCACCTTGTTCCACACGCCCAGGGCCTCCGTACCGCCCGGAATCGGCAGCCGCCGGCCGTCCCGCACCACGAACTGGTGCTTCCCGAGCGGGGAGTCCAGCTCGATGCCGGCCGCCCGCAGTTCGGTCACCGCGTCCGCGAGGGCCGTGGTGAAGCCCGGGGCCTCGGTGTTGAGCGTGTGCGGGGTGTGGGCCGGGTCCGCCGCCGAGAACGGCACCTTCCAGCGCTGGGCGTTCGGCACCAGCGCGCCGATCCGCCGCCAGAAGCGGTCGAAGAGCAGCGCTCCGCGGCTGCCGGTGCCGGCGGTGCGGTCCCAGGCCGCGAGCACCGGGCACGCGGCGGAGACGTCGACCTGCGCGCCGTCCTTGTTCCTGGCGACGCCGCCGGGCAGCGCGGCGCAGGCCCGCGCCGCGTCCTCGGCCGCCAGCTCGCCCACGGTCACCCGGTTCGCGAACTGCTGCCGCTGAAGGTCCCGCACGGTCAGGGAGCCGCGCTCCGCCATCGCCGCCACGGCGTCGATCGCCCCGCGGGTGCGCGGTGAGCGCGCGGTGCCGATGGTGCCGAAGATCCGCTCGTACCCGGTGAGCGGCCGGTCGGCATTGGCCAGCCAGGCGCTGTCGTTGGAGTTCTCCGCGTACGGGGCGTCCTTCAGCGTCGGCATGCGCGCCGGACCGAAGATCCCCGGCTGCACCGCGTCGGCGTCACGGCCGAGGGCGCAGGTGCCGCGGGAGCCGTCGAGGACCGCGAGGCCCGCCGCCGGGTAGGTGGCCCTGCCGAGATCCGTGGAGCAGCGCGCCGCCAGGTCGTCCGTGATCCGGGGCAGCACCTGCGACTGGGTGAACAGGGTGTGTCCCGAGGAGTCCGCGGCGACGGTGTTCACCCAGGGCATGCCCTGGTGCCGGCCGAGGGAGGCGAGGACGCCCGCCGTGTCGCGCGCCTTGCCGAAACCGAGCGAGGTGTCGGCGAACCGCAGGTTGGCGGCGTTCGGGTCGTTCAGCGCGAACGCCGTCGTGGTGGTCCAGGGCAGCGGGAGGCTGCCGTCGTCGGCGGCGACGACCGGGCCGTAGCGGGTCCACCACTGGGTGCGGGTGACCGGCGGGCCGTCCTTGACCGCGACCGTCACGGTCCGCCGCGTCATCCGTTCCGGCCGGCCGTCGACCAGGTAGACGGTGGGATCGGCCGGATCCAGGGTCAGCTGGGTCAGGTTGTACGGCACCCCGGTGGAGACCGTGTGGCTCCACGCCACCCGGGAGTTGTAGCCGATGGAGACGGTCGGCGAGCCGAGCAGCGCGGCACCGGCGACGTCCAGCTCGCCCGGGATGGTCTGCTGCACCTGCCAGAACCGGCGTCCGCCCTGCCAGGGGTAGTGCGGATTGCCCAGCAGCAGGCCGCGGCCGTTCGCCGTGGTGCCGCCGGCGAAGGCGACCGCGTTCGAGCCCATGTCCGCGTCCGCGGCCCGCTCGCGCACGGCCCGGATCAGTGCCCGGGCGTCCGGCGCGCGTCCGCCGCCCCCGGGCCGCGCGGCGGGCGGCTGGGCCGCGGTGATGTCGTCCACGGCGCCGCCCTGGCCGCCGATCACGGAGAGGGCGTAGAAGCGGGCGGCCACGTCCAGCGTGGTGACCGGGCGCACCCAGGGGGCGCCCTTGCAGGCCGGGTCGGTGGTCCGGTGCTGCCGCAGCCAGGTGTTGTACCCCGCCGCGTAGCCCCGCATCAGGTCCTTGGCCTGCCGGCTCGGTCCCCGCGGAGCCGGTTCGGCGAGCAGCTTCTCCACCGTGCCCGCCTGCCGGACGCCCCGGAAGTACAGGTCGCTGGAGAGGTTGTCGCCGGCGGAGGACAGCGAGCCGTCGGTCCTCCCGGCCGGCCCGAAGAAGCGCGAGCGTTCACCGCGCACGGTCACGAAACCGTCGGCGAGGACGCACACCTGGTCGGCGGCCTGCGCCCACCCGGTGCCGAAGCCGAGGTCCGCGTAGCTCTCGGCGCGTATGTGGGGGATGCCGTACTCGGTGTAGCGGACGACGGCCGACAGACCGCCGCGCGCGGGGTGTTCCTGGCGGCCGGGCGGCTCGGCCGCGGCGGCCGGCAGCGCGGTCGAGACGGTGAGCAGGGCGACGGCCCCGACGGCCAGTCCTCTGAAGCGGTGGTGCACGTGGTGCCTCCCAACATCATTGAGGGAAGGAGCGGTTGAGCGTACCAACCGGTATGTGTCCGGGGCTCCCGGGTGCTTGACCCGCCCCGGCGGCGGACCGAGGATCATGAGTCATGACGCAGGGACAGGGCAGCACGGTTGACGGGGTGCTGCGGCGCAGCGCCCGGCGCACCCCGGCGCGCATCGCGGTCGAGTACGGCGACCGCGCGTGGACGTACGAGGAACTGGACGCGGCCGTCTCCCGCGCGGCGAGCGTCCTGCTCGCCCAGGGGCTCGCCGCCGGCGACCGGGTGGGCTCCTACGGCCACAACTCGGACGCGTATCTGATCGGCTTTCTGGCCTGCGCCCGCGCCGGCCTCGTGCACGTGCCGGTCAACCAGCACTTGGCCGGCGACGACCTCGCGTACCTCGTCGCCCAGTCCGGCAGCTCCCTGGTCCTCGCCGACCCCGGTCTCGCGGACCGGCTCCCCGACGGCGTCCGCACGCTCCCCCTGCGCGACACCGCGGACTCCCTCCTGGCCCGGCTCGCCACGGCACCCCCGTACGACGGCCCCGAGCCGCGCACCGAGGACCTGGTGCAACTGCTCTACACCTCGGGGACCACCGCGCTCCCCAAGGGCGCGATGATGACGCACCGCGCCCTGGTGCACGAGTACCTGAGCGCGATCACCGCCCTCGACCTCAGCGCCGGCGACCGCCCCGCGCACTCCCTGCCGCTGTACCACTCCGCGCAGATGCACGTCTTCCTGCTGCCCTACCTGGCGGTCGGGGCCACCAACCTGATCCTCGACGGGCCCGACGGCGACCGGCTCTTCGACCTGATCGAGGCGGGCCGCGTGGACAGCCTGTTCGCCCCGCCGACGGTCTGGGTCGGCCTGGCGGGGCGCCCGGACTTCGCGACCCGGGACCTGTCCGGGCTGCGCAAGGCCTACTACGGCGCGTCGGTCATGCCGGTGCCGGTCCTGGAGCGCCTGCGCGAGCGGCTGCCGGGGCTCGGCTTCTACAACTGCTTCGGCCAGAGCGAGATCGGCCCGCTGGCCACCGTCCTGGCACCCGAGGAGCACGAAGGCCGGATGGACTCCTGCGGCCGTCCCGTGCTGTTCGTCGACGCCCGGGTCGTCGACGAGAACGGCGAGGACGTCCCCGCCGGCACGCCCGGCGAGATCGTCTACCGCTCACCGCAGTTGTGCGAGGGCTACTGGGACAAGCCGGAGGAGACCGCCGAGGCCTTCCGCGACGGCTGGTTCCGCTCGGGGGATCTCGCGGTCCGGGACGCCGAGGGCTACTTCACCATCGTCGACCGGGTGAAGGACGTCATCAACTCCGGCGGTGTGCTGGTGGCTTCGCGCCAGGTCGAGGACGCCCTGTACAGCCATGAGGCGGTCGCGGAGGCCGCGGTGATCGGGCTGCCCGACGAGCGGTGGATCGAGGCCGTCACGGCGGTCGTCGTCCCGCGCGGCGAGGTGGCGGGGGAGGAGCTGGAGGAGCTGGGGGAGCAGCTCATCGCGCATGTGAAGGAGCGGCTCGCACCGTTCAAGGCGCCCAAACGGGTGGTGTTCGCGGCCGAGTTGCCGCGCAACGCCAGCGGCAAGATCCTCAAACGCGAGCTGCGCGACCGCTTCAGCCGCTGACCGGGGCCCGCTCCGGCAGCAGCGCCTCGGCCAGCAGGCGCCAGTACGGCAGTGCCGATGCGCCGGGCTCGACCCCGATCACCTGCACGGCGACGTGGTCGGCGCCCGCGTCGAGGTGGCCGCGCAGCTTCCGTACGACGGTGTCCGGGTCGCCCCAGAACACCAGGTCGTCCACGAAGCGGTCGCTGCCGCCGCCGGAGAGGTCGTCGTCCGTGTAGCCCAGCCGCCGGAACTTCGCGAGGTTGTACGGCGTCGCCAGGTAGCCGTGCAGGTGCTCGCGCGCGAGGGCGCGGGCCTTGACCGGGTCGGACTCGAACAGCACGGCGTGCTCCACGGCCAGGAAGGCGCCCGGGCCGAGGATCTCCCGGGCCTGCGCGGTGTGGGCCGTGCTCACGTGGTAGGTGTGGGCGCCGTCGGCGCGGTCGCGGGCCAGCTCCAGCATCTTCGGCCCGTACGCGGCCAGCAGACGCCGCACGGGCGTCGCCGGGCCGGGGTTGGGCGTCTCCAGGGTGTCCAGCTCGTCCAGGTAGGCCGCCATGGCGGCCAGCGGCTTGACGCCCGGCCGGGGCTCACCGCCGAAGCCGAGGCCCAGCACGTGCCGGCCCGGGTAGGCGTCCGCGAGCAGCGTGGCGGCGCCCTTCGTCCAGCGGGCCTCCCGGGACCAGATCCGGGCGATGCCGTTGACGACGGTCAGCCGCCGGCCGGCGGAGAGCAGCAGCCCGGCGTGCGTGAACGCGTCCCGGCCGAGCGCCTCGGGGATCCACAGCGCCCGCCAGCCCAGGTCCTCCAGCTGCCGGACGGAGTCCCGGATCAGCGCGGCCGGCTGGTGCTCGAAGTCGAAGGTGTAGATCCCGAACGTGCCGAGGTCCATCGGTGTGCCCCCTCGCAGGACGGACCGACCGCGCGACGCGTCGGTCCACGGATGCTTGCTTCGTCGATTCGAAATATCGCAGATCTTCGATGTGATGCGCAAGCGGTGCCGACCGGAGGGCGGGGCGCGCCGCCGGGCCAGGTGTGCCCCCTGAACAGCGCCGCCGCGTCGGCCAGCCCCGCCGCCCTGGCGTCGTGCAGGCGGCCGAGCCGATGTGGATGCGCTCGCATTGCTGTGCTGCCACCCGGTCCGGTGGCCGCCTGAAGGCCGGTCAGGCGTCGACCCGCCCGGCCAGGACCTCCCGGCCGGAAGGGCGTTCACTGTCCGGTCCGTCGCCATGGCGTCCTTTTTCTGTCCTCCGCCGGATGGCCCATGAGCCGCCGCTCTCGGGCGGGGCAGCCCTCTGTCGCCGGGTGGGGCCGTGCCGTGCCGGCGGGCCCGACCGGGCCCTCATCCGCTGCCGCGTCGCCGGCACGGGCGGGGGCCGGCCTCTTGAGGGCGTGGCGCAGTCCGCCGTGCGACGACGGTCGGTGTCCCGCCCCGAACGGGGGCCCGGGAGGCGGCTGGACCGTTCGGGTGAGGCAAGATCGATTCGGCGGCAGGCGCACCGCACCGGGCGGCCCGGCCTCGGTAAGGATGACTCCCGCACCTTGCCGCTCCTCGTGAAGGGACACCCGTTCCATGCGTCTCCGCACCGCCGCGGTCGCCGCCTTCGGCGCCCTCGCCCTGGTCCTGACCGTCCCCGCCTCCGCCTCCGCCGCGGACGGATCGTTCCAGTACACCTACACCGGCCTGGACGGCGCGCCGCAGATCGCGGTGCTGGAGGACCCGGAGAGCGGGGAGTGCGTCACGTTGCCGGAGGTGGCGGGCCCGGCCGCCACGTCGCCGGCCCACTCGCCGCGCAACCGCACCGACGCGCGCGCCGTGGTCTTCACGGAGCCGGACTGCACCGGCGACTCCTTCACGCTGCGCCCGAGGACCGGCTACGGCAGCGAGCGCCTCAAGGTCCGGTCGGTCCTCTTCTACTGACCGGCCCTTCCGATGGCGCGGGGTGCCCTCCGAAGGCGCGAGGCCCGCGCCATGACCGGGCCCGGCGGCCCGGCGCAGCGGTCTAGAGCGTCTGCCCCAGCTCCGCGACGAGGTCGGCGATGCGCCGCTCGTCCCGCTTGTAGTGGGTCCACTTGCCCACCCGGGTCGCGCGGACCAGACCCGCGCGCTGGAGTTCCGCCATATAGGCCGACACCGTCGACTGTGCCAGCCCGGCCTTGGCCTGGATATGGCTCACGCACACACCCACCTCGGCCGGATCGGCGATGGCCGCCTCCATCGGGAAGTGCCGCTCCGGCTCGCGCAGCCATCGCAGCATCTGCAGCCGCATCGGGTTGGACAGCGCCCGCAGCGCGTTGACCAGGTCCGGGTCCGGGGTGGGGGCGGTGTCGGTCATGGTTCCGGAGTATAGGCAGGCTGCCGACGTTTCGAGGTACGTCGATGCGACGGCGCGCGAAGGCATCACTCCGGCGCACGGTCGCGCACCGCCGCCGAGGCACCCGGCCCGGATGCCTCGGCGGCCGGAAGGCGTCGACGTACACGTCCGCATCACGGTCCCCTTCTCGGCGGCCGGCGCCGGCCCGGGCCTCCGGCGCGGACCGCCTAGCCCCGTCCGGTGTCGCGCGGTCGCAGGTCCACGATGCGGCGGATCTTGCCGACCGACCGCTCCAGCGACCCGGGCTCCACGATCTCCACGCCGACCGAGACGCCGATGCCGTCCTTGACCGCGGCGACGATGGCCCGGGCCGCCGCCTCCCGCACCTCGGGGGACGCGTCGGGGCGGGCCTCGGCCCGGATCGTCAGCGCGTCCAGCCGGCCCTCCCGGGTCAGCCGCAGCTGGAAGTGCGGCGCCACACCGGGCGTGCGCAGCACGATCTCCTCGACCTGGGTCGGGAACAGATTGACCCCGCGCAGGATGACCATGTCGTCACTGCGCCCGGTGATCTTCTCCATCCTCCGGAACGCCCGGGCCGTGCCCGGCAGCAGTCGCGTCAGATCCCGCGTCCGGTACCGGACGATCGGCATGGCCTCCTTGGTCAGCGAGGTGAACACCAGCTCGCCCCGCTCGCCCTCCGGCAGCACCTCGCCCGTGATCGGATCCACGATCTCCGGGTAGAAGTGGTCCTCCCACACATGGAGGCCGTCCTTGGTCTCCGCGCACTCCTGGGCCACACCCGGACCGATCACCTCGGACAGGCCGTAGATGTCGACGGCGTCGATCGCGAACCGTCCCTCGATCTCCCGCCGCATCCGCTCGGTCCAGGGCTCGGCCCCGAAGATCCCCACCCGCAGCGAGGTGCCGCGCGGATCCACGCCCTGCCGCTCGAACTCGTCCAGCAGTGTGAGCATGTAGGACGGGGTCACCATGATGACCGACGGCTTCAGGTCCTGGATCAGCTGCACCTGGCGGGCCGTCATGCCGCCGGAGGCGGGGACGACCGTACAGCCGAGGCGCTCGGCACCGTAGTGGGCGCCCAGGCCGCCGGTGAACAGACCGTAGCCGTACGCCACATGCACGACGTCGCCCGGCCGGCCGCCGGCCGCCCTGATCGACCGCGCCACCATGTCGGCCCACATGGACAGGTCGTTGTCGGTGTAGCCGACCACCGTGGGGCGGCCCGTGGTGCCGCTGGAGGCGTGCAGCCGGCGGATCCGCTCCCGGGGTACGGCGAACATGCCGTACGGGTAGTTCTCCCGGAGGTCGGCCTTGGTGGTGAAGGGGAAGCGGGCCAGGTCGGCGAGCGAACGGCAGTCCTCCGGGCGGACGCCGGCCTTGTCGAAGGACTCCCGGTAGAACGGCACGTGCGCGTACGCGTGCCGCAGTGTGGCACGCAGCCGCTCCAGTTGCAGCGCCCGCAGCTCCTCGGCCCCGAGCCGTTCGCCCGCGTCGAGCAGGTCCGTCACATCCGCCATCGCGACGTCTCCCTCACCAGCAGCACAGCTTGCCGACCGATCATTCGGTCGTTCCGTAGGGGTCAGTAATTCAGGCCACGCGGGCCGAGGCAAGAGGGCGGCGGAGATTTTCCCTGCGCGTGAGATCTTCCCTGCGCGTGGGACGAGTCCCGTGAGCGGAGACGGGAGCGGAGAGACGGGAGCGGAGCCGTGAGGGGGCGAAGGCGTTGCGTGCCCGCGGGGTCCGCGCCGGGTGATCGGCGTCATGCCGACCTTCACCGCGGCCGACGGCACCCGGTTCGCCCACCACCTGCGGGGTGCGGGTGAGCCGCTCGCCGTGGTGCCCGGGGCCCCATGCGCGCCTCCGCCTACCTAGGGGCGCTCGGCGGTCTGACCGCACACCGCCGGCCGGCCCTGCTCGGCCTGTGGGGCACCGGTGCCGGCGGATCCGGCGACGTACCGCTGTGACCCGATGGTCGAGGACGTGGAGCTGTGGCGGGCCCACATGAGTCTGGAACACATGGGTCTGGAGCACATGGGTCTGGAACACATGGATCTGGCCGCCCACTCGGCGGGCGCGGCCCTGGCGATGCTCTGCGCGGCCCGGTACCCGCACCGGATACGACGGCTGGTGCTCATCACCCCCAACCCGTCCGCCCTGGGCCTGCGCGCCACGCCCGAGGACCGGCTGGCCGCGGCCCGGCTGCGCGCCGGCGAGCCCTGGTTCGCGCAGGCGTTCCCCGCCTTCCGGGCGTGGCTCGCGGGCGAGGCGGAGTCCGACGACGTGTTCCTGCCGTTCTTCCACGGCCGCTGGGACGCCACCGCCCGGGCCCACGCGGACGCCGAGCCGTACCAGACCGACGACGAGGCGGGCGAGCGCTGCTTCGCCGAGGGAGCCCTAGCCCCGGACGCGACCCGGACCGCCCCGGCCGCCCTGACCGGCCGGTCCTCGTGTACGCCGGAGAGGCCGACGGCGGTCCGTGCCCCGCCCTCGCCCGCCGCACCGCCGAGGCCTTCCCCGACGCCGAGTGCGCCGTCCAGCCCGGCGCCGGCCACTACCCCTGGCTGGACGACCCGGAGCGGTTCGTGCGCCGTACGCTCGCCTTCCTCGACCGGTGAGGGTCCTCAGCCCGGCTGGGGGCCGTAGGCCGTCAGGAACCGGTCCCGGAAGGCGTCCATCGGCCAGACGGGGACGTCCGCGGCCGGTTTCAGTCCCTCCGTCCACCCCCAGCCGGAGATCCGCTCCAGCACCTTCGGGTCGTGGGCGACGATCGTCACGGGCACGTCCTTGCGGGGGCTGTTCCGGGTGACCTCCGGGACGGGCTGGTGGTCGCCGAGGAAGACCAGGACGGTGTGCTCGTCGCCGTAGCGCCGGAGGAAGCCGACGACGCTGCGCAGCGAGTACTCGATCGCGTCCCGGTACCCGGCCCGCACGCTCTCCGGGCTCCTCCACACCTCCTCGGCGCTCGCGCCGCCCTTGCGGATGCGGCGGAACACCGAGCCGTCGCCCAGGGTCCGCCAGTCCGTCATCCGGGGCACCGGCGCCCACGGGTGGTGGCTGGAGGTCAGGATGATCTCCGCCATCAGCGGGCCCCGGCCCCGCCGCCCGAACTCCAGCCGCCGGAAGGCCTCCAGGGTGAACTGGTCCGGCACCTGCGACCAGCCGAACCCCGGGCCGTGGTAGCCGAGGCGGGCCCGGTCGTGGACATGGTCCAGGCCGAAGAAGGCGCCCTCCGGCCAGGCTCGCCCCACCCCCGGCATGATGCCGACCGTCCGCCAGGCGCCCGCCGTGCGGAAGGCGCCGGTGAGGGTGGTCCGGTCGCTGGAGGTGAGGGTGCGGAACCGCTGCTGATTGCTGATCCACAGCCCGGAGCGGAAGGTCGCGTGGGCCAGCCAGCTCCCGCCGCCCGTCACCGGCGAGCGCAGCCAGCCGCTGCGCGCCCCGAACCCGGCCGCCCGGAGCGCGGCCGTGCTCTCGTGCAGGACCGCGCCGATCCGCGGCGCCGTCGCGGGGTCCTCGATCGCCGAGCGGCCGTAGCTCTCGATGAAGGTGAACAGCACGTCCTTGCCGCGCAGTCCGGTCAGCAGCCGGTCGGGCGGGGTGTGCGCGAAGGCGTCGCGGGCGGCCTGGCGGCGGAAGACGCGCGCGTCCGCGAGGGACGCGCGGATCTGCGGGACGCGCTCGCCGACGAGGTCCGCGTCGGTCCTGGCCGCGACCGGGACGCCGCCGGCGCGCAGGTCGAGCGTGACGCAGATGAGCCACGCGAGGGCCAGCACCAGCGTGACACGGACCGCGTGCCGGCGGTGACGGGTCAGCACCGTCGTCAGCCGCAGCGCCGCCAGCGTGGTCAGGGCGAGGACGGCGAGCGCGCCGGTGACGGCCCCGGTGGCGGCCAGCAGTTCGCCGGTCCGGCCGGACGTCTCGCGCAGATAGTCCGCCGCGTTGCCCAGCAGGCCCCAGTCCAGCACCGGGTCGAACGGGCGCAGCAGAACCTCGTGGAACCCCATGTCGAGCCCCTTGAGCAGGGCGAGCAGCCCGATCAGGAAGCCGCCGCCGGCGGCGCACACCGGCCTCGCCCGGGGCGGCAGCACGAGCAGCAGGGCGGCGAGCGCGATGCCCTCGGCCGGCAGGCGCAGGAACGCGCCCGGAGCGAGGTTCTCCAGCCGGTCCGGCAGCAGCACCGCGCCCAGCAGGAGAGCGGCGGCGAGCACCGTCGCGCCCGCGGCCGCGCACCGCGCGCCGCGGGGATACCGCCGGCGGAACCGGCCGGACCGCCCGGGACCCCCCGGCTCCCGCCGCGCGGCGGAGCCTTCGGCCGCCGAGGCGCCCGTGTCGGGTTCCGCCGTGCCGTCCGGCAGGCGACCAGGCGTGAGGTGAGACACCCGAAGGTCCTTCCGTGCGGGGCCCGGAGCCGCAGGCGACGGGCCGGGCACGCACGGCAGCGGCCGTCACCCGTCCCGCCGGTCGTCACTGCGCGTCAGTGAACGGCTCGACTATGCGCACAGAGTAATCACCGGGGGCGGTGTCGACGGCCTGGGACACCCCGGGTCACGCCTGCTCCGCCGCCGCCACCTCGCGCGCCCACCGGTAGTCGGCCTTGCCGCTCGGCGACCGCTGGACGGCATCGGTGATCACCAGCCGGCGGGGAACCTTGTACCCGGCCAGGCGGGTACGGCAGTGGTCCTGGATGGCGGCGAGCGAGGGGCGCGGCGCGCCGGGGCGCAGCTGCACCACGGCCGCCACCTGGTGGCCCCACCTCGGGTCCGGCACCCCGGCGACCAAGGCGTCGTACACGTCCGGATGTGCCTTGAGCGCCTGCTCGACCTCCTCCGGGTACACCTTCTCGCCGCCCGTGTTGATGCACTGCGAACCCCGGCCCAGGACGGTGACCACGCCGTCCGCGTCGACCGTCGCCATGTCGCCGAGCAGCACCCAGCGCCGCCCGCCCTTCTCGAAGAACGTCGCCGCGGATTTCACCGGGTCGTTGTAGTAGCCGAGCGGCACATGGCCGCACTGCGCGACCCGGCCCACCTCGCCGGGGGCCACCGGCTCGTGCGTCTCCGGATCCACCACCCGGGTACGGGAGTTGACCCGGACGCGGAAGCCGCGCTCGGGCCCCGCGTCCTCGGTCGCGGTGCCGTTGAAGCCGGACTCGGAGGAGCCGAAGTTGTTCAGCAGCAGCGCGTTCGGGAGCAGCTCGCGGAACTGCCGGCGCACCGTCTCCGACATGATCGCGCCCGACGACGAGACGCTGAACAGCGCCGAGCAGTCCGTGCCCTTCAGCGGCCCGCCGAGCGCGTCGACCAGCGGCCGGAGCATCGCGTCGCCGACCAGGGACATGCTGGTGACCCTCTCCCGCTCGACGGTCCGCAGCACCTCCTCCGGCACGAACTTGCGGTGCAGGACGACGCGCTGGCCGAAGTGGAAACCGATGAACGCGGTGAGCGTCGACGTGCCGTGCATCAGCGGGGGAGTGGGGAAGAAGGTGATCCCGGCGCCGCTCGCGGCGACCCGCTGGGCCAGCTCCTCCGGTGCCTTCACCGGCTCCCCGGTCGGCGCCCCGCCGCCCAGCCCCGCGAAGAACAGATCCTCCTGACGCCACATCACGCCCTTGGGCATGCCCGTCGTACCACCGGTGTAGATGATGAACTGGTCGTCCCCGGAGCGCGGCGGGAAACCCCGCCCGGGCGACCCGGCGGCCTCCGCCTCGGTGAACGGCACCGCCCCGGGCACCGCCGCCGCGGCCGGCGTCCCCACCCGCAGCAGATGCCGCAGCTTCGGCGCCCGCGGCAGCGCCCCCGCCACCCGCTCCTCGAACTCCGCGTCGAAGACCAGCGCGACCAGGTCCGCGTCCCGGTAGAGGTACACCAACTCGTCCTCGACATAGCGGTAGTTGACGTTCACCGGGACGATCCTGGCCTTCAGGCAGGCCAGCACCGTCTGGAGGTACTCGACCCCGTTGTACAGGTGCAGGCCGAGATGCTCGCCGGGCCGGACGCCGCTGTCGATCAGGTGGTGCGCGACGCGGTTGGCGGCGGCGTCCAGCTCGGCGTACGTCAGCCTGCGCTCCGCGCCCGTGCCGGGATGGTCGAGGTACACGAGCGCCTCGCGGTCCGGCACCACGTCGACGACCGACTCGAACAGGTCGGCAAGGTTGTACTCCACCGCTTCCTCCTGACCCCGGCACGTCCTGCCGACGAGAGGCGCCTCCGTCGGTTCGCCGGTCATCAGAGCAAAGGGCGCGGCAACTGTGAAGGTCCCCCACCGGAAAATCTGACTGACTGTCAGAAAACCCTTGAAGTGCACCCTCGCCTCCTGCAACCTGTTCTCGTTCCGACCGAGGGGAGATGGCCCATGAAGGGGACGGAACACCTCACCGTGCAGCGGGAAGGCGCCACACTGGTGCTCACGCTCAACCGGCCCGACGCCAGGAACGCGCTCTCACTGGCGATGCTCGTCGGCCTCTACGACGGCTGGCTGGAGGCCGACGCGGACGACACGGTCCGCTCGATCGTGCTCACCGGCGCCGGTGGCACGTTCTGCGCCGGCATGGACCTCAAGGCGCTGGCCGGCGACCGCATGCAGGGGCAGCACCACCGCGACCGGCTCAAGGCCGATCCCGACCTGCACTGGAAGGCGATGCTGCGCCACCACCGCCCCCGCAAACCCGTGATCGCCGCCGTCGAGGGCCACTGCGTGGCGGGCGGCACCGAGATCCTCCAGGGCACCGACATCCGGGTCGCGGGCGAGTCCGCGACCTTCGGCCTGTTCGAGGTCCGGCACGGCCTGTTCCCGATCGGCGGCTCCACCGTCCGCCTCCAGCGCCAGATCCCGCGCACCCACGCCCTGGAGATGCTCCTCACCGGACGCCCCTACAGCGCCCGGGAAGCCGCCGGCATCGGCCTGATCGGGCATGTCGTCCCCGACGGCACCGCCCTCGCCGAGGCCCTGGAGATCGCGGACCGGATCAACGCCTGCGGCCCGCTCGCCGTGGAGGCCGTCAAGGCGTCGGTGTACGAGACCGCCGAGATGACCGAGACGGACGGCCTCGCCGCCGAACTCGCCCGCGGCCGCCCCGTCTTCGGCACCGCCGACGCCAAGGAGGGCACCCGCGCCTTCGCCGAGAAGCGGCCACCCGTCTACAAGCGCGCGTGACGCCACCCGTCTGCAAGCGCGCGTGACGCTCCGCCGGGGCCGGCAGACGCCGTCCGCGACGCCGCGGGCCGGCCTCGGCCGGCCGCGCAGTTCCCCGTGCCCCTTCGGGCGCGACCCACCGAACCCGCTCGGCCGGCTCCCGCACACTCCACGAGCGCCGGTCCTCGAAGGAGGCGAGCCCCGATGCCCGACGTCCTCTCCGCTCCCCTCGTGGTCGAGTTCCCCTTCACCCGCTCCCTCGGCCCCGTCCAGAGCGCCTTCCTCACCGGACTGCGCGAACGCGTCGTCCTCGGCGTGCGCACCACCGACGACCGCACCCTCGTCCCGCCCGTCGAGTACGACCCCGTCACCGCCGAGGAGATCCGCGACCTGGTGGAGGTCACCCCCACGGGCACCGTCACCACCTGGGCCTGGAACCACGCCCCCCGCCGCGGCCAGCCCCTCACCACTCCCTTCGCCTGGGTCCTGGTCCGGCTCGACGGCGCCGACACCGCCCTGCTGCACGCCCTCGACGCCCCCGGCCCCGACGCCGTCCGCACCGGCATGCGCGTCCGCGTCCGCTGGGCCGAGGAGCGCACCGGCGCCATCACCGACATCGCCTGCTTCGAACCGTACGACGGCGAAGCGGGGGAGCCCGGGGCCACGGGGAAGTCCGTCCCGGCGGGCGGTCACAGCGGCGTGTTCGGCGACCCGATCACCGGCATCGTCGCCCCCGCCCGCCTGGACTACACCTACTCGCCCGGCCGTGCCCAGTCCGCCTACATCGAGGCCCTCTCCGCACGGCGTACCGTCGGCGAACGCTGCCCGTCCTGCCGCAAGGTCTACGTCCCGCCGAGGGGTGCGTGCCCCACATGTGGCGTCGCCACAGCCGAACAGGTCGAGGTGGGTCCCCGCGGCACAGTCACCACCTTCTGCATCGTCAACATCAAGGCGAAGAACCTCGACATCGAGGTGCCGTACGTCTACGCGCACATCGCCCTGGACGGCGCCGACCTCGCCCTGCACGCCCGCATCGGCGGCATCCCCTACGACCAGGTGCGCATGGGCCTGCGCGTGGCACCGGTGTGGACCGAAGGCGCCCGCTACCCCGACCACTACCGGCCCACCGGCGAACCCGACGCGGCCTACGAGACGTACAAGGAGCTGCTGTGACCAGCGAGGAAGCCCCCGGCCCCCGCGACATCGCCGTCGTCGCCTTCGCGCAGACCGACCACCGGCGCACCACCGCGGAGTCCTCCGAGGTCGAGATGCTCATGCCGGTCCTGCACGAGGTGCTGGCGCGGACCGGACTGAAGACCTCCGACATCGGCTTCACCTGCTCCGGCTCCAGCGACTACCTCGCCGGCCGCGCCTTCTCCTTCACCCTCGCCCTCGACGGCGTCGGCGCCTGGCCGCCGATCTCCGAGTCGCACGTCGAGATGGACGGCGCCTGGGCACTGTACGAGGCCTGGACCAAGCTGCTCACCGGGGACGCCGACACCGCGCTCGTCTACGCCTACGGCAAGTGCTCACCCGGCTCCGTGCGGGACGTGCTCACCCGCCAGCTCGACCCGTACTACCTCGCCCCCCTGTGGCCCGACGCCATAGCCCTCGCCGCCCTCCAGGCACAGGCCCTCATGGACGCCGGACATACCGACGAACCCGCGCTCGCCGCCGTCGGCGCCCGCAGCAGGACCGCCGCCACCGCCAACCCGCACGCCCAGCTCAAGGGCGACGTACCGCAGGGCGACTACGTGGTCCGGCCGCTGCGCACCGGCGACTGCCCGCCCGTCGGCGACGGCGCCGCCGCGGTGATCCTCGCGGCGGGGGAGCGCGCCCGACAGCTGTGCCCGCGGCCCGCCTGGATCCGGGGCGTCGACCACCGCATCGAGGCCCACGCCCTGGGCGTCCGCGACCTCACCGACTCCCCCTCCGCCCGGCTCGCCGCAGAAAACGCCGGCGCCTTCGAACGGCCCGTCGACACCGCCGAGTTGCACGCGCCGTTCACCGCCCAGGAAGTGATCCTGCGCAGGGCCCTCCGCCTGGACGACAGCGTGTGCGTCAACCCCTCCGGCGGCGCCCTCGCCGCCAACCCCGTCATGGCCGCCGGGCTCATCCGCATCGGCGAGGCCGCCGCCCGCATCCACCGCGGCGCCTCCGACCGCGCCCTCGCCCACGCGACCTCCGGCCCCTGTCTGCAACAGAACCTGGTCGCCGTACTCGAAGGGGAGCCACGATGAGCAAGGAACCCGTCGCCGTCGTCGGGATCGGCCAGACCAGGCACGTGGCCGCCCGCCGGGACGTGTCCATCGCCGGACTCGTCCGGGAGGCCGCCGGGCGCGCGCTCGACGACGCCGAACTGACGTGGGCCGACGTCGACGCCGTCGTCATCGGCAAGGCGCCCGACTTCTTCGAGGGCGTGATGATGCCCGAGCTGTACCTCGCCGACGCGCTCGGCGCGGTCGGCAAACCCATGCTGCGGGTGCACACCGCCGGCTCCGTCGGCGGGTCCACCGCGCTCGTCGCCGCGGGCCTGGTCGCCGCCCGCGTCCACGGCACGGTGCTGACCCTCGCCTTCGAAAAACAGTCCGAGTCCAACGCCATGTGGGGCCTGTCCCTGCCCATCCCCTTCCAGCAGCCGCTGCTCGCCGGAGCCGGCGGCTTCTTCGCCCCGCATGTGCGCGCCTACATGCGGCGCAGCGGCGCCCCCGACACCGTCGGCGCCCTCGTCGCCTACAAGGACCGGCGCAACGCCCTCAAGAACCCCTACGCCCACCTCCACGAACACGACATCACCCTGGAAAAGGTGGTGGCGTCACCCATGTTGTGGGACCCCATTCGCTACTCCGAGACCTGCCCGTCCTCCGACGGCGCCTGCGCGATGGTCCTCACCGACCGCGCCGGGGCCGCCCGCGCCCCCCGGCCGCCCGCGTGGCTGCTCGGCGGCGCCATGCGCAGCGAACCCACCCTGTTCGCCGGCAAGGACTTCGTCTCCCCGCAGGCCGGCAAGGACTGCGCCGCCGACGTCTACCGGCAGGCCGGCATCACCGACCCGCGCCGGGACATCGACGCCGCCGAGATCTACGTGCCGTTCTCGTGGTACGAGCCCATGTGGCTGGAGAACCTGGGCTTCGCCGCGGAGGGCGAGGGCTGGAAACTCACCGAGTCCGGGGTGACCGCACTCGACGGCGACCTGCCCGTCAACATGTCCGGCGGGGTGCTGTCCACCAACCCCATCGGCGCCTCCGGCATGATCCGCTTCGCCGAGGCCGCCCTCCAGGTGCGCGGCCAGGCCGGAGCACACCAGGTGGACGGGGCCCGCCGGGTGCTCGGACACGCCTACGGCGGCGGCTCGCAGTTCTTCGCCATGTGGCTCGTGGGCTCGGCGCCCCCCGGCTCCTGACGCTCCGGCCGGAGGGGTCCGGCCGGACTCCGCGAAGATCGTCCCCGCATGCCCTGTCCGCCGTAGCAACCGGTCGCTAGGCTGACCCGCGGACGACGAACCGGGAGGAGCACGGACGTGGCCGAGAGCACCACCCAGCAGCAGCCGCTCGTGGGCTGGGACAAGCCGGAGCTGGATCTCAGCAAGGCCGAGTGGCAGTCCAGCAGCCGAGGTCTGGGCGATGTCCAGATCGCCTTTGTCGAGGGCTTCATCGCGATGCGCAACAGCGGCCGGCCGGAGAGCCCGTCCCTGATCTTCACCCCCGCGGAATGGGGCGCCTTCGTCTCCGGCGCGCGCGAGGGCGAGTTCGACCTCACCTGAGCCGCCCCCGACGCCTTCACCCGCCGCTCCGACCCGGAGCCGCCCCCGGACCTCACCTGAACCGGGGGTGTCGCGGCCGGATTTCCGGACACGCGACCGGCAGCGCCCTGCCGGGGCCGAACCTGAGCGAGGCTGGCCCCAGCAAGGGGGGAAGCTCGCGTTCCGGAGGTGAGAAGGATGAGCGCTGCGCCGGTCATCGCCGCGGTCGACGGTTCCACGGACAGCCTGCGTGCCCTGGACTGGGCCCTGGACGCCGCCCGCCGCCGCGCGGCACCGCTGCGGGTGGTGCACGTACGGCAGTACGCCGCCTGGGGCCAGGCCGACGTCCTGGTCGCGGGGCCGCCCGAGGCGGAGGGCGACCCGGTGCTCGACGAGGTGCGCACCCGGCTCG
>NZ_MUMF01000322.1 GCF_002155905.1 Streptomyces tricolor | reverse complement strand
GGGCGGGGGCGTCGGGCCACGGCGGGGGTGCCTGGCCCGGCTCGGTCCGCGTCCAGTGGCGCAGGGCGCCCGCTTCGATGTCGATCTGGGCGCTGAGGGTGCCCAGATCGTCGTCGGCGAAGCGGTGGGCCCGGTCGCGAACGGCCCAGCGCAGGGAGTCGGCGGACGCGGTGATGCGCTCGGTGCGGCTGCGCAGTTCGGGCAGGCGCTCGGCCAGCGTGGCCCGGTCGGGCTCGGACTCCAGGCGCTTGAGGTCGGCGTCCAGCTCGTGTCCGTGCGCGCTGAGCCGCTCGAAGAGGCCGAGCGACTCCTTCAGCGACTCGTCCTCGGCCGCGCCCGCGTGCAGCGCGTCCTGCGTGGCACGCATGGAGGTGCGCAGCGCGAGCCGCAGCTGGGCGATCTCGGAGGCGGGCCCGATCGGCACGAAGGACTTGGCGCGCAGGGTGTGGTCCTCGACCGTCCGGCGGGCCTGTGCGATCGTCCGGTCCACGCCGCGCTTGGCGGCGCCGACGGCCTTGACCGTGGCGTACGCGCCGAGGCCGACGAAGAGCAGGAAGAGCAGAGCGAACACGGTCAGCACTACTTCCATGACGCTCCTCCTCCAGCCGGTACGGCACGAGCCGCTGTGCTCTCCACGGTAAACGCTGCGGGCAGGCCCGGAGTTCCGGAAGAACCCCGAACCTGCCCGTAGGGGACTACCCCGAGCCGGCGGAAAGCCCCCGTTTCTTACGCGGGAACGATGTTGACCAGCTTCGGCGCGCGCACGATCACCTTCCGGATGCCCGCGCCGCCCAGCGCCGCGACGACCTTCTCGTCGGCCAGCGCCGCCTTCTCCAGCTCCTCCTCGGAGATCGTGGGCGGCACCTCCAGCCGGGCCTTGACCTTGCCCTTGATCTGCACGACGCAGGTCACGGTCTCGTCGACGACGTACTGCGGGTCGGCGACCGGGAACTCCCGGTGGACGACCGAGTCGGTGTGGCCCAGCTTGCGCCACAGCTCCTCGGCGATGTGCGGGGCCAGCGGGGCGATCATCAGCACCAGCGGCTCGGCCACGGACCGCGGCACCGGCCCGCCGGCCTTGGTCAGGTGGTTGTTCAGCTCGGTGACCTTGGCGATGGCGGTGTTGAAGCGCAGGCCCTCCAGGTCCTGGCGCACGCCGTCGATGGCCTTGTGCAGGGCGCGCAGGGTCTCCTCGTCGGGCTCGGCGTCGGTGACGGTGACCTCGCCGGTCGTCTCGTCGACGATGTTGCGCCACAGCCGCTGCAGCAGCCGGAACTGGCCGACCACCGCGCGCGTGTCCCACGGGCGGGAGACGTCCAGCGGGCCCATCGCCATCTCGTACAGGCGCAGCGTGTCGGCGCCGTACTCGGCGGCGATCTCGTCCGGAGTCACCGCGTTCTTCAGGGACTTGCCCATCTTGCCCAGCAGACGGCTGACCTGCTCGCCCTGGTAGTAGTAGGCGCCGTCGCGCTCCTCCACCTCGGCGGCCGGCACCGCGATGCCACGGCTGTCGCGGTAGACGTAGGCCTGGATCATGCCCTGGTTGAACAGCTTGTGGAACGGCTCCGCGGAGGAGACGTGCCCCAGGTCGTACAGCACCTTGGACCAGAAGCGCGCGTACAGCAGGTGCAGCACGGCGTGCTCGGCGCCGCCGACGTACAGGTCGACACCGCCGTGCGGCTGGCCCTCGCGCGGACCCATCCAGTACCGCTCGATCTCCGGGTCGACCAGCTTGCGGTCGTTGTGCGGGTCCAGGTAGCGGAACTCGTACCAGCAGGAGCCGGCCCAGTTGGGCATGGTGTTGGTCTCGCGGCGGTACTTCTTGGGGCCGTCGCCCAGGTCCAGGGTGACGTTGACCCATTCCTCGTTGCGCGACAGCGGCGTCTCGGGCTGGGTGTCGGCGTCGTCCGGGTCGAAGGTGCGCGGGCTGTAGTCCTCGACCTCGGGCAGCTCCAGCGGCAGCATCGACTCGGGCAGCGCGTGGGCGACGCCGTCCTCGTCGTAGACGATCGGGAAGGGCTCGCCCCAGTAGCGCTGGCGGCTGAACAGCCAGTCACGCAGCCGGAAGTTGACGGTGCCCTCGCCGATGCCCTTGCGCTCCAGCCACTCGGTGATGCGCGCCTTGGCCTCGACCACGCCCAGGCCGTTCAGCTGCACGTCGTCGCTGTCGGAGTTGACGATCTTGGCGTCGTAGGAGACGAAGGCGTCGTCCCAGGCGGACGGGTCGGTGCCGCGGCCGTCGGTCGGCTCGACCACGCAGCGGATCGGCAGCTCGAAGGCGCGCGCGAAGGCGAAGTCGCGGGTGTCGTGTCCGGGGACGGCCATGATCGCGCCGGTGCCGTAGCCCATCAGGACGTAGTCGGCGATGAAGACCGGGACCTGCTCGCCGTTGACCGGGTTGGTCGCGAACGCGCCGGTGAAGACGCCGGTCTTGTCCTTGGCCTCGGCCTGCCGCTCGACGTCGGACTTGGAGGCGGCCTGCGCGCGGTAGGCGGCGACGGCGTCGGCCGGGGTGGCGTGACCGCCGGTCCACACCTCGTGGGTGCCCTCGGGCCACGCCTCGGGGGTGAACTTGTCGACCAGCGGGTGCTCGGGCGCCAGCACCATGTAGGTCGCGCCGAACAGGGTGTCGGGGCGGGTGGTGAAGACCGTGATGCGCTCGCCGTCGATCGGGAAGTCGACGCGGGCGCCCTCGCTGCGGCCGATCCAGTTGCGCTGCTGCAGCTTGATGGCCTCGGGCCAGTCCAGCTCCTCCAGGTCCTCCAGCAGCCGGTCGGCGTAGGCGGTGATGCGCATGTTCCACTGGCGCAGCTTCGCCTTGAAGACCGGGAAGTTGCCGCGCTCGGAGCGGCCGTCGGCGGTGACCTCCTCGTTGGCCAGCACGGTGCCCAGGCCCGGGCACCAGTTGACCGGGGCGTCGGAGGCGTACGCCAGGCGGTACTCGCCCAGGATGTCGGCACGCTCGGCGGCGGTCAGCTGGTCCCACGCGCGCGTGGAGCCCGGAACGGCGCGCTCACCGGACTCGAACTGGGCGATCAGCTCGGAGATCGGGCGGGCCTTCCGCGCCTCCTCGTCGTACCAGGAGTTGAAGATCTGCAGGAAGATCCACTGGGTCCACTTGTAGTACTCCGGGTCGATCGTGGCGAACGACCGGCGCTTGTCGTGGCCCAGGCCCAGCCGGCGCAGCTGGGCCTTCATGTTCTCGATGTTGGCCTCGGTGGACACGCGCGGATGCGTGCCGGTCTGCACCGCGTACTGCTCGGCGGGCAGGCCGAAGGCGTCGAAGCCCAGGGTGTGCAGGACGTTGTGGCCGGTCATGCGCTGGAACCGGGCGTAGACGTCGGTGGCGATGTAGCCCAGCGGGTGGCCGACGTGCAGGCCCGCACCGGAGGGGTACGGGAACATGTCCATGATGAACTTCTTGGGCTTGGCGGCCAGCTCGGGATCGCCCGCCAGGTCGCCCGTGGGGTTCGGGGCCGCGTACGTGCCGTCGGCGTCCCAGAAGTCCTGCCAGCGTGCCTCGATCTCGGCTGCCATGGCGGCCGTGTAGCGGTGCGGCGCGGCCTCCGCCGACGCGGCGGCGGTGGCAGCGGGGTTCGTCTCGCTCATGATCCTCAAAGCTCCATCGATCGTCTCTGCCTGCGGAAATGAAAAAACCCCTCGCACAGGAGGGGACGCCGCGCCGATGCCGACCTCACCGGCTGGACCGGGGTCGGTACTGATCAGCGCGGCCCGCTAAGCAGAAGGCGTACGGCACGCATGGCGCTAGGGTACCGCAGCCCTTGAGCAAGCCGCGACGCGCTTCCGTATCCCTGATGGACATGTCACGAAGCCCGCCGGAACTGAACAAAGGTCAGCAATTACTTCGCGTAACACCCCCTATGGGACACCGCCCCCGTCGCATTGTCCGTTGATAACAACGCAATAACTCAAACCCCGTACTGATCGGTATGGCGCCACTTAGAGTGCGGCAGCGGGACCGCTTTCCCGAAACTGCTCGGAGTTGCCCCCATGAACCCTCGTCGTAGTACCCGCTCGCTCCCCAAACCCGGCCGCTCGGCCTACGGGGTGGCGTCCGCTGTCGTCCTGCTGCTCATACCCGTGGTCGTGCTGGTGGGAGGCAGCCAGTTCCGCGAGTTCCTGAACTTCGGCGCGGGCGTGCTGTCCCTCGTCTCGCTGAGCTGCTCGGTGATCTGGGGCCTGTTCGCGCAGGACCGGATCTTCCTGAACACCCGGCAGCGGATCATCGGCCAGGCGGTGCACCGGACCACCGCGGTCGCCTCGATCGCGTTCCTGTTGCTGCACATCACCACGAAGATCGCGCTCGGCCACACGGAGCTGATCGCCGCGATCATTCCGTTCTCGCTCGGCGTCTCCGGAATCGCCGGCCTGATCGGTCTGGGCTCACTCGCCGGACTGCTGATGATCTTCGTGGGCATCACCGGCGCGCTGCGCAGCAATTTCGCCACTCCGGCCCCGGTCGCCGCCCGCTGGCGGGCCATGCACATGCTGGCGTACCCGGCCTGGTGCGCGGCGCTGATCCACGGCCTCTACGCGGGTCGATCGGCCAAGCCGATCTTCGTGATCCTGTACAGCCTCGCCCTGCTCGGCGTGATGGGCGCCCTCGCGCTGCGCGCCGCGCCGCGCCCGGTCAAGCGCAGGGTCGCCGACCGGCTCGTGGCCCTGTTCGGCAGCTCGGAGCGGCCCGGGCTCGACGAGCTGGACGCGAGCCGCTCCCGGGTCGCCGAGTCGGCGCTGCCCGGTTCCGGGGGCCGGCGGGAGCCGAGGCAGTCGCCCGCCGACACCGGGACCGCCCCGCTCTACCAGACTCCGGCCGCCCCGGCCGCCGAGCCCGCCTCCGGCTTCGCGGCGGCCTACCGCGCGGTCTCCACGCCGGGCCGCCCGCAGCAGCCCTTCACGGCCGACCGGGTCGCCCGCGCGGACCTGCCGCTGGATCTCCAGCCCACGGAGGCCATCCCGCGCGTGGACGGCCCCTCCAGCACCTCGGGCAGCTGGCCGATCCCGTCCCCGCCGCCGGTCGGCGAGGCCCCGCCGTCCGCGTACGACCCGCTCCAGGACACCGGCTACACCATCCCGGTCTACGGCAATCCGGGCACGCAGGGATACGGCGGAAGTGACGTGTACGACACCGGTGAGACAAACGGCCTCTACGGCACGTACAACCCGAGTGACACGTTCAACAGCGGTCCCGCCACCGAAACGCTGCCCGGCTCGTCCTACGAGGCACCGGGCTCGGGCGAACCTTGGAACACGCCTTCCGGAGGCTTTAAGTGAACGAGGCCCTGCCCGACGTCCCCGAAGTCCGCGTGGTCGGACTTCCCCAGCTCACGTCGGGCTTCGACCTTGTGGAGCGACTCGACCTGCCCATGCACCTGAAGGTGCACGGGCCGCTCGACCCCTTGGGCGGCGAACAGCTCGCCCAGCTCGCCGAACGCATCAACCTCAAGGGCCGCGGCGGCGCCGGCTTCCCCTTCCACAGGAAGCTGCGCTCGGTCGCCGAGTCGGCGATCAAGCGCGGGGTGCGGCCGGTCGTCGTGGTCAACGGCAGCGAGGACGAACCCGCCTGCCGCAAGGACACCGTCCTGATCAACCGTGCCCCGCACCTCATCCTGGACGGCGCGCTGCTGTGCGCGGAGGCCCTCGGCGCGCGCACGCTCGTCATCGGCGTCACCCGGGAGTCCACGCAGCGCTCCATGGAGGCCGCGCTCGCCGAACGAGGGCTGAGCAACAGCCGTAGATCGGCTCTACGCGCGTGGGTGCAGCGCAATCCGGTGCGGATGGTCACCGGCGCCGCCGCCTCGCTGATCCGCTCGATCGACGGCGGACCGGCGATCCCGCCCGGCCGCAAGATCAGCGCCTCGCAGAGCGGCGTCGGCGGCGCGCCCACGCTGCTGTCGAACGCGGAGACGTTCGCGCAGCTGGCCATCGCCGCCCGCATCGGCCCGGAGCGCTACGGCAACACCGGCCTGTACGACGAACCGGGCACCGTGATGCTCACCGTGTCCGGCGCGGTCGCCCGCCCGATGGTGATCGAGGTCCCCACGGGCGTGCCCCTGCGCTACGTGCTCCAGCTGGCGGGCGCCCCGCCGGTGCCGCAGGGCGTGCTGACCGGCGGCTACCACGGCAAGTGGATCGACGCGGCGACCGTGAACGAGGCGATCGTCTCGCGCAACTCGCTGGACGCGGTGGGCGGTTCGCTCGGCGCGGGCGCGATCCTGCCGATCAGCCAGGAGACGTGCCCGCTGGGCGAGTCGCTGCGGGTCGCGCAGTGGCTGGCCGAGGAGAGCGCCGGCCAGTGCGGGCCCTGCTACCTCGGGCTGCCCGCCGCCGCGCGCGGGATGGAGGACATCCTGAACGGCGGCGGACCGGCCGCTCTGGAGGCGCTGAAGCAGGTCGCGAAGAACGTGAAGCGGCGCGGGGCGTGTTCGCACCCGGACGGTTCGGCGATGTTCCTGGAGTCGACCATCAAGGCGTTCACCGACGACCTGGCCGCGCACGTCCTCGGAAACGGCTGCGGACGGCCCGTGGAGGGCGTTCTGCCGCTCTTCGAGGGGGGCAGGGCGCCGACGGGCGTCCCGGGCGGCGGAGAGCCCGAGGAGGCCGGTTCCAGCCGCCAGAAGATCTACGTCGACTGGACGCTGTGCCGGGGCCACGGGCTGTGCGCGGACATCCTCCCGGAGGTGTTCGAGCTGGGCGCCGACGGATTCCCGACCGTCGCCCAGGCGCAGGTGCCCCGGTACGCGGAGGCGAAGGCGCTGCGCGCGGTGCGCCGCTGCCCGGCGCTCGCCCTGCGCATCGAGGAGGACACGCGCGGACAGGCGCCGTCGCGCAATCTGCCGGTTCTCTCCCAGGGGCGCGGCCGGCGGGCTCTGGGCCGCTGAGCACCGAAGAGGGCGGGTCACCCGGCTCGGCTGACCCGCCCTTTCGCGCGCGCGTATGCCGCGCATGTGACGTACAACACGCCGAAGGCGGATCATCCGTGGGATGATCCGCCTTCGACTTCTGTGGAGCTAAGGAGAATTGAACTCCTGACCTCTTGCATGCCATGCAAGCGCTCTACCAACTGAGCTATAGCCCCTTGTTGTGTCTCTCGGGGTTCCCCCGGCGACGACGTAAACATTACAGGCCCTGCGGTGCAGCACCAAATCGGTTTCCCCCCTGCCCTGATTAGGACGCTAATGTCGGCTTCGTGACCGTGATCGCGATCCCCGCCGCCTGCCGCCGGACGCCGGTCGCCCTGGGGGTGTGCCTGCTGTCGTTCACGGCGTTCTGGGCCGCACAGCGGGCCGCGCACGTGTCGATGGTCGACCTGATGGTCTACCGGGCCGAGGGAGCCGCCGTACGCGCGGGCGGCGATCTGTACGCCCTGCGGGCGACGGCCGCGCACCTGCCCACCACCTACCCGCCGTTCGCGGCCCTGCTGTTCACCCCGCTCTCGCTGCTGGACACCGCGCCCCTGCGCGCGCTGGCGACGATGGGGAACCTCGCGCTGCTGGTGGTGTTCGTACGGCTGTCGCTGAAACTCGTCGGCCACGCGCGCGTGGAGACCACCTGGTGGGTCGCGGCGGCGGCGGTGTGGTGCGAGCCGGTGTGGACGACCCTGCGCTACGGGCAGATCAACCTGCTCCTGGCCGTCCTGGTGCTGTGGGACCTGACCCGCCGCCCCGCCGGCGGGTACGACCGCTGGACCGGCGTGGGCCTGGGACTGGCCACGGCGGTCAAGCTGACGCCCGCACTGTTCCCGGTGTTCCTGCTCGCCACGGGCCTCGCCGCCCGTCTCGAGGGCGGGCGCGGAGGGCCGTGGCTGCGGCACGCGCGCGGGGCGGCCGTCACGTTCGCCGGGGCGACGCTGCTCGCGACGGCCGTCCTGCCGTACGACTCCTGGCGGTTCTGGACGGACATGGTGTTCCGCGCGAGCCGCGTCGGGCACGCCGAGGACACCGCCAATCAGGCCCTGCGCGGTCTTCTGGCCCGTTTCCTGCACACACCCGACCCGGGGGTGCTCTGGGCGGCCTGCGCGGCCCTGGTGGCCGTCCTGGGGCTCGCCGTGGCCGTGCGGGCGGAGTTGCGGGGGCGGCGGGCCTGGGCCGTGTGCGCCTGCGCGGTCACCGCCCTGCTGATCAGCCCGGTGTCGTGGACGCACCACTGGGTGTGGTGCGTGCCGCTGGTGCTGCTGCTGTGGACGCGCGGGCGCCGGGGAGCGGCCCTGGGCACGCTGCTGCTCTTCTGCTCGTACGCCCCCTGGTGGGTGCCGCACGGAACCGGCCGTCCGGAACTTCACCTGACGGGCGCGGAATTGACGCTTTCGGCCGTCTACGCAGGGGCCGGTGCGCTCTTCCTGGCGCTGGCCCGGACATCGTTGCCGAGGGGCGGCGGCGAGGTCCGCGTCAGGCCGTGACGAACTGGTAGAACCGCTTGAGCGTGCAGTGCTCCTCCAGGAGGCGGCCGTAGATCGGCTCGCCCTCCAGTTCCCGGTAGGTCTCGATCGGGTCGCCTTTTATGATCAGCGCCCGCGCGCATTCCTCGCACCAGTACTGGTAATCGGGATTGATCGGCTCCATGTCGCGCACGATCGGTGTACCGCTCCCGCACCAGTCGCACTTTCGCCTGTGTGCACCCATCGATCAGCTCCAGCTGTGGCCGCAGGCCGTGCACACGTAGGAGATTCCGCCATTGTCGCCGAGGACTTGGGCCACGTGCGCGGAACCGCAGGAAGGGCAGCTCAGCCGGGTGGTCGTATCCCGTATCAACGCCGCACCGAGGAGGTGGCCGACCTCCTCAAGGATGCTCGCAGGCATCGCTACTCCCTCCCGTCGGGCCGCGCCCCCTTCCGGCCGTTTGATTCTGCCACGGCCGGAGCAATACGGTCAGCGACGCCTCAGTACCAGTCCGGACACGGCCCCCACCGCAGCCGTTCCGGCCAGCGCCCAGGCGCACACCGAGAACGCCTCCGCGGAGGTATACGAGCGCAGAGCCCCGAACGACTCAAGCCGGTTCAGGAACAGTGTGCCGAACGCCGCCACGCCGATCAGCTGACCGAGTTGCGCCACCGTCGCCAGCAGGCCGCTGGCGTCCGCCGCGTCCTCGGCCCGCACGGTGGCCAGCGCGCCGGTGAGCGTCGGGCTGAAGGCGAGCGCCAGCCCGGCACCCGTCCCCGCGTACCCGGCGTAGAGCACGGCTCCCCCGTCACCGCCGCCGTGGAAGGCCAGTCCGACGACGGCGACGGACACCGCGGTGAGCGCGAACCCGGCGGGTGCCAGCGCCCGCTGCCAGGCGGCCGGCCACTTCCGCCAGGTGAGGCTGACGGCGCCGAAGACGGCCGCGGTCGGTACGAAGCCCAGGCCCGCCCGCAGGGCGCTGTGGCCGAGGCCGCCCTGGACGTGCAGGGTCAGCGCGAAGAGGAAGCCGGCGTTGACGGACATCGCGGCGAGGATCCGGAAGACGGCCCGCCCGATGCCGGGGTGCCGCAGCACCCGGGGCGTGATGAGCGGGGCGCCGCCGCGCCGGGCCAGCCGGGACTCGTAGCCGCGGAACAGCGCGAACAGCACCCCGGCCGCCGCCAGCGACAGCCAGGACCACAGCGGCCAGTCCTCCTCCTGCCCGAGCACCAGCGGCACGGTCAGCAGCGACACGGCGGCACCGAGCAGCACCAGCCCGGGCAGGTCGAGCGGGCGGGTCCGCTCCCGCCCGCCCGGCCGGCCCAGCGGCAGGACCCGCCGGCCCAGTACGAGCAGCACGGCGCCCACCGGCACGTTGACCAGGAACACCGGCCGCCAGCCGGTGCCGAACAGGTCGGCGCTGACGAGCACTCCGCCGACGACCTGACCGGCCGCCGCGCCGACGGCCAGGACCGCCGAGTAGGCGCTGAGCGCCCGCGCCCGGGCCTCGCCGGTGAAGGTGCGCTGGATGAGGCTGAGCACCTGCGGGATCATCAGCGCCGAGCCCGCGCCCTGCGCCAGCCGGAACACGATCAGCTGGGTCGGGCCCTGCGCCAGTCCGCAGGCCAGCGA
The DNA here is from genome assembly GCF_002155905.1 of Streptomyces tricolor. GTDB lineage: Bacteria > Actinomycetota > Actinomycetes > Streptomycetales > Streptomycetaceae > Streptomyces > Streptomyces tricolor. Next base: position 7,019 of record NZ_MUMF01000322.1, on the reverse strand, counting down.
GGCTGCGGTGAACAGGGCCAGGCCGGCGAAGTGGACGCGGCCGTGGCCGAGCCGGTCGCCGAGCCGGGCCCCGGTGATCAGCAACACGGAGTAGGTGATCGTGTAGCCGGCGATCACCAGCTGCACGTCGGCTCCCGAGGCGTGCAGGTCGGAACCGACCGTGGGGGCCGCGACGTTCACGATGAAGACGTCGAGGGCTGCCATGAACAGGGCGGTGAGGAGCACGCCGAGCAGCAGCCGGGGTCGATTGTCAGTGGCGAGTGCTTCACTGTCCGTGACGAATGATTCCGTTCGGTCAGTGGTCCGGACGTCGCTGCCAGAGGCGGGTTCTTCACTGTCAGTGGCGGGTGGTTCACTGATCGCAGGGTTCGGAACGGGCCTGGCGCCCGGGTCGGTCCGGGATGTCGTTGTCATGGCGTCGAGCGTGACGACGGGCCGGTACCGGTGCCGAGTGCCCGCCGATGCTGGTACTGCCAGCACCTGGCAGGGGCGGGTCCGGGTGGCGACGATGAGACGGGGACGACGGGGGCATGACGATGGGGACGAGGACACAGCGACGCAGGCCGGAGCTCGCCGCCTTTCTGCGCAGCAGGCGGGCACGGGTGACACCGGCCGATGTGGGGATGCCGCCGGGGCTGCGGCGGCGCACGCCCGGGCTGCGCCGGGAGGAGGTGGCGCAGCTCTCGGGGGTGGGCGTGACCTGGTACACGTGGCTGGAGCAGGGCCGGCCGATCAACGCCTCGCCGCAGGTGCTGGACGCGGTCGCGCGGACACTGCGGCTGGACCCGCCGGAGCGGGAGCACCTGTACCGGCTGGCGGAGGTGCCGTTCCAGCCGGACCGCGAGGGCCTGACCCGGCAGATCGGCCCGGAGGTCCAGGGCATCGTCGACGCCCTGGACCCGATGCTGGCGGTGGTCTACAACTCGCGGTACGACGTCCTGGCCACGAACGCGGCCTACCGGGACCTGTTCCTGGTGCCGGATACTCTCACGATCGGCCTGCCGAACGTGCTGTGGACGCTCTTCACGCTGCCGGAGGGCGTCTGCCCGCTGGTGCACCGGGAGACGGAGCTGCCGCTGATGGTGGCGACCCTGCGGTCGTCCTACGGCAGACACGTGGGCGAGCCGGCCTGGGAGGAGTACATACGCGGGCTGTCGGCGGCGAGCCCGTGGTTCGCGGAGCTGTGGGCGAGCGGTGCGGTGACGCCCCCGGGACCGCGGGTGAAGACGTTCCGGCACGCGGCAGTCGGCGAGATGCGGATGACCTCGCAGTCGCTGTCCATCGACGGGATGCCCGAGTGCCGGATCGTGGTCTACAGCCCGGAGGACGAGGACGCGCGGGCGAAGATCGCGCTGCTGCGGGAGCGGAGAGAGCGGCTGTGGCCGCCGGCAGACGCGGACCAGGGGACCGAGGTGATCATCCGCAGCTGAACGCGGCGGCCGGGCAGGGCCGCTGAACGCAGAAGATCCCGCCCCCTGTGGGGACGGGATCCTCATCACCGATCTTTGACAACTCAACAGAGTGTCGATCAGTGGAGCTAAGGAGAATTGAACTCCTGACCTCCTGCATGCCATGCAGGCGCTCTACCAACTGAGCTATAGCCCCTGGTGTTCTTCCCGCTCGGCGGGGCGAACAAGAAGAACTTTAGCCTGTGACCTGCCAGAAAGTGAAATCCGGGGTCGAGGGCCCTCGGGACGGTCAGTCGTCGTCGCCGAGGACGGGCTCCGGGAGGGTGCCCGCGTTGTGCTCCAGCAGGCGCCAGCCGCGGGCGCCTTCGCCGAGCACGGACCAGCAGCAGTTGGAGAGGCCGCCGAGGCTCTCCCAGTGCCGGGCCTCCAGGCCGAGGAGCCGGCCGATGGTGGTGCGGATGGTGCCGCCGTGGCTGACGACGACGAGGGTTCCGTCCTCGGGCAGCTTGTCGACGTGCCGCAGCACGACGGGGGCGGCGCGCTCGGCGACCTCGGTCTCCAGTTCGCCGCCGCCGCGGCGGACCGCCTCACCGCGCTTCCAGGCGGCGTACTCCTCGCCGTAGCGGGCGATGATCTCCTCGTGCGTCAGCCCCTGCCAGACACCCGCGTAGGTCTCGCGCAGGCCCTCGTCGCGGGTGACGTCGAGACCGGTGAGGGCGGCCAGCTCGGCGGCCGTGTCCGCGGCCCGCTGCAGGTCCGAGGAGATGATCGCGTCGGGCCGCAGGGAGGCGAGCAGCCGCGCGGCGCGGCGGGCCTGCCCGAGGCCCGTCTCGGTCAGCTCGACGTCCGTGGTGCCCTGGAACCGGCGCTCCACGTTCCACGAGGTCTGGCCGTGCCGCCACAGGATGATGCGGCGGCCCCGGCCGGTGCGGTCGGTCACCTCGCCGGTGGCGCTCATCACCACTCCCCGCCCGGCTCCTGGTCGGCCTCGGCGGCCTGCGCCTTGGCGTGCTCCTCGGCCTTGCCGCGGGTGGCCTTGGCGTCGGCGGGCAGCTCCAGCTCGGGGCAGTCCTTCCACAGCCGCTCCAGGGCGTAGAAGACGCGCTCCTCGCTGTGCTGGACGTGGACGACGATGTCGACGTAGTCGAGCAGGATCCAGCGGGAGTCCCGGTCGCCCTCGCGGCGGACCGGCTTGGCGCCGAGTTCCTTCAGCAGGCGCTCCTCGATCTCGTCGACGATGGCCTTGACCTGGCGGTCGTTCGGCGCGGACGCCAGCAGGAAGGCGTCCGTGATCGACAGCACGTCGCTCACGTCGTAGGCGATGACGTCGTGGGCGAGCTTGTCGGCCGCCGCCTGGGCGGCGGTGTTGATGAGCTCAAGAGAACGGTCGGTGGCGGTCACTACATGGCTTTCCGTCGGCGGACTTTTGTCATCAAGGGTCTCACGGACCGCCCGGCGGACCCCACGTGATTACGGCATCACGTGGGGTGGCCCCGGCCGCGCTCCCGCGGGGGAGGCGGCTCGGGGTCAGGAGGAGGCCGGCTCGTAGTCGCTGCCGAGGACCACCGAGACGTCGGCTCCGGAGGAGACGCTGCCCTTGGCCACGGAGCCGGCGGGCAGGCCGAGGGTCTTGGCGACCTCGGTGGCGTCGGCCTTGTGGGCGGCGTCCGCGTAGAGCACCTTCGAGGTGGCCTGGGTGCCGGAGGCGCTGCCGCCTTCCAGGAAGGTGAAGCCGCCGTTGAGGAGCACGACGCGGGCCTTCTCCATGTCGTCCTTCACACCGGTGGCGTTCTGCACGGAGACCCGGACCGCGGAGCCGGCGTCGGGGCTCTTGGCGGTGCCGCCGAGGATGTCCTTCACCACGCTGTCGCCGGTCTGCGCGCTGAGCGTGCCGTCGGCCTGCACGGGCAGCAGGGCGGTCTTGTAGTCGCCGCTCTTGGCGAGGTCGGCGAGCTTGGCGAGGAAGGCGCCGAGGTCCTTGTCGGTGAGCGGCGGGTCGAGGATCTGCGCGAGGGTCTGCACGGTGGTGGTGGCGGACGACGGGTCGGAGGACATCTTGCGCAGCACGCCCTGCATGACCTGGCCGAACCGCTCCAGCTGGGCGTTCTGGGACTCGCCGGCGGCGCGGTAGGTGGCGTAGGCGACGGCCATCTTGCCGCTGAGGGTCTGGTCCTGGCCCTTGTGGACGAGCGGCGCGGTGCCCTTCTTCTTGGCGTCCGGGTCGGGCACGTCGGTGTTGGTGTCGACCTCGATGTTGCCGACGAGTTCGACGAGGTTCTGCAAGTAGGGGGTGTCGAGGCGCCAGGTGCCCTGGATGCTGGTGCCGAGGACGGTGTCGAGCTGGTCGCGGGTGCCGGAGGAGCCGTCGTCGTCCACGGACTTGGCGAGGGTCGTGGTGGAGCCGTCGTCGCCGGTCAGCGCGAGTGAGTTGGGCAGCAGGACCGTGGTGCCCTGCTTGGTGGTGGTGTTGTCGACCAGCAGCGCCGTGGAGGTGCCGCCCTTGGCGGTGTTGTGCAGGTGGACGACGAGTACGTCGCGCTTCTGGGCGGTGACCGGCGTGGCGGTGCCGTCCGTGCCGTCGGAGGAGGACAGGCCGGGCAGCTTTCCGGCGTACCAGAGGTAGCCGACACCGCCGGCCGCGAAGAGGGCGAGGACGACGAGCAGCGCGATGATCCGGCTGCGGGCGCGGCGGCGGGCTTCCTCGCGGCGCTCGGTGCGGTTCTCCGTGAACTTCAGCCAGTCGATGACGTCCTCGGAGTCGCCGTCCGGCTCCTCGACGAAGGCGAACTGCTCGGTGCGGTACTCCGGTTCGCCGGAGACGGGCTCGGTCTCCCGCGGGGTCCGCGTGTCCTCCGCCGGTCCGGCCTGCTGCGGGATGTAGGCGGTCTGCTCGGTGACCCGGGGCTGCTGGCCGCTGCTCGCCGCCTGCCCGTAGGGGTCGTAGCCGGTGGCGTCCTGGGTGCCGGTGGCGTACGGGTCGTACGGGGCCTGGGAGCCGTAGGGGTCGTACGGGGCCGCGGAGCCGTAGGGGTCGTAGGCGGGGGCCGGCTGCTGCTGGCCGGTGGCGTAGGAGTCGTAGCCGTAGCCCTGCTGCTGGGCGTACGGGTCGTAGGCGGCCTGCTGGGCCTGCGGGGGCTGCTGGGCCGGAACCTGCTGGTACACGGGCCGGCCGTACTCGTCGTAGCCGACGACTTCGTACGGGCCGGCGCCATAGCCTGCGTCACCCGCGTCGTATCGGTCGTTCACCGGTGCCCCTCTCGGCTCACTCGCCGCGGTACAGCTCGCGCTTGTCGATGTAGCGCACGACTCCGTCCGGCACCATGTACCAGATGGGGTCTCCCTTGGCGACTCTCGCACGGCAGTCCGTGGAGGAGATGGCGAGCGCCGGCACCTCGACGAGCGAGACGCCGCCTTCCGGCAGGCCGGGGTCGGCCAGGTGGTGGCCGGGGCGGGTGACGCCGATGAAGTGGGCGAGGGAGAACAGTTCCTCGGAGTCCCGCCAGGTGAGGATCTGGCCGAGCGCGTCGGCGCCGGTGATGAAGAACAGGTCGGTGTCGGGGTTGAGGGCGCGCAGATCGCGCAGGGTGTCGACGGTGTAGGTGGCGCCGCCGCGGTCGATGTCGATGCGGCTGACGGAGAACTGCGGGTTCTCGGCGGTGGCGATGACCGTCATCAGGTAGCGGTCCTCGGCCGGGGAGACCTTGCGGTGGGACTTCTGCCAGGGCTGGCCGGTGGGGACGAACACCACCTCGTCCAGGTGGAACTGCGCGGCGACCTCGCTGGCCGCCACGAGGTGCCCGTGGTGGATCGGGTCGAACGTTCCGCCCATGACGCCCAGGCGCCGCTTGCCCGTGCGGGCGGGGCCGTGGCCCGGTCCGTGCTGAGGGTGCTTCACCGTGTCGTCGGCCGTCCTGTGTGCCGGACCGGTAGGCATGTCCTGCTCTCCCATGCGTGCAGACCCTACCGGCCCGGTCTCGGACGTCCGGCCGGGGACGGGGTCCCCGCTCAGCGGTCGCGGTTGAAGCGCGTGGTGATCCACAGCAGCAGGAGCAGGATGATCAGGGCGCTGCCGCCGGTGACGAGCGGGTTGAGGCTTTCGTGGTTTCCGCCGTGCTCCTCGCCCTCGGCGGCAAGGGTGACCAACTGGGCTGCGGCGCTGTGGAAGCTCATCTTCGGCAGGACCTATCGCGTGTGGGCGGAATAAAGATGTCGGCCCATCGTAAGCGGGCGGCGCTGCGGCGATCACGCCGACTCCGCCGTTGGGGACGGCGGGCGCCGGCGGCTCACCTGCGGCGGGGGAGGTTCGCCGTGCCGGGGAGCGGAACTTTCCCGGCTCGTCAGTCGTCCTTCCGCTTGTAGCCGCGCAGCAGGAACCAGGCGGTCAGTACACAGCCGAGGATCATCACGAGCAGCAGGATGCGGAGCAGGTTTCCCGTTCCGTGCTGCTGGACGGCGCTCGTGGCGGCCTCGGTGAGCCGGGCGGCTGCGGGGTGGTGCTCCATGACGCGGACTCCTTCGGGTGTACTGCCCGCCCACGGTATCTCCGCCTAGGCTGGGCCCCGCCTCGGGGGCACAGTGGGGCACTCACACGCACATGGGGGAAGACATGTCCGACGACGGCCACCAGCACACGGGGCACGAGCGGGTGCCGAGCAGGCAGCGCAGGCGCTTCCCGGGGATCTCCTCGCGTGCGTACGAGCACCCTGCCGACCGCTCGGCCCTGGTCGCGCTGCGCAAGCTCAGCGGGTTCGACACCGTTTTCAAGGCGCTCAGCGGACTGCTGCCGGAGCGGAGTCTCAGGCTGCTGTTCCTGTCCGACTCGGTGCGGGTCTCCGAGCGGCAGTTCTCGCACCTGCACGACATGCTGCTGGACGCCTGTTACATCCTGGACCTGGAGAAGGTCCCGCCGATGTACGTCACGCAGGACCCGCAGCCGAGCGCGATGTGCATCGGCCTGGACGAGCCGATCATCGTGGTCAGCACCGGGCTGGTGGAGCTGCTCGACGAGGAGGAGATGCGGGCGGTCATCGGGCACGAGGTGGGGCACGCGCTGTCCGGGCACGCGGTCTACCGCACCATCCTGCTCTTCCTGACGAACCTCGCGCTGAAGGTCGCCTGGATCCCGCTGGGCAATCTCGCGATCATGGCGATCGTCACCGCGCTGCGGGAGTGGTTCCGCAAGTCGGAGCTGTCCGCCGACCGGGCGGGTCTGCTGGTGGGGCAGGACGTCCGGGCCTCGATGCGGGGCCTGATGAAGATCGCGGGTGGCAACCATCTGCACGAGATGAACGTGGACGCGTTCCTGGAGCAGGCCGAGGAGTACGACTCGGGGGGCGATCTGCGCGACTCCGTGCTGAAGATCCTGAACGTGCTGCCCCGCTCGCACCCGTTCACCACCGTGCGGGCCGCCGAGCTGAAGAAGTGGGCCGAGTCGCGGGACTACCAGCGGATCATGGACGGCCACTACCCGCGGCGCAGCGAGGACGGGGACACCTCCGTCAGCGACTCCTTCCGCGAGTCGGCGGCCAGCTACGCGAGCGATGTGAAGGGCTCCAAGGACCCGCTGATGAAGCTGGTCACGGACCTCGCGGGCGGTGCGGGCGACCTCGG
>NZ_MUMF01000321.1 GCF_002155905.1 Streptomyces tricolor | reverse complement strand
CCCGGCCTGGACCCGGCCGCGATCGACGACATCGTGCTCGGTGTCGTCGGCCCGGTCGGCGACCAGGGCTCCGACATCGCCCGGATCGCCGCCATCGCCGCCGGACTGCCGGACACGGTCGCCGGCGTGCAGGAGAACCGCTTCTGTGCCTCCGGCCTGGAGGCCGTCAACCTGGCCGCCGCCAAGGTCCGCTCCGGCTGGGAGGACCTGGTCCTCGCGGGCGGCGTCGAGTCCATGTCCCGGGTCCCGATGGCCTCGGACGGCGGCGCCTGGTTCAACGACCCGATGACCAACCTCGCCGTCAACTTCGTCCCGCAGGGCATCGGCGCCGACCTGATCGCCACCATCGAGGGCTTCTCCCGCCGGGACGTGGACGAGTACGCGGCCCTGTCCCAGGAGCGCGCCGCCACCGCCTGGAAGGAGGGCCGCTTCGACCGCTCCGTGGTCCCCGTGAAGGACCGCAACGGCCTGGTCGTCCTCGACCACGACGAGCACCTGCGCCCCGGCACCACCGCCGACTCCCTCGCCAAGCTCAAGCCGTCCTTCGCGGACATCGGCGACCTGGGCGGCTTCGACGCGGTCGCGCTCCAGAAGTACCACTGGGTCGAGAAGATCGACCACGTCCACCACGCGGGCAACTCCTCCGGGATCGTGGACGGCGCCTCGCTGGTCGCGATCGGCTCCAAGGAGGTCGGCGAGCGCTACGGCCTCACTCCGCGCGCGCGGATCATCTCCGCGGCCGTCTCCGGCTCCGAGCCGACCATCATGCTCACCGGCCCCGCCCCCGCCACCCGCAAGGCCCTGGCGAAGGCCGGGCTCACCATCGACGACATCGACCTGGTCGAGATCAACGAGGCGTTCGCCGCGGTCGTGCTGCGCTTCGTGAAGGACATGGGCCTGTCCCTGGACAAGGTCAACGTCAACGGCGGCGCCATCGCGCTCGGCCACCCGCTCGGCGCCACCGGTGCCATGATCCTCGGCTCGCTCATCGACGAGCTGGAGCGCCAGGACAAGCGCTACGGCCTCGCCACGCTGTGCGTCGGCGGCGGCATGGGCATCGCCACCATCGTCGAGCGCATCTGACCTCCCCGCGGAACCGAGCGACCGCAGACCTCAACGGAGACGAGACGACTGTCATGACCGAGAGCACCACCATCCGCTGGGAGCAGGACGACACCGGTGTCGTCACCCTCGTCCTGGACGACCCCCACCAGTCCGCGAACACCATGAACCAGGCGTTCCGCGACTCCCTCGCCGTGATCACCGACCGGCTGGAGGCCGAGCGGGACTCCATCCGGGGCATCATCGTCACCTCCGCGAAGAAGACCTTCTTCGCGGGCGGCGACCTGCGCGACCTGATCCGGGTCACGCCCGAGACCGCACAGGAGCTGTTCGACGGCGGCCTCGCCATCAAGCGGAACCTGCGCCGCATCGAGACCCTCGGCAAGCCCGTCGTCGCCGCGATCAACGGCGCGGCCCTCGGCGGCGGTTTCGAACTGGCCCTCGCCTGCCACCACCGGGTGGCCCTCGACACCCCCGGCACCAAGATCGGCTGCCCCGAGGTCACCCTCGGCCTGCTCCCCGGCGGCGGCGGAGTCGTGCGCACCGTCCGGCTGCTGGGCATCGCGGACGCCCTGCTGAAGGTGCTCCTCCAGGGCCAGCAGTACAACGCGCGGCGCGCCCAGGAGAACGGCCTCGTCCACGAGGTCGCCGCCACCCCCGAGGAACTGCTCGCCAAGGCCCGGGCCTTCATCGACGCCCACCCCGAGTCCCAGCAGCCCTGGGACAAGCCCGGCTACAAGATCCCCGGCGGCACCCCGGCCCACCCGAAGTTCGCCGCGAACCTGCCCGCGTTCCCGGCCAACCTGCGCAAGCAGACCCACGGCGCCCCCTACCCGGCGCCGCGCAACATCCTCGCCGCCGCCGTCGAGGGCTCCCAGGTCGACTTCGAGACGGCCCAGGTCATCGAGGCCCGCTACTTCGTGGAACTGGCCGCGGGCCAGACCTCGAAGAACATGATCCAGGCGTTCTTCTTCGACCTCCAGGCGGTCAACTCGGGCGCCAACCGCCCCCAGGGCGTCGAGCCCCGCCAGGTCCGCAAGGTGGCCGTCCTCGGCGCCGGCATGATGGGCGCCGGCATCGCCTACGCGTGCGCCCGCGCGGGCATCGACGTCGTCCTCAAGGACGTCTCCCTGGAGGCGGCCGTCAAGGGCAAGGGCTACTCCGAGAAGCTGTGCGCCAAGGCCGTCTCCCGGGGCCGCACCAGCCAGGAGAAGGCGGACGCGCTGCTGGCCCGGATCACCCCCACCGCCGAGGCGGCCGACCTCGCGGGCTGTGACGCGGTCATCGAGGCCGTGTTCGAGGACACCGCCCTCAAGCACAAGGTGTTCCAGGAGATCGAACAGGTCGTCGCCCCCGACGCGCTGCTGTGCTCCAACACCTCCACGCTGCCCATCACCACGCTCGCCGAGGGCGTGCAGCGCCAGGCCGACTTCATCGGACTGCACTTCTTCTCCCCGGTCGACAAGATGCCGCTGGTGGAGATCATCAAGGGCGAGCGCACCGGCGACGAGGCCCTCGCGCGCGCCTTCGACCTGGTCCGGCAGATCAACAAGACGCCGATCGTCGTCAACGACTCGCGCGGCTTCTTCACCTCCCGGGTGATCGGCCACTTCATCAACGAGGGCGTCGCCATGGTCGGCGAGGGCATCGAGCCCGCCTCCGTGGAGCAGGCCGCCGCCCAGGCCGGCTACCCGGCCAAGGTGCTCTCCCTCATGGACGAGCTGACCCTCACCCTGCCGCGGAAGATCCGCAACGAGACCAGGCGGGCCGTGGAGGAGTCCGGCGCCACCTGGACCGCGCACCCGGCGGAGGCGGTCATCGACCGCATGGTCGACGAGTTCGGCCGCACCGGCCGCAGCGGCGGCGCGGGCTTCTACGACTACACCGAGGACGGCAAGCGGGCGGGGCTCTGGCCGGGCCTGCGCGAGCACTTCACCAGGCCCGGGTACGAGATCCCGTTCCGGGACATGCAGGAGCGGATGCTCTTCGCCGAGGCGCTGGACACCGTACGCCTCCTGGAGGAGGGCGTCCTCACCTCCGTCGCCGACGCCAACATCGGCTCGATCTTCGGCATCGGCTTCCCCGGCTGGACCGGCGGTGTGCTCCAGTACATCAACGGCTACGAAGGGGGCCTGCCCGGATTCGTGGCCCGCGCGCGCGAGCTGGCCGAGCGCTACGGCGAGCGGTTCACCCCGCCCGCGCTGCTCGTGGCGAAGGCGGAGAAGGGGGAGCCGTTCAGCGACTCAGCCCGTTCCTGAGCCGGTGAGCCACTCGCTCAGCTCTTCCCGCAGCGATCGCTGGAAGGTGGTCAGCAGCGCCTGCACCACCAAGGGGTGCATGTGCGCCGACAGGGACTTCACGTCCCGGGCGTCCCGCTCCTCCACCTCGCCGCGCAGGAGCTGGGAGAGTTCGTGAGCCGCGGCGCGCGAGTGCTCCACGAGCACCTTGCGCGCCGCGAGGATCGCCTCCTGCGACAGCGGTACGTCGAGGAGCTGGACGCCGAGCCGGAGCAGCCCGGCGTCCACCCGGAAGGTGTCCCCGTCACCCGGCACCACGACGTTCATCGCCGCCAGCCGCTCCAGGTCCTCCGCGCCGAGCGGACGGCCCGCGCGCCGCTCCAGCTCCGGGCGCGACACCGTCTCCACCGTGTCCGGCGCCCAGGACGCGACCACCGCCCGGTGGATGGCCAGATCGTGCGGGGTGAGGTCCGGCGGCAGCTGCCGCAGGTACCGCTCGATCGCCGCCAGGGTCATGCCCTGCTGCTGGAGCTCCTCGATGAGCGCCAGGCGCGCCACATGCCCGGGACCGTAGTGACCCACCCGGCGCGGACCGATCACCGGCGGCGGGAGCAGCCCCTTGCTGCCGTAGAAGCGGACGGTACGGACGGTGACGCCCGCCCGCGCGGCCAGCTCGTCGATGGTGAGCGGCGTCTGATCGGTACCGGTCGTCATGTGCAGCAGTATCGCTGTCTCACCAATGGTGTGAAACCCGGGGAAGCCCGTGGTGAGCCCGTGGACGGCGTGTGAGAAGAACCGCTCTGTGACGTGGACCACCGCATATCGGCTGATCCCTCTGGGAAGCTGCTGCCTTGGTCTGTGCCGCAACACGAGGGTGGTGCGGGCCAAGACCTGCACGACCCCCGGGCCCACGAGGTCCGGGCGCACCAGGAAGTGGAACCACCCGTGAGCAAGGAAGCCGTGGAATCGGCACCGGTCACCACCCACCCGCAGGTGGCCCAGACGCCCGCGGACGCGGGCGACGCCGGTTACAGCAAGGACCTCAAGGCCCGCCACGTCAACATGATCGCCATCGGCGGCGCCATCGGCACCGGCCTCTTCCTGGGCGCCGGAGGACGCCTGCACAACGCTGGCCCGGCCCTCGCCCTGGCCTACCTGGTCTGCGGCGTCTTCGCCTTCTTCGTCGTCCGGGCCCTGGGCGAGCTGGTCCTGTACCGCCCGTCCTCCGGGTCCTTCGTGTCGTACGCGCGCGAGTTCCTCGGCGAGAAGGGCGCCTACGTCGCCGGCTGGATGTACTTCCTGAACTGGTCGACCACCGGCATCGCCGACATCACCGCGATCGCGCTCTACACGCACTACTGGAGCCTGTTCACCTCCATACCCCAGTGGGTGCTGGCCCTGATCGCCCTCGCCGTCGTCCTCGCCGTGAACCTGATCTCGGTGAAGATCTTCGGTGAGATGGAGTTCTGGTTCGCGATCATCAAGGTCGCCACCCTCGTCGGCTTCATGCTGATCGGCATCTTCCTGCTGGCCACCCAGCACGACGTCGGCGGCAGCAAGCCGGGCCTCAGCGTCATCACCGACAACGGCGGCGTCTTCCCGCACGGCCTGATGCCGGTCGTCCTGGTCATGCAGGGCGTGATCTTCGCCTACGCGGCCCTGGAGCTGGTCGGCGTGGCCGCCGGCGAGACCGCCGAGCCGGAGAAGATCGTCCCGCGCGCGGTGAACTCGATCATGTGGCGCGTGGGCCTGTTCTACGTGGGCTCCGTCGTGCTGCTCGCCCTGCTGCTGCCCGGTTCCGTGTACTCCGCCGACCAGAGCCCGTTCGTCACGGTGCTGTCCAAGATCGGCGTGCCCGCGGCCGGCGACGTGATGAACCTGGTCGTGCTGACCGCCGCCATGTCCTCGCTCAACTCCGGCCTGTACTCCACCGGCCGCATCCTGCGCTCGATGGCCATGGCCGGCTCGGCGCCGAAGTTCACCGCCCGCATGAACCGCAGCCAGGTGCCCTACGGCGGCATCCTGCTGACCTGCGCGGTCTGCGTGCTCGGTGTCGGCCTGAACTACCTGGTGCCCAGCCAGGCCTTCGAGATCGTGCTGAACGTCGCCTCGCTCGGCATCATCAGCACCTGGGTGATCATCATGATCTGCCACCTGATCTTCGTCCGCCGCGCCCGCGCGGGCCTGGTGGACCGGCCGCACTTCCAGCTGAAGTTCAGCCCGGTCACGGAGATCGCCACCATCGCGTTCCTGCTGGTCTGCCTCGGCATGATGTGGAACGACGCCGAGGTGGGCCGCAAGACCCTGCTGCTCATCCCGCTGATCGCCGTCATGCTGGTGGCCGGCTGGTTCGGCATCCGCCGCCAGGCGTCGAAGAACTCCGGCCAGGAGCTGACCGAGCTGTCCAAGTAGCGGCTCGGCGCCACTGTCAGTGGCATCGCCTACGGTGGCGTCATGTCGGAGATCACAGTTGACCAATCACCGGTAGGCCGCTGAACTGCTGAAACGCCTCCCCGTCAGAGCATGATGGGAGAGGAATGGGAAACGGAGGCACCCACAAGCCCTTCGCAACCACGTTCTTCTCCCACACGGTCTGAAGGTACGTGACGATCCGCCTCTCCATCCCGATCGTCACCCGGCTGTACACGCCCTCCATGCCGGCCACCTCGTGCCCCATGCGGGCCTCCTTGGCGATCGGGGCGATGTCCGCGCCAGGCTCGTCCAGCAGCTCCCTGTGCCAGTGCCGCAACCGGTAGATGTCCTGCCCAGCCATCTCCGGCACCGCTGGAATCTTCGGACGCGCATACCGCGACTTCCACCGCCCCTGCGGCTTGCGTTCCTCAGCGCCATCTCGGATCGGTTTCCAATACGAGTCGGTGAACGGGGTCGACAGCAGGTGCTTGCCGCTCATTGCCGGGAACACCCACGGCGATGAATGAGAGGCCAGCAGCGCTTTATGCATCTCATGCAGGAATGGTGGGATGACCAATGTCCTGTAGCTGTCGTACTTCGGCCCGGCCAGGGTCGGCACGCTGTCCACGTAGTACGCCTGGTGCTGCACCCGAAGCGCATGCATTCCCTTGTACCGCTTTGCCGCCTCACGGCCGCGCGACGGCACAGGGTCAGTGCCTGGCCAGTTAGGCGAAGCGAAGCCGCGCTGGAAGCCGACCATCTCGCCGGGTGGCCGCATGCCGGTGAAGGCCAGCGTCCAGATGAACGTCCAGCCAGTGAAGCCCCACACGGTGTGGGCGTTTGAGGCGAGCTGGTGTACCGCCTCGAATGGCAGCTCCGTTTTGACGCGTGCCACTTGCCGTTTCTTGTATCGTCCGCGGCGCCGCTGTTCGATGATGGGCGAGTCGGCCCGTAGCCGGTACTTGGTGACGGCATCCTCCATGAGCATTTTGAAGATGCCGGTGATTTGGCCGGCGTAGTTCTCTGAGTACTGGTCCGTGATCCCGCGTTTCCATACGTCGTACTCGATGGGCGTAATGTCGCCAACGGGTCGACTTCCCCAGTACGGTTCGATGACTGACCGGAGGATGGATCTGTATGTCCGGGTGGAGTTGTGCCGGACATCCGTGGCGTCGAACCACATCCAGATGTACTGGGACATGAGGGTCGAGGCGTCGGCGCGACGCACCCCCTTGCCGTGCCGTTGCTCATATTCGCGGTCGAGACCGTAGGTGTAAGCCTCGTGCTCATCGGCGAACTTGACTCCGGGTGCCGGGCCGGAGGCGCTGTCGTACAGCTTCTTGTTGGTGGGCTTCCCGTCGGCGTCGAGCTTGTACTGCCCGTTCCACCACTTCACGCGGATGCTGTTGCCGCGCACCTCTACGTAGGGCATGCGTGACCCCCGATGCGTCCTGCTGGTTGAACCGCGGATGTGCCGGCGTAGCACCCCTGCCGCCGGCCTCCGCGTGCTGACTGCTCCTACTCTGCCGTGCTTGCCGCTTGCCCGACGGGGCATTCGGCGCAGGTGGTGCAGTCGATTCCCTGGCCTGCCATCAGCCGCCTTACGCGTGCCTGAATCACCCGGTCGGTGGCTGTGGCGGTGGCCAGGATGCAGACGATGCCTCGCGCCGTTTCGGTTACCCGCGCGGTGAAGCCGGGTGCGTCGTACGTGATGATCGTTGCCATAGGTGTTCCCCCCGTCTCTGGGTGAACCCCTCAGGTGGACTTGAAGCCTGACACGAGGAACCCCTGTGCGGGTAGTGGTGATTGAGGATTCACCAACCCCGGAAGGTCACGATCCAGTAACGGTAAAAAGGTTGTAGGCCTGAAGTCCCCAGTTCATGTGGGCTACGGCACCAGACCGCGCCTTCGCAACTCCTGCACAATCTCTTCATTTAGTGCCTGGATCTGGCGTCCGGTCAGTTCTGGCGCGACCAGCATCGCGGAGCGCGTCACGGCGTCGGGCAGTCCGGCCGCGAGGGCGTCTGCGTCGAGCCGGGTGATCTGCCCGCCCTCGATCAACTCGGTGCCGTCCTCAAGGACAACGCTGTCGGCGGAGCCGTCGAGGACCGCTTTGCAGGAGCCGGCGCGCATGCCGAAGCCGACCTCGACCTTGGCGTAGCTGGAGGCTCGGACTGGTTGGGCGTCCTCAATCTTCCAGTACGTCATGTAGGCGATGCCGCAGGTCTCGGCGGCTTCCTGCTTTTTCAGGCCTAGCTGGGCACGGCGCTGCGCCACCAGGTTGGCGAGTCGCTGGCGGTGGAGAGCGGCCTGATCGCTGGGGGGCGTCATGTCGACATGATGGCAGCTACCTCTAGCTACCGCTATACGCACCTATATGCATGGCCGGATACGCGGGGTGACGGGCCGGTTGTCTGCCGCAAAGCTATGGCCATCTATACACACTCGTAAGTTACTCATGAGTACATCTAGTTGCATCTAGATTCTTGCGCTACCTTCAATGGCATGGAGAGACCCCAACCCACCTTCCAGGTGGAAGGGGCGGCCATCCGCACCCTCCGCATGAAGCTCGGGCTCACCCAGGCCCAACTCGCCGAACTCGCCCAGATCAGCAGGCCCTACGTGACCCAGCTCGAAAACGGCGACCGAAGCGACATGCGGCCCCCCACGTACAAGCGCCTGCGCACCGCCCTCCAGATCCAGGAAGACGACCGCTCGCTCCTCACCCCACCCGAAGAGCAGCACGGAAAGGAGAGCCATGCCCGCCACGACGGCGAGCCCCGCCCGCACCCGCAAGACCCCGGCTGAGCCGCGGGTTCTGGAGAACTTCTACACGGTCGCCGAGGCCGCGGTCCGGCTGAAGCTCCGCGACGCCGACGACCCCACCACCAAGGGGGAGAAGGTCCTCCGCGACGGCGTCAACCTGCACGGCTGGCCCTGCCACCGCTACCCGAACCGGCTCCTGTTCAGCGACTCCGACCTCGCCGAGATCGCCGAGCTGCACCGCAACCGCAAGGACAAGCGCGCCGGCCGCCGCAGCCCGACCTCCGGCTACCGGCCCCGCCGCTCGCGCACCAAGACGCCGGCCTCCGGCTCCTGATCAACCCCTGAACGCGCCGAAGGGCCGCCCGTTGCTTGCCGGCCCGGACGACCCCACGACTCGGCGCCCCTACGAATCACAGAAGGAGAGGCCACCGATGGCCACATCATTGCAGACCCGCAGCAGGGTGATGCCGCTGCATCAGTCGCCGCAGGCGCGGCCGACGACCGTCCCGGCAGTGTTCCGGGCTGCCGCGCGGATCATTGCGGCGAACGGCCTGTGGCAGGGCGACTACGTCCCGGACCCGTTCGACCGGGAGATGTGCATCCCGCACGCGCTGCGGCCGATGAGCATCGTGGCCGCGCTGAAGTGCGCGGTGTCGGGTGACCCGCACACGTGGTCGATGCTCGCGGACGAGGCGATCGGCGTGCTGGCGCTGCGCCTGAACGACGGCCCGGAGTACGGCGACATCGACTCCCTGGAGGAGCACGTCGACGCCTGGGGCGACGCGGAGGGCCGGACGACCGAGAGTGCCGTGGCGGTGCTGGAGGCGGCTGCGGACGCGAACGAGGTGGCGTCGTGAGTGCGCTGCGGATGGTCCGTGCGGAGGACCTGGAGGAGGCCCGCCTCGCGGAGGTGGACCAGGACTTCATGGACTACTTCGGCCCGGATTGGGCTCGGTGGCGGCCGTGGCAGCAGGAGCAGTACCTCGCGGCGATCGAGCAGGTCCACGCTGAGTTCGCCCCGCAGCAGGGGCAGGTGGCGGCATGAACACCCGCAGCGTGAACAGCGCGGCCGGCGTCATCTTGGCCGCGATGCAGCAGAACCGGACGCCGGCGGGGATCGCGTTGGCGTTGGAGTCGGCGGGCTTGCTGATGTCGCCGGAGGCTGCGGCGGATCTGGCGTCGGTGTCGTCGGACGCGGTGCAGGTGGCTGAGCGCGCGGTCGGCGAGCTGAAGCGAGAGCACGGTATCTCCGGCGGGCTGCAGCGGCTACTGGACAAGGCGTACGACGACCTGACCGGCGCGAACCTGTCCCTCTACGAGGAGGAACTGGAGACCGCGCGGCTGAGGTTGGCGCTGAGGTCGGCGCAGCGCGGGCGTCGGGAGGCGCGTGCCCGGGTGGCCGCGCTGCTCGCGGAGCGGCACGCGACGAACGAGGCGCTCGCGGACGTGACGGTGGCGCAGCGTGCGGCGGACCGGCTGACGCGGTTGCTCACGCCGACGCAGGCCCTGCGTGAGCCCGAGCCGGGTGTCGCCCCGTGATGTGGCTGCTGGGTACGGCGTTCGGGTTCCTCGCGCTGTGGCTTGTGCAGTGGGCCGTTGGTGGTCCGAGCGTGCCGCGTGTGTCCCGCCGTCGTACGCCGCCTGGGCCGCGTGTCCCGCATTGGGCGCGGACCGGCCACCTTCCCGTCTCTCCTTCTTCTTCTGCGGCTGCTGGCCGCCATCGCCGAAAGGCCACCCGATGAACACCACTCCCGTGGACGGGCCGTTCCCGATCCGCGTCAACGTCACCCCGTCCGGCTGTGAACTGGACATCAGCTCGTTCCTGTTCAAGGCCGTGTTCACCGAGCTGATCAGCGCCGCCGACGAGGACCCCGAGGGCCTGGTCGAGGAGCTGAAGGACATGGCTGAGCTGCTGCGCTCCGCTGTCCATCAGGGCCGCGACTCCCACGCCCGGCACGAGTTCGACGCGCGGATGGTGCAGATGCTCGCAGAGTACGCGGGTGACGGGCTGATCCCCGTGTACGGCGCGCAGGTCGGCCGGCTCCGTGACCGGCTCGCCGAGATCGCCACCCCCCGCTCCGTCCCCACCCAGCAGGACCGGAGGGCGTCGTGAAGACCATCATCCGATTCGAGGAGCCCGCTCACCAGGCGCTCCGCTCCGACGAGTCACTGGACGCCCTCGTCAACGCGCTCAAGGCGCGCCCCGGTAAGTGGGCGCTGCTGGGCAGGTACGACACGTCCGGCGTAATGCGGCAGACCGCCTACGAGATCCGCCGCGGGCTTCGCCGTCACTTCGCCGACGGCCGGTTCGAGACCGAGTCTCAGACGATGTTCGGCGAGCACCGGGTCTACATCAGGTACATGGGCGGTGAGGTCCGATGACCGCGCTTCAGCCTGAGATTACGGCGCTCATCGCTCGGCAGCAGCGTCTCGCCGAGGGCATCGCCGCCGAGGCCCGCCACCAGATGGACCCCGCGGAGATCGACGTCGAGACCGCGTTCACCCGCCTCGCCTGCGAGCACCCCAAGGCCTGCTCGTGCGACAGCAACTACCCGGGATGGACGCCCGGAGGTGCCGCGTGAGCACCGCCCAGCAGCGCCGTACCCGGCTCCTCGACACCATCCGCGAGCAGCCGCACGAGGTCCGTACCGGCGAGGTCATGGCCCTGTACCGGGCCAACGGCTGGGGCCCGTCCCGGACGACCGCCCGCCGCGATCTCCAGTACCTCGCCCGTCACGGCCAGCTCGCCGAGCACGGTCCGGTGAACGACCGCTTCTACACCCTCAGGAAGGACGTGCGCCCGTGAGCGCTGAACTCGTGCAGACGGCGGGAGCCCTCGCCATCCGCCCCGACCAAACCCAGTGGACTGAGCAACAGGCCGTCGTCCTGCGGCAGTCCGGCATCGGCGACACCGTCACCCGCGCCGAACTCGACGGGTTCCTGCATCTCTGCCAGCGCACCGGCCTGGACCCGTTCTCCCGGCAGATCTACCTGATCGGCCGGTGGGACAAGCGGGCCGGACGCGAGGTCTACACGCCGCAGACCGGCATCGACGGGTACCGCGTTGTTGCCCGCCGCGCTGCCGCCAAGTCGCGCGGCAGCTACGGCTACGAGGACACCTTGTGGTGCGACGCCTCAGGTCAGTGGCGGGACGTCTGGCTTGCCGAGGAGCCGCCGGCCGCGGCGAAGGTGACTGTCCTCCGGGACGGGCTGCGGTTCTCGGCGGTGGCCCTGTACCGCGAGTACGTCCAGACGAACCGGGACGGCAAGCCGATCGGTCTGTGGGCGAAGATGCCCGCCGGCCAGCTGGGCAAGTGCGCCGAGGCGCTCGCGCTGCGGAAGGCGTTCCCGCACGACCTGGCCGGGGTGTACACGGCTGAGGAGATGGCGCAGGCCGACAACCCCGCCCCGGCCCGGCATCTGCAATCGGTGCGGCAGGCCGAGGGGTACGCCGAGGCGGAGGGCGACCTGTCCGGTGGCCGGGACTTCATCAACGAGGCGACCGAGGCCGCCGACGCGAACGCGGTCCGCGGGGTGTGGCAGGCGGCGAAGCAGGCCGGGGCCCCGGCGCACGTGCTGAACGAGATCGTTGCGATCGGCAAGGAGAAGGCCGCCGCCGAGCAGCAGCCGGAAGCTGCGGCCGACGAGGTCACCGAAGCCGAGGTCGTCGCGGAGGGCGAGACCGAAGCCGACGCCGCCGAACGTGCCCTCCGCGCCGCCGCCGCGAACGCCGGACTCGACAACCTCGACGAGGAGTTCGAGCGCTCCTACGGCCTGCCCATCGCCCAGGCCGGCGCACAGCAACTGCGCGAGATGACCGCGATCCTCACCGGCTCCGCCGCCTGACCGCCACAAGTTGAGGCCGTCCTGCCCGTTCACAGCAGGCAGGACGGCCCCGCCCAAGGAGACCACGAAGATGAACCTGAAGGAAGCAGCAGCGCGCGAGGCCGCGCTGAAAACGCTCCTCGACGTCGTGGAAGCCGAGTACAAGGCCGCCCGCGCCGAGACCCGCACCGCCCTAGAATCCGCCGCCGAAACCACCGGCGTCCGCCAGGTCGCCGTCACCCTCCCCGACGGCCCCGACATCGCCACCGTCAGCCTCTCCTCCGGCGAAGCCGCGGCCAAGGTCGTGGACGAGGAGGCCTACACCGCCTGGGTCCGCGACCACTACGCCACTGAGGTCGAGCGCCGCTTCATCACCGCCGTCCGACCCGCATTCACGGACCGGCTGCTCAAGCAGATGACCGCGGCCGGCGCCGCCGAGTACGCCGACCCGGAGACCGGCGTCATCCACGAGGTCCCCGGCGTCGCCATCGCCCCGGCCCGCGCGCGCACCCACTCCGTCCGCTTCAAGAAGGACGGCCGAGACCAGGTCATGCAGGCCTGGCGCGAGGGCCGCCTCACCGCGGCCATCCTCCCGGAGCTGACTGCCGGTGGTGCGGAATGAGGGTTCGCGTCATCGCCGTCGGCGAGCGAGTAGGTCGGCTCGTCGTCACAGCCGAGCGGAACACCACCGACCAGACGATCCACGTGCGCTGCGACTGCGGAACAGAGAAGACGGTCAACCTCAAGCACTGGGGCGAGACCCAATCGTGTGGGTGCCTTGTGGAAGAGCGCTCCCGCGCCGTGCACGTTACCCACGGGATGACCCGCACCACCGAGTTCAAGATCTGGAGCGGCATCCTCGCCCGAACGACCAACCCGAATGACCCCAACTACCCCAATTACGGTGGCCGCGGCATCACCATCTGCGAGCGGTGGCGGAACTCCTTCGAGAGCTTCTATGCCGATATGGGGCCGCGACCCCAGGGCCGCAGCATCGACCGCATCGACAACGACGGTCCTTACGCGCCCGGGAATTGCCGTTGGGCAACCCCGCGTGAACAGGCGCTCAACCGCAGGAAGCGGAAGTCCCCGCCTCCCCTGACCGAGTGCGGCGCCGGCCACGCCATGACGGACGAGAACACCTACACGGACCCCCGCTCCGGCCGAGGTAAGTGCCGCGCCTGCCGCACTGCGCGAACTGCCGAGTGGCGCGCCCGGAAGCAGCAGGGCATTGCGAAGGAGACATCGGCATGAGCTTCTTGCAGGTTCGTCGCCTGGCCTGGGATACGGAGACCACGTCGACCGATCCGACCGAGGCCCGGATCGTCACCGCAGCTCTTGTCGGGCGCGGCGGTGGCGGAGCCGACCGGGTGCAGACGTGGCTGATCAACCCGGGAGTGCCCATTCCCCCCGAGACGACCGCCATCCACGGAGTGGACGACGAGCGGGCGATGGCCGACGGCCAGGACCCGCGGTCGGCGCTCGATGAGATCGCCGACACGATCGCCAAGGCCATCGACTACGGCATGCCGATCGTCGCCTACAACACCGCTTACGACTGGTCCGTCCTGCACCACGAACTGCAGCGGCACGGCCTGCGCCCGGTCATCGACCGCATCCACATGGACGAGCCGTACACACTGCTGGACCCCCTCGTTATCGACAAGCAGTGCGACCGGTACCGCAAGGGCTCCCGGAAGCTGCAGACCGTCGCCGAGCACTACGGCGTCACGCTGACCGACTGGCACACAGCGGACGCCGACGCCACCGCCGCACTCGGCATCGCCGACGAGCTGTACCGCCGCTACCCGCAGCTCGACGAGATGGGCCCGAAACAGCTGTACGCCGCGCAGAAGGCGTGGCGAGCGGAGCAGCAGGCGGGACTGCAGGAGTACCTGCGCCGCACGAAGCCGACCGCGGCCTGTGACCCGGCCTGGCCCCTGATCCCGCGCTCCAGGAAGGAGGGCCAGTGATGTTCGTGACCCTGGCCAAGTACAACGACCTCCGCCGCAGCCTCGCCGGTGAGTCGAAGCGCCGGCAGGAAGCCGAGCAGCAGGTCGAGAACCAGAAGACCGCGATCACGCGCCTGCAAGCCCAGCTCGCTCACGACCGCGACGAGCACCCCGACAGCCCGGTCCCGGTGCAGCCCGCGACCGGTGACGCCCGGCTGGTGCAGCAGTTGGCCCTGTCGGAGAGGGCCCGGAAGGCGCTGGACGAGCGGGTCCTGGAGCTGCACCGCGCGAACATGCACCAGGAGCACGAGCTGACCCAGCTCCGCGAGCAGCTCGCCGCGCTCCAGACCGTGCCGGGGGTGGCGTCATGACCCCGGAGATCACCCTCGGTGCCGCCTCCCTGATGGGCTCCCTCGTCGTCGCGACCGTCGCGGTGCGCTGGGCTGTCCGCCCGGCTCCGGTGCGGGGTCGGCACCGCCGGGAGTACGGCGCCGCCACCGTGCAGCAGTGGGTGCACTGCCCGGCGTGCGCGGGGACGACGACGGCGACCGTGCACGGTACGACGCTCCGCTGCGACGCCGGCCACCTCCTCGGGGGTGAGTGGTGAGCCTCCACGACATCGAGCAGCGGATCATCGGCGCCGCCTGGGCCTACGGCCTGCTCCTCGCCGCGATCGTCACGATCCTCACCGCGGTGCTCGTCTGCTCCGGGATCAGCGCCCTCGCCTGCCGCTGGCGGGCCCGCCGCGACGACTTCGGCCCGGCCGGCAACCGGCTGTGGGAAGAGGTCGACGCCCACCTCGAAGACGTCATCGCCGCCGATCCGCAGCTCGCCGCCGGCCTCGACCGGCTCAACGCCGCCGTCCGCAACCAGCACAAGGGGGTCCAGTGACCATCCTCAAGTTGCCTCACGGGCACGTCAACACCTACAAGGCCGGCTGCCGCTGCCCCGCCTGCCGCGACGCCAACCGGGTCTACCAGAGCGCCGCGAACGCGCGCCGCCGCCTGGACCCGTCGGGCGCCGACCGCGCTGGTCACGGGAAGCGCAGCACCTACAACAACTACGGGTGCCGCTGCTTGCTCTGCCGTGTCGCGAGCGCGAACGCCCAGCGCGACTACCGCGAGCGCCGGAAGGCGGGTGCGCAGTGACCACCCCGACGAAGCCGCGCTCCGCCTACCACCGCGGTCGGGACCTGGAGCACCGCGTCCGCACCCACCTCCGTGAGGAGGGCTACGAGGTACTCCGCACCGCCGGCTCGAAGAGCAAGGTGGACCTGGTCGCGATCAAGCCGGGTCAGATCCTGTTCGTCCAGTGCAAGCGGTCCGGTGCCCTCCCGCCGGCGGAGTGGAACGCGCTGTGGGACCTCGCGCAGATGGTCGGCGCGGTGCCGGTGCTCGCCGAGCAGCTGACCCGGGGCCGCCGTTACTGGCGGCTCACCGCCCGCAAGGACCGTCCGGGCGCCCGGCAGCCGTACGTCGAGCTGACGCTGGACGAACTCGCCGCGGGGGTGGCTGTCTGATGCCGCCTCGTCCGAAGGCCCCCCGCGCCGACGTCATCGCCCTCCTCCAGGAGGGCCGCTCGGACAAGTACATCGGCCGGACCCTGCGCACCAGCCCCATGCGGGTGGCCCGGATCCGCGCCGACTTGGAACTGCCCCGCTACCAGCA
Source organism: Streptomyces tricolor (assembly GCF_002155905.1). Classification (GTDB taxonomy): domain Bacteria; phylum Actinomycetota; class Actinomycetes; order Streptomycetales; family Streptomycetaceae; genus Streptomyces; species Streptomyces tricolor. The sequence continues at coordinate 5,199 of NZ_MUMF01000321.1, read as the reverse complement.
CGCTGTCGTCTCCCTCGAACAGGCGTGGGCCGCCCGCACCCAGCCCACCACGGACGGCCACCTGCTCTGGCACGGCTTCCACCGCGAGGGCATCCACCCCGTCCTCAAGCACCAGGGCGCCGAGCACTCCGCCCGCCGCCTCGCCTTCCGTATCGCCCACGGCCGCGAACCTGAGGGGCACGTGATGGCCGGCTGCGGACTCCGCGAGTGCGTCCACCCGCGGCATGTCGAGGACCAGCCGATGCGCGACCAACTCCGCACCCAGTTCACCGCGATCTTCGGAGCAGCGTGATGCCCGACCACAGCCACATCGCCACCACCACGACCTGGCACCAGCACGCCGCCTGCCGCGCCGACAACATCAGCCCTGACGCCATGTTCCCCGACAACAACAAGACCGAGATCGAGCGCGCCAAGGCCATCTGCCGCGGCTGCTCCGTGTGGAAGGAATGCCTGCTCGACGCGCTCGCCACCGGTGACACCGAGTGGGGGATCCGCGGGGGCCTGCGGCCCGAGGAGCGGCGAAAGATCGCCAACACCGGAGTCCTGCCCAAGCCCGCTGCGCCTGCACCCGCGCGGACACCGAAGCCGGCGAAGCGTGCTACCGCGCACGAGGAACCGCCCAAGACGCTCGCCGAGGCCTTCGCGCGTCGCACCGTCCGCACCGACGACGGTCACGTCATCTGGTACGGCGCCAAGCAGATCCGGTTCCAGGGCGTCCAGTACACCGCCCTGCGTGTCGCCTTCGCAGTCGGGCACGGCCGTGAACCCGAGGGCCCCTTGCGGCGCACGTGCGGCAGGAACTGCTACCGCGCCGACCACCTCACCGACGCTCGGATCCGCGCCGAGCAGGCCGACTGCGGCACCACGGCCGGCTATCTGCGCCACCGGCGGAACGGCGAGGCGACGTGCGGGCCGTGCCGGAAGGCGAACACCGCAGCGAACTACCGGCCCAAGGCCGCTACCGACAGGAAGGCAGCAGCGTGAGCAACTACACCGGCAGCGTCCCCGACACCGCGCGCAAGACGGACTGGCGGACCCGCGCCGCCTGCCAGGACGTAGACCCGGGGATCTTCTTCAGCGCCCTCAGCGAGGAGACCGCGAAGGCCGTCTGCCGCAGCTGCCCGGTGGTCGAGCAGTGCCTGCAGTTCGCCCTGGACGAGGACATCCAGTTCGGCGTGTATGGCGGCCTCAACGAGGACGAGCGCCGCAGTCTCCGCCGTCAGGCCGTGCGCCGCCAGCTGACCACCGAGGAACTCACCGAGCGGTCGCGGTACGCCCGCCAGCCGAAGGAACCCCGCACCCTAGCGTGGCTGTTCGAGATCAACACCATCGCGGCGTTCGGTGACCACCTCACCTGGACCGGCCCGAACAAGGCCAAGTTCCAGGGCCGCACGTACACACCGAAGCAGGTCGCGTTCCTGGTGGGCCGCGGCCGGCCAGCTACGGGAATTCTGCGGTCGACGTGCGGCACCCCGGAGTGCGTGCGCCCGGAACACATCGCTGACACGGCGGAGCGTCACAGGATGACGCCCGAGGTCGACGCGGCCTGATGGCCTGCGATCACTGGATCGGTGCTGAGCAACGGTACTGCCGCAGCACCGATCAGGTCCGCCACTTCCTGCCAGGCATGCGCTGCCCGGCCCACACCCCGAACGCCCTGAAGGGCCTGCCCGAGGTACCGCCCGGCCCGGGCCGGCCCCGCGACTGGGCGACCCCGCTCCCGCCTCGTACCCCGACCGCCCGCGACAAGCGGCCCCTGGCCGCCGTGAAACCCACCGAGGAGTCCCGATGATCCGCTTCCTGGCCGGCCTCGCCGCCGCCGTCGTTGCGGGTGGCATCACCCGCCTGTTCACCACCTCGGTGCCGTGGCTGCTGCTCGTCGGCCTCGCCGCCGCGGCCGTCGTCTGGTTCGGCCAGTACGGCGTCCGCGCCGTCGCCGACGCCCTGGAGGACGTCTTCTGATGGCCACCGACCAGCAGCGCGCCTGGAACAACGGCGGCCGCACCCCGCCCGGGCACAAGCCGTCGAAGGTCACGCCCGCCCAGCGGGACGAGATCTGCCGCCGCCTCGCCGCCAACGAATCCCCGCAGGCCCTCGCCGCGGAGTACGGGGTCAGCGTCCACACGATCTACCGCTACCGCTGAGAGGAGACCCCGATGACCGCCCCGATACAACCCGCCCTCGACGGCAGCGTGCCCGCGCCGGTGCTCGACTACCACACGTGGGTCGACACCGTGCGGCCCTACTACGTCGCCGTGTGCCGGACCGGACGCCGCTGGACCTGCTACGAGATCGCCGACGAGCACCAGCTCCCCGAACCGCCCAACCCGCGTGCCGACTGGGGGAACTTCACACAGTCCCTCGCCCGTGACGGCGTCGCCGAGCACTGCGGCTTCGACCGGTCCAGCCGGCCGACGGGCGAGAAGAGCGCCGTGGCGGTGTGGCGCGGCACCCGCGCGGCGCAGGCCGGGAGGGTCGCCTGATGGCCGCCCGCTCCTGGCGCCCAGACGGGCCCGGCAGCTTCCAGGCCCCGGCCGGCGTCCACGCGGTCACCGACCGGACCGGCCGCCGCTGGACCCGCAGCGGCACCCGCTGGACGTGCACCGGCTCGCACTACATCCGCTGGCGGGTCCTCGTCGCCGACCACGGGCCCGTGACCGAGGAGACCCACCCATGACCTGCACCGAAACATGCAAGGAGGGTCATTGCCGGGGTCATTTCAGCTCTCCGCCCGGAAGCAGACCGGGCTTCATACCCGGCAATCACTGTCATTTCGGCTGAAATTTCGAGTCCGTGGCCGCTGCGAAATGACCCCTGAAATGACCCTCCTCGGGCCTTTCTTCGCAGGTCAGAGCGCACAAACCTTGATCCACCGTCACGCATACAGCAGAGCCCCGCACCAGCACGGCGCGGGGCCCGGAGAGAAGGGGAGGGGAACGGTGTCACGACTCGGTGATGTTCAACGCGGCGTTCACGTCCTCCCGGGCTGTGCCCAGCGCTGCGCGCAGGTAGCCGCCCTTGATGCGGGTGTCCGACTTTTCGCCGGCCAGCTCTTCCTCCGCCCGCTGCTCCAGGGCCTCGATGAGCGCCCGGTCGCGGAGGGCCTGCTCGTAGAAGTCGTGGCTGACGATCACGGCCGCTTCCTTGCCCCGGTTCACCAGAATCGTCGGCTCGCCGGCGAAGCGAGCACGGGCGATCACCTCGCCCAGGACGTTGCGTGCCTCGGCGATCTGGTTGCGGTGGACGGTCGGCCTCTCACTCATGGGCTCAGCGTAACTGCTGATGGCCGTGATGGTCATGGTAGCTCCCTTAGCTCTCTCGTCTCTCTTAGCGTTCTTAGCTATGATAGCTACAGCGGGGAGGGGTTGAACAGACCTCCCTAAGCGCCCTGGTTCCGCGCGCCCAATCCCCGATCACGACGCACGAGAGAAGCGCTTCATGGCCTGGTTCGCCCTCGATGACGGGTTCGACTCGCACCCCAAGGTGCGCAAGGTGGGTAACGCCGCCGTCGGCCTCTTCGTCCGGCTCGGCGTACACGCCACCAAGCACCTCACTGAGGGGCACCTGGACGGCGACATCGTCCGGGACTACGGAACTGCGGCCACGATCCGCAAGCTGATCACCGTCGGCATGCTTCACGAGCCCGGCCACGGCTGCCCTCGCTGCCCGCAGCCGGCCGTCGACGGCTACTACATCCACGACTACCTCGACTACAACAAGTCCCGCGCGCAGATCGAAGCCGCGCGGGAGGCGGCCCGGAAGCGGCAGCAGCGGGGTCGGGACACGGCCCGCGCGAACCGGAACGCGCGTGATTCTGCGGCGAATCTGAGCTCAAACTCGCGCCAGAGTGCGCGCAGTTCGCAGCCAAACTGCGACGAAAATGCACCCCTGTTTGAGGATAGCGCCGCAGGTCAGGACGGTCTGTCACAGCGTGACACCCATGAGGGTGCGACGGTTGTCCCCTCCCCTCCCCTCCCCTCCCATAACTACGACGGGGCTGATGTAGGTGGGGAAGCTACCGGTAGTAGGCCGGCTGATCTTGACGACCTCGCGCCCACCCCAATCGAGGTTGACGGCTTCCAGCTCACCGACTCCATGCGCCGCTGGGCCCACGCCACCTATCCGGTGCTCGACGTCGACCACTCCACCGCCCAGTTCGTCTCCCACTACCGCTCCACCGGCGCCCGCCGAAAGAGCTGGCCCGACGCCTGGCAGAAGTGGATTCGCGACGACGCCCAACGCGCCGCACAACGCGGCTACGCCGCCCGCCCCGGAAACGTCATCGCCCTACCCGGCCAGCCGGCGGCCCGCCGCATGTCCACCACCGATCAGCGGGTGCAGCAGGCCCTCGACGTCGCTGCCGAACTCCGCGCCCTCGAAGAAGGGAACACCGCATGACCACGCTCCACGAAGAGCTGAACCGCATCGGCCACCAGATGCTCAGCCGCCGAGTGCGCGCCGCCGAGGCCGTCGCCTGGCAGGCCCTCAACATCACCCCGCTGAAAGACGAGACCGCTGAGCAGATCCTCGCCCGCATCCGCTTCAGCGCCGAGCGCAACCACCCGGAGCTGATCATCCGGTTTGAGCACTCCCGGCAGGACATCTACCGGCTCGCCGAGGACTGCGGCTGCGACCCTGACAGCGAGGGCTACGGCGACGACCACTGTGAGTCCGAGGAGGGCGGCGAGTACCTGTGCGGCCGTCAGCACCTCGGCACTGTCTGCGGCAACTGTGAGACCGAGGACGGCCCGTCCTGGCGGCCCGACCGCTACGAGTGGCCGTGCCCGACCGTCGCGAAGCTCGATGGCGTCGAGGTGACCCGGTGACCCCGTCGCAGACCGCGGAACTCCTCGGCTTCGCCGCCGCCTTCGACCGCCGCACCGTCGGCAAATCCGACGCCCTCGCCTGGCACACCATCCTCCACGACATCGACTACCAAGACGCCAAGGCAGCCGTCGCCGCGCACTACGCCACCGAAACCCGGTGGATCATGCCCGCCGACATCCGCAACGCCGTCACCAAAGCACGCGCCGACACCGCCGCCGACATCCAAGGCCCCGGCCTCCCCCCGGAGATCCCCGACGCCGACCCCGATGACGTACCCGCCTACCTCGCCGCCGTCCGTGAACAGCGGCACCGCGCCGCCGACGGCCACGAGCTGAAGCGGCGCCCCGTCGCCGAGCTGCTGGCCGGCGT